>JABIZD010000070.1 GCA_018666555.1 Gammaproteobacteria bacterium
ATCCATCCCACCTTGGTGGAGGGGGGTGGATTCGAACCACCGAAGCTTACGCGTCAGATTTACAGTCTGATCCCTTTGACCGCTCGGGAACCCCTCCGAAAAAGAGGCGCTAAATTTTGCCTTTGAACTACCCCTATGTCAATCGTAATTATTACAGTATTGATTGATTTTTGGCTAATCAGCGCCCTTCTATACTCTATTCTCCATCATTAATTGAAACTCTCCAGGCTATACTCGATTCAAGGCCTGACTTTTCTCTCGCCTTTTTCTCATCGGCTGAGCTCACTTTGCTAGGAAGACTTCGTTTTTACTATTTCTTCCTGCACCTGTATTCCTGCTTGTTTTCTCTTTCTTTCTTGCTTCTTTCTTCCTGCTTGTTTCTTTCTGCTTCCTCTCTGACTCGTCTGGCTCGGCAAAATAAATGGTGCCGCCACCAAGAGTCGAACTCGGGACCTACTGATTACAAATCAGTTGCTCTACCAACTGAGCTATAGCGGCACGTCAGGGGGGTGGATTCTATGCCAATATCGCCTCAAGGTATAGATGCAGAGAAGAAAAATCGTCCCAATTTGCATAAATCTATTTCTGCCTGGTTATTAGTGGCAAAGTGCTTGCGCGGAAACGCTACCTGGTGGCGACTTGCTGATAATCTGGGCTATCAATTTATCCGACTCAGATGGGTCTCGATGATCAAGTTTGAGCCAATGACTCCGTTGTACCCGAGAGATCGAGCCGACCACCGGATCGTATACCGATATCAATGATTGCTTTCTAAAACTCTCTGCCGAAGCACTACTAGAGAACACCCCTAAAGAAACACCTCGTGCAAGTGGTCCATCGGTCATAACAAAACTATCTATGTTGCTGGACTGCAACAATTTGCGGGTGCGGTAGGCCTCCTCTATCGACTTGGCTGGAGCCAGATAGACACGATAATCGACTTTCTCATCAGTAAAATCCTCACTTTCTATCCGGTAGCCAACTAATCCCACTGACTTAGCGACAGTCCTTGCACTGGAGACACTGAAATAAGGCCCCAGCTTAAAGCAGATAGGCTCAGAACTAATGTCGAAGCCCTGGTTAGGCTCCATAGCAACGGAATTTTGCTGGACTCGTGATAGATCACTGTCAGTTAGCTTTTCGACGTCACTGGATGAGCGAAACACTTCGCTAGCTAACAAGATACTTCTATCTACCGGACCAACCCGGTTTTCGCTACGCACCGCCAGCGCATTAACCTGGGCATCCCTCCATTGATAAATCAAAACAGCAGCGGCCAGTAAATTGACTACGATAAGGATCCTGATCATTTGACTACCCAACATTCAATGGCCTCACACTGACCTCGCCTGCATTACAATACTCGATCCCGTCGGCTGTCTTCAGCACCAAATGGCCCTGTAGGTCGATCCCTGCATCAACGCCTTCAATTACACCCCCAACAGCGCTGACCTGTACTCGGCGACCATCAAACAGATTAAACCTCTTCCATAGACTCTGATACCGACTCATCGCCTCAGGGCTATGATTTTCCATTGCTGCAATAATTTTCTGACTCATTTCTGCTACTAGCACCGATCTATTCACACTGATGTAATCTGACAGGAAAGCCACAGGTTGTTCGACTGAATTATAGCCACGAAGCTGCTTGACGACATTCAACCCGATACCAACACAGACCGGTATCCCATTCGGACCGGGGGCACCCAACTCCACCAGGATACCACCGAGCTTACCCTCCGGTGTCAGCAGGTCATTAGGCCACTTCAAACCAAGACTCAAGCATCCCTGGTCTTGCAGTAACTGAGCAATTTCGATACCAATAGCCAGGCTAAGCCCCCCCAACTCGGCCATTCGGACGGGAAGCACCTTGCCCACCGAAAGGTAAATATTGCGTGCAAAAGGACTGACCCAATGCTTACCACGCCTGCCGCGTCCTGCTGTCTGCAGTTCTGCTGCGCAAACTAGAGTCTGATCTGGCCGCAAGCAATCCATCACCTGACGATTGGTCGAGTCCACCTCCCAAAAGAGTTGTAAACTCACATCCGGCCCCACCAGGTCTTCAATCTGGCGACGATCCAGGAGACTGAGTTGATAGGCTAAAGATAGCCTATTCCCTGCTTTAGACTCATAATCCAGGTCCAGTTTTTTCAACAGAGATTGAAGGCGTGAAGTGGCTGCGACAGCCGCACCAAGCGACAATAATCGCAGCTCTGATTTCAGTTCATCAGTTATCAACGGCCTCTCACCTTCATGAACTCGATTGCCTATTTGTAATATACAATGGGCTGCGTATAATACGCGCCCTCAGGTGCCAAAGTTATTTTATAATCGGGTCTGTAGCTCAGTTGGTTAGAGCGCACCCCTGATAAGGGTGAGGTCGGTGGTTCAAATCCACCCAGACCCACCAGATTACAAATTAATGTAGCAGGTATGTCATTTTAGGCAAAGAAGCGTTTCCTTCTTTGGGCAAACATACTGACTTAAAACAACCTGAGAGGTATATTGTAAACGTTTAGCCGCAGCATTGATCTTCTAATGTGGCTAATTGAGGGGCCATAGCTCAGCTGGGAGAGCGCCTGCCTTGCACGCAGGAGGTCGGCGGTTCGATCCCGCCTGGCTCCACCACCCTTTCGATTTGTCGCGCTCGACTATCTGCACGACTGCTCCTAAAACAAGTGACGCTGGCAGATACTTTAATTGCTCTGGTAACGAAACTCAGTAAAGTGAGCCCGAAACCTAAAAGCCTGTTGTAACCAAAGCCGGCCAATCTACTTGACACACCCTGCGCAGCAACAGCAGAACCTTAGGTCGCCCACCAACAGCAGTAATCCCATTAATTGAAGCTGAAAACTCTGCTTGCTAAGCTAAATACACAGGTAGAATTACCCTTTGAAAAGAACTGGAAATACCATGACAGCGACAGGAAAGTTACATTGCTCGGCATGGATACTGGTCTTTGCCTCGTTTAGCTTTCTCCAATTAAATGACCCTGATCCTTTCCCTTGGTCCTTAGTCTATTTCCTGTGCGGCCTGCTCTGGTTTGCTGAGCTATTTGGGCGCCGAAACATCTGGATCATTTACATGGCTACATTAGGCCTTACTTTCTGGATGGGCGCCCTGGCCAATGCGCCCGTTGATCTGTTCAACCTTGGAACGACCAAAGACCTCTTCGCTGAGATGTCACCCGGAAAACCTTATATTGAAGAATCCAGAGAATTTTTCGGTCTTGGCATCTGCACAATCAGTCTGCTCATCCTGTTTGCCAAAGCTCGATCAGTACCGGTCAAACATTAAAAAAGGACTGCAACCGTTTGTTTCAACATTCTCTAAAATGGATTTAAATATTGAAAAACGGATCGAGACAAAACAAAATTATCGAAATCGTGGAAATATCGGACTCGCAGCAATATCAAAATAACTGACAGACTTTGCCAAAGCTATTGCCAAAAAGCACCGGTTAAACGGGTGATACTATCCTCATAACAAACGCAGAAATATTCAATAGCCCTAACACCACCACACCGTTGATCGATGTTCGTATCACCGGATCTAAAATAGCCGCAATGGGGAAACTTCCACGGCTGACTGAGGAAGAAGTAATCGATGCCGGGGGCCGCACGCTATTACCCTGCCTGGCAGATCACCATCTTCACCTTCTGGCACTCGCAGCCAGGTCAGAGTCCATTATCTGTGGCCCTCCTGAGATCAATAATGAGGCCGCATTAGCCGACCTATTAAAACAACACGACCACGGGGATCTCTGGTTCAGGGGAGTGGCCTATCACGAATCTATTGCTGGCATCATCGATCGCCACTGGTTAGACCAGCACCTATCTGAAAGGCCGGCCAGAATTCAGCATCGAGGCGGCAGACTTTGGATTATCAACTCAAAAGGCCTGGCCATTCTCAACTCGACATCAAACAAGAAATTGCCCCCTGGCCTCTCCTGGGACTCAGGGCACCTCTATGACAGCGACGCTTGGCTGCGCCAGCAACTTGCCAGCACACCACCGGACCTTAGCAGGACAAGCCGCGAACTGGCTGGTCTTGGTATTGGACTGATTACCGACATGACACCCCAAAATGATCCTTTCATTGTTGATTTCCTGAACTCGCAACAACAAAACAATAACTTACTTCAGGATATTTTGATTGCCGGCCAACCCAGTTTGTCAAAACTAGGCTGGCAACCTCACAGCGACCGACTCAAAATAGGCCCAACCAAAATACACCTGCAGGAAGCCAACCTACCGGATTTCGATGAAATCTGTGAACTCATCGCTGAAAGCCACATTGAGGACAGGTCCGTCGCGTTCCATTGCGTCACCGAGATTGAACTGGTATTTGCCCTGGCTGTCCTCGCAAAAACGCAATCAATCAACGGCGATAGAATCGAACACGCGTCCATTGTTCCACCCCATCTACTGCAATCAATCTCCGAACTTGGTCTGGCGGTTGTCACTCAGCCCAATTTCATCCTGGAACGCGGTGACCAATACCTTAAAGATATTAATTTTAAAGAAATCCCTTACCTGTATCGAGGCAAAAGCTTCATGGACCAGGAGATCAGACTTGCCGGTGGCACAGATGCGCCCTTTGGAACAGCCAACCCCTGGCTGGCAATGCAGGCTGCAGTTTCTCGCTGCAGCCTAGGAGGACAGGTCATCAATCACTCAGAGGCATTAACGCCGGAACAAGCTGTTTCACTTTTCCTCGGAGAACTCCAGGATCCTACTAAACTAAGGCGCCTCGAAGCCGGGGCAGTCGCGCATATGTGCTTACTTGACCGCAACTGGCACCAGGCTAGGCAAGCTCTGAACAATGTTGAAGTCATTGCCACCTGGCGAGCCGGGCAACTAATCCACGATAGCGTCAATTAACCCCCAGTCCAATGCAGTTGGGGCATTGATGCGCTTACCACTAAGCGCCATGTACGCAGTTCGTTGCCGACCAATTCGCCTTGGAATACTAACGCAGCCTCCGGCACCCGGGATGAGCCCCATGGATATTTCCGGTAACTGGAAAAAGGTCTTGCGCCGGGCTATAACCCGATTAGCAAATGCTGGGATTTCTATCCCCGAACCGATGCAGGCTCCATGCAGTTGAAATTCAACCCGACTGATATGCTCTGCCAGTAGCCGGCTTGGCAGACTTAAGGTTCGCACCCTGTGGGCATCTGCCGGATTAGTAAACTGTCCAAATTCAAGCAGATCACCACCGGTACAAAAACAAGCCCCCAGACCTGACACAGTTGCCTTGTTAATACTGTCATCCATCGCCAGCATTTGAAAAGCTTCGAACAGCCCATCGCGCATTTCCGTTGAAAATGCATTACGAGTTTCGGGCCGATTAAGCCGTATTTTCAACACACCCTGCTGGCGTGATAATAAGACTGCTGGCGAGGAGTTAGGAGAACCAACAGACTCCGTAGTCGGTAACTGTGATTCGCGAAACCCTTTCAACCAGGAAGCAAATTCAGTACCGCTTTGCAGAGTGGAATAACCCAGCGACTCGACAGTCAGCGCTTGTTGCACATTGAGATGTTCCGTATCACGCAAAACCTGCACCAGTATCATCGAACTGATCGGGTTTTTAGCAATATTGGTGGTTATGCGATTAAGGTCCGTAATGCGATTAACCACTAGATCAACATACGCAGTCATTGCATTCGCGGTTTGTTCGTCGCGTAAATAGCCAATCACCGGCACAGCCTGATGCCGCAACCAATCTCCCAGTTGCTGGCTATGGTACAGGGCGTGGGAACATGCGGAATTTAAATCAATCAGCAGATAAGCACTTTGAGTCTGTGCCGTCGCCAGATCGGCGTGAAACTGCAGCGACAAGTCGACCAGCTGATCCAAACACATTAATTCCTCAACCTGTTCACTTGGCATATTCCTGGCCGGCTTCTGATCCATCTTCTGAACTATAGCAATTGCTGATCAAACTGACAGCGTTGTTTTCGTAGCCGATCACTGCTGCCCCATAGCACCAGCTAGGGGGCGCTAAAGGGTCTATCCATCCAAAGTAATCAAGTGATGATTCTTCTTTCCTTTTTGAATCAGTAGGTAACGAGAAAACAAGGCATCGGCCTGAGTCAACTGGCAATTCTCATCAGTTTGTCGAACGCCATTAACAGAAACTGCGTTGGACTTAATTAATTTCCTGGCTTGCCCTCGCGTCACCTCACCCTTGGGAGTTATCGCCAATCCAGAATCCACCAGACAATCTAACAGAGAAACTGTTTGCTGGTGTAAGTTAGTGCAAGGCAGCCCATCCTGGGCCAACTGTTCAAAATCACCTTCAGATAAGCCGCCCAGATCATTTGCAAAAATCGCCCTAGTAATTCTGCGAGCACCCTCCAGCCCTTCCTCGCCATGGACTAATCGGGTCACCTCTCTGGCCAGTGTGTTCTGCGCAATCCTCTTTTCTGGCTGCCCAAGGTGTGCTTGATCGAGCTCTATGAGCTGTTCCTGGCTCAGGAAGGTAAAAGTTCGCAGGAACTGGAGCACATCTGCATCAGCACTATTCACCCAGAACTGAAAAAATTTGTACGGCGAGGTTTTTTCGGGATCCAGCCAGATGGCACCCTCTGCACTCTTCCCAAACTTAGTACCATCGGCTTTGGTAATCAGTGGGTAAGTCAGGGCATGGGCCTGACCTGATTCCATGCGCCTGATCAGATCAATACCGCTGGTGATATTTCCCCATTGATCGCTACCACCAACCTGGATAGTACAATTATACTGACGATACAGAACGACAAAATCAAAAGACTGCAGAATCATATAACTGAACTCTGTGTAACTGATGCCCATCTTGTCGTCTTCCAGCCGGCGCTTGACCGTTTCCTTCTGGACCATGGCGTTAACACTGAAATGCTTGCCTACATCCCGGAGGTATTCAATCACATTCAGACCATTAGTCCACTCCGCGTTGTCGACTACAACTGCTGCATTATCCTGACAATCAAAATCAAGGAATTGGCTCGCCTGTACTCTGATTTTGTCAACAAACTGCTTGACCTGCTCAACAGGCTTGAGCTCTCGTTCGCTACTTTTTCCTCCCGGGTCACCAATCATTCCGGTGGCACCACCCACCAGAAGAATGGGCGTGTGGCCATAGAGCTGGAAACGTCTCAGCGCCAGCAGGGGTACCAAATTGCCGATATGGAGACTGTCAGCGGTAGGGTCGAATCCACAATAGACGGCACGTTGACCCGAACTGAGATGTTGCTGCAATTCCTGCTCATTGCTTACCTGGGCAATCAAGCCTTTCGACTTCATGTCCTGCAGTAAAAATTCAGATTCCAGTGTCAACGCCTTATCTCCCTAAATAGGTCTGATTGATTTTCCGAGGATTCGCCGATCCAACTTAAAAACGGCTGGACCAGTTTGCGGGGAATTATACCTGACCTGACTGCGAAACACAGAGTCCCACATTACCAATAGAGCCTAATACCCCCCTAAAAACAGCTTGGAATAGCACAGGCCCCTTGATTTTTAGCCGCATTTTAATATGCTTGACTCCCTGAATCTGTAACAAGTAGAACATCTCCAATCTTCTGATTACGATATATGGGACACTATCCTCGCTCAAACCTTCGACTTGCCGCTTTGCTGGCAATAGGCACCCTCATACTCGGCGTCATGGTGCCAACTGATAAGCCCGAAGATAGCAGCGATCACACCATCTCTCTGGCGCTTGAACTGGAACCCGTGAGTTCAACAGCGGACAATAACAACGAGGCTGAACCTGCTGTAGAAAATGCCACTAGCCAATCTGACGATACCCCCGAACATACCAAACTAAGCTATATCATTCTGCAGGACGACAATCTGTCTGCAGTATTTGCAAAGTTAAACATTCCAGCAAGGGACCTTCAGGAAATCCTGCAAGCTAATGGCAGCGATACCCTGAGGCGGATTGTGCCTGGAAATCTACTTAATCTCACTCAAAACGAGGCCGAACAAATCCACAGCCTTGAATATAAAATAGACCCCTTAACAACGCTGGTAGCGACTCGCCAAACATCTGGCTTTGTCATTGAAACCTTAAAGAAACAAGTGGTCATCACTACTGCCAACCATACAGCCAGTATTTCCGAGGAATTTCCTTCGCTCTATAAGGCTGGCAAGCAGGCCGGTCTGAGCGACAACTTAATCATGGAATTAGCAAATCTATTTCAGTGGGACATCAGTTTCGCGCTGGACCTTCGCTATGGTGACAGATTCTCCCTGGTCTATCAGGAGCATTATGTTGATGGAATAAAAATCAAGGATGGTAAAATTTTGGCAGCCGAGTTTTCAAATAGTGGCAAGAAGTACACCGCCCTGCTGTACCAGAGAGACAATGGCGATAACACTTACTTTTCAGAAAATGGCAAGAGCCTGAAAAAAGCATTTATACGGGACCCAGTTCATTTTTCCTACGTCAGTTCCAGTTTCAATCTAAGAAGACTCCATCCTATCCACAAAAAGGTTCGACCACACCGGGGAATTGACTACGCGGCTCGAAAAGGTACACCCGTAGTCGCTGCTGGGGACGGCAAGATTTATCAAGCCTCTGCTAACGAGGCATCGGGCAACTTCCTGGTCATTAATCATGGTGAGCAGTACGTCACCAAATACCTGCATCTATCACGCTTTGCCAAGGGCATGCGAGCCGGAATAAAAGTTAAACAAGGACAGAAAATTGGTTATGTTGGCTCCACCGGATGGGCAACTGGACCGCACCTGCATTACGAATTCCTGGTCAGCGGGGTTCATCGAAACCCGAAAACGGTTGGATTGCCTAATGCCGATCCAATCCCCGATGCCGAGTTAAACACCTTTCGAGTACAAACCAGTGGGTATCTTCGGCAGCTAGCTGCCCTGAACAAACAAATAGATCAGTCTGGGCTGGATGCAAGCTCGAAGACCGGCGAATAACCCGTGCTCCTCAGACCGAGAAGGAGTTGCCGCAACCACAGGTGGCACTGGCATTAGGGTTGGTGACAATAAATCGTGAACCTTGCAGGTCTTCACGGAAATCTATTTCTGCAC
>JABIZD010000034.1 GCA_018666555.1 Gammaproteobacteria bacterium
CCAGCCGAATTCAATTTAAACAAAACTTATTGAATTCAATCCAGCCGAATTCAATTTAAACAAAACTTATTGAATTCAATTTAACCGAATTCAATTTAAACCGATTGAATTCAATCCAGCCGAATTCAATTTAAACCTATTGAATTCAATTTAAACCGATTGAATTCAATTTAATCGAAACAGTTAACTCGACCTAATCGGCCGGCATACCGCTAAAGCAGTAAGAACTTACCTACAAATACCAGTGCTATGAAAAGCGAAGCCATATCACTCCTGACAAACTTCCCGGTGAGAATTTTTATCAGGCAGTAGGTGATAAAGGCCAGGCCAATGCCATCAGCGATCGAAAATACCAGTGGCATGGCCAGAGCACCCGTTACAGCAGGAATATATTCGGTCTGATCCTGCCAATCTAACTCCGTCAGGCTGCTTATCATAAGACAGGCCACAAACAGAAGAGCCGATGCCGTTGCAAAGGCCGGGATACTTTTTGCCAGCGGTGCAAAAAATATACATAACAGAAACAATAGCCCCACCGTGACTGAGGTCAGACCTGTTCGTCCACCTGATTCCACGCCGGAAGCACTCTCTATATAGCTCGTGGTAGAAGAAGTACCCAGGACTGCTCCGACAACCGTCGCTCCGGAGTCAGCTAATAGCGCCGGTCCTAGCCGCGGTAATTTACCATTACCATCGGTTAACCCTGCTCTATTGGCAACACCGACCAAGGTACCTGCTGTGTCAAACACATCAACCAGCAATAAAGACAGAATTATAGGTAGCATGGAGAACTGTAGCGCAGCCATGATATCTAATTGTAACAATGCCGGTTCAACAGAGGGCGGTGCCGAAACCAGGCCATGAAATTCAGCGGAGCCGGTAACCCAGCCAAGAACAGCCGCAAAGGCAATGCCAATAATAATAGCACCAGTGACTTTTTTTGAACTCAGCGTGACGATTAGCACAAACCCGGCCAACGCAATAAGCGGTCCCGCCTGGCTCAAGTCCCCTAAACTTACAAACGTGGCGGGGTTGTCGACAACTAAGCCTGCATTCTTCAGCGCGATAAACCCAAGGAACAAGCCGATTCCAGCAGAAATTCCATACTTCAAATTAACTGGAATGGCATTTATGAGCCATTCCCGGATCGGTAAGATACTGATGAAGACAAAGATTATGCCCGAAATAAACACCGCTCCTAGCGCCGTCTGCCAGGGATAACCCATTCCCAAAACAATGACATAAGAAAAAAAAGCGTTTTGACCCATGCCTGGAGCCAAGGCAATGGGATACCCACCAAGAACCCCCATGAGGACTGAACCAATTGCTGCAGCCAGACAGGTAACAACGAACACAGCGCCAAAATCCATTCCCGCATCAGCGAGGATTGACGGATTGACTATGGTTATATAGACCATGGCCAGAAAGGTCGTTAAGCCTGCAATGGCTTCTGTGCGCGGGCTTGAGTGCCTTTGAGAAATCGCAAAATATTTTCTGACCGCTTCCATTGGCATTGTTCCCGTATTTTTTAATCCCGACTTAGGCGGGGTGTCTGAGCACCTGATACGATAACAGGATTTCACGATAGTACACAGTCATGACAGACTCGTATTGCAATGCTATGGTGCACGCCATGAAAAAACATTTTATTACGGCAGAAGCACTGCTGAAAGATTCATTCCTGCTCGCTGAAAAAATTCTGGCGAGTAACTTCCGACCTCATTTTATCGTCGGTGTTTGGCGAGGCGGTGCACCTGTAGGAATTGCTGTACAGGAATACCTGGACTACAAGGGTATTAAAACTGATCATATTGCAATTCGAACCTCCAGCTATCGTGGTATCGATGACCAGGATAAAAATGTCCGCGTACACGGCTTGCAATACATCATAGAAAATGTAAACAGTCATGATGAACTGCTAATAGTCGATGACGTATTTGATTCCGGGCGCAGTATCGCTGCTATTCTTAAGGAGTTAAAAATAAAATCCAGAAGAAACCTGCCGGAAACGATCCGAATAGCCTGTCCCTGGTTTAAACCAACCAAGAATGTAACGGACCTAGTGCCAGATTACTTTATTCACAAGACAGACCAGTGGCTGGTATTCCCGCATGAACTCGATGGCTTAACTGAACAGGAAATTCGCGAAGGCAAGCCGGAAATAGCCGATATCCTGCTGCCTCCAGCCACCAGATAAATCTAGCCGGCAAGCTTTCTACTCATTAAGGATAGCAACGGCGGTAGCAAATCGCCCAAATCAACAGCAAGCGCCCGATCTGAATCAGCGATGGGTAGCTTCTAACTTGCGCTGGATGTGCTCGCCGGCTTTAATGGGCGGATATCTGGTCTCGCTGCCTTTTTCCAGGAACGCCGGTAACACGTCTATTTCGGTCTCACTATCAGGGTCCGAGAAGAAAGCAATAGAATAACGCTCCTGGTTAGGCTTACATTTCACCCGATGCAGCGTTGATGGGTATTGTCCATTTGACCAGCGCTCCATCAAGTCGCCAGTATTCACGACGACTTCACCAGGCTCAGTCACGACCTCCAACCAGTGATCGCTCCTATCAAGGACTTGAAGTCCAGCGATCCGATCCTGAAAAAGTAGCGTTAGCATTCCATAATCGGTATGGGCACCGGCACCCCATTGATGCAGCCCTTCTGATTCAATCGGCATGGCTGGATAATGCAGCAATCGTAAAGTGACATTTTCCCCAGAGTGCAGATCGTGAAAGAACTCCGCTTCGACCCCGGCTTTGCTGGCCAGTAATCTCTGCAGCAGAGCAACGGCCTGAAAACAATTATCATAGAATTCGACCATGACCTGCCTGAAAGTACTACTTGGCCATTTACCATCCTGATCGCCGCGACCGCGCAGGTTTCTCATGGTGAAGGTCTCTTTAAAATCTGGCCTGGGTGAAGAAGGATCCAATGATTCCTTTTCGAGACCCTGGTAACCAAAATTTTCTGCTGCACTACCATACAGAAAATTTTCTTTTTCATCGCCCGTCCTGGAGAAGAACAGCCGGCTCTGCTCAAACACCCGTGCCAGCAGTGCCTGGTCGACTCCGACATTGCTTAACAACATAAAACCATTCTGACTAAGAGAATCATGAACCTTCGCCACAGCCATTTGCAGTTTTTCTGGAGTGAACGAGTTCAGGTTTTCTAGGTCAACTTTAGAAATCATCACTCAGCCTCCTGTAAGCGCAGCCACTCCAGCAGTAGCTGCCGGTCTTGGCTACTCAACGCGGTAAGATTCCCAAGCGGCATGTAACCTGTAGTCAGCGCGATAAAAGCTGTCCGACGAGACTGTCTGAGCTGATCTAGGGTTTCAAAGACCAACCCTCCGGCTGGCGACACAAAACCTGCGACAGTAGGATCCTGAGCGTGACAGTTTGCGCAATGAACATCCAGTAACTGCTCGATATGGTCATCATCAATAGACACCTCCGCCGGCACGGCAACATCGCTCTGATCTGTTTTTTGCTCGCCCGAAATGAATTTTTGATCCGTCAATGCGAGGATTACACACAAGCCTAAAACCGCTGCCCCTATCAGGTATTCGAAACGATTCTCACCGTGATGTCGACGGTTGAAATAATGCCTGCCCAGAGCTCCTGCCAGCATGATCACAAACAGGGCTAACCAGTTCATTGCATGTCCATATAAAAATGGATAATGGTGACCAATCATGCAGAACAACACGGGCAGCGTGAAGTAATTATTAAAAAACGAGCGCTGTTTGGCTGCTGTGGCAACCGCTTGATCCGGCTCCCTGCCTGCCTGCACAGCCGCAACGAACTGCTTCTGGGCCGGTATGATGCCAAAAAACACGTTCCCTGCCATGATACTACCCAGCACAACACCGACATGAATAAAGGCGGCCCGGTCAGCAAATATCTGCACCGCCAACCAACTCAGCAGCAACACCAAGCCTCCCATAATGAATGCAAAAACCATTGGATAGTGGCGCAAAGGTCCCCTGATCAGGATTTCATAAACTGCCACAGCAGTGACCACAAACATCAAGCTGGCGGCTACGGCTGAATGTGGGTCCTGTAACCACTTGCCAGTTCCGATGAGATATACCTGGCTCTGATAATAATAAACCAGCACCATGAGAACGGTCCCGGTCAGCCAGGTTGTATATGCTTCCCATTTCGACCAGTGCAGATTATCTGGCCATCGATCAGGTGCTAATCGATACTTTGAAAAACGATAAACCCCACCGCCATGAATAGCCCAAAAGTGACCTTTTAAACCAGTTTTAGCTTCTTCAGCTGGAACCGGCTCCAGCGCGTTATCGACGAACACAAAGTGAAAGGAAGCGCCAACCCAGGCAATGCCTGCGAGCAGATGTAACCATCTGAATATCAACTCAAGCCATTCAATTAAGTACGCTTCCATTAACCGGCGCCTCGCTGAAACTGAATATCACCCAGCAGTGTGGTCTGTTCGACCAGCCGGTCATCACCCATCATCATGTAGCAAAAGAGCTCATCCCGAATATGTTTACTCGTCTTAATCCGCTTGGCTACCAAGGCGTTACGCGCAGGATTCAAGAGTATGAAATCAGCCTCTTTACCAGCGCAGAAGTTCCCTATTCTGTCACTCAAGTGGAGTGCATGGGCATTCCCCAGGGTCGCCATATAAAACGCCTCAAGCGGATCCAATGCAAAATTCTGTAACTGGCATACCCGATAGGCATCTCCCAGAGTGCTCAGCATCGACAGGCTAGTACCGGCACCGACATCCGTACCAATGGCAACGGGTATTCCTTCGCCCCTGATCGCCTGCAGAGGAAATAACCCACTGCCTAAAAAGAGGTTCGAACTGGGGCAAAAAGCAGCTATCCCGCCGGTCTCTTTAAGCCGCGACAGTTCACGATCACTTAAATGGATGCAATGACCAAATACAGATCGTTGCGTGGCTAGACCTGCCTGTTCATAAATCGAAAAATAGTCCTTAAAATCATCAACAATAGACTGCAACCAGGCTAACTCAGCCAGGTTTTCAGAAAGATGCGTCTGCACCCAGGTATCTGGATATCGAGCAAACAACTCAGCTGCACTCTGCAACTGCTGGTCACTGGAGGTACCTGCAAACCGGGGGGTGACAGCGTAGCCAAGACGGCCCTGGCCATGCCATTTTTTAATCAGGTACTCACTATCCGCCTGACCCGTTGCCACGGTATCAAGAATGTTTTCTGGTGCGTTCCTGTCCATGAGGACCTTACCAGCGACCAGTCGCATAGAACGAGCGAAGGCTGCCTCAAACAGCGCATCGGCAGAATGACAATGACTGGTAGCATACGTGAAAGCGGTAGTGGTACCGTGAGCTACCAGCAGTTCAATAAATTCCGCCGCTGCTGCTCGCGCATACTGTTGATCTGCAAACTTTGCTTCAGCTGGGAAAGTGTAATGTTCCAACCAATCCAGTAACTGGTCTCCAAAAGATGCGATAATTTCAACCTGGGGAAAGTGCACGTGGGCGTCAATCAGGCCCGGCATTAACAGCATATTCGGATAATGCTCACAGACATCCGGTTCCAAGCCGTCACTAAAGAACGACCGTGCTGGAGCAAAGCGCTTTATATAACCATTTTCTATATGCAGAACTGCATCCTCAGAATAATCGAACCCTGAGCAGGTCAGCTCTGGGAAATGCAGCGCCCTGGCTCTAACGAATCGTTGGCTCATGGCCTAGCTTCCCCGATAGGTTGAGTATCCATAACGACTCAGCAATAGTGGCACATGATAGTGATCCTCAAGGTCACTGGCCCTGAATGCAATCGCGATATCCTCATAAAAAGGTTCGTGTCCCTGGTCCCGAAAATAATCCCCTACAGAAAATACCAGCTTATAAACAGACGATTTAAGTTCAACTGAACCGGACCAATTGGCTAACCGACCATCCACATCAGTGACACCCGAGGCCAAATACTGCTCAGCTTCGAACAATTTAATGCTCACACCAATCGCCGGTCGGCCGGTCACCAGATCCAGGATATGGGTTGTTATCGGGTCGTTGCTCATGTGGGCATCCTATTGGTCATACGCTTTTGGTTCAATCGCTGGTACTACCAGATAAACCTATGGTCATCGGACATTAGCCGATATTCTCTTCTTCGGGAAAAAGTCTGCTAATTCTTAAAGTCGTAATTTTGTCTTGTTCTAAAGTATTATTTTCAAGTTCCAGTGACCGACTGTTGGGTAAGCGTTCCTGTAATAACGCCAGCATGGTAGCAGCAGACTTGCCGGTCGCAAAAACAATAAAAATAAAGCCGAACTTATCCAGATAGGCTTGATTCAGGTCTGCCAACTGGAACAAAATGGCATCGCTTGCCTCCTCAATCTGACCCTGTTCCAACGAAGCGGTGACGGAAAACTTTTCCCTCAACACTGCTACATCGCCAATTCTCGGGTGGGCTGAAAATGCTTCAAGCCAGTCGGGCTCCTGCACAGAAAACCAAACTTGTGAAGCCAGCGTATTCAGCTCCTGTAAACTTTTAAACGGTCTGTGCGCCAACAGGCGCTCAGCCCAGACTCTGGAATGGCAACACTCAAGCAAGCTTCCCAGGGCAATTTCACTGGACAGCGCATTAAACATTTTTAAAGTCATGGCTCTCTCAATACCTTCTTAATGGCCTTCCAGCTTACCGACGATCTGGCAGCAGCCGGAGCTAACGCAAGGATCTCTGCAGCTATGGACACAGCGACTTCCATCGGCAGCTTGCCAGGGATCGAAGCCAGCCCTACCGGACAGTGGCATCGATCCCATTCGCCCTGCGGTAAGTTGTCCTTAACCAACCTGGTTCGGAATCGCTCAGCCTTGGTCTTTGAACCAATTAAACCTATATACGGAACTTCCGTTTCATCCAGTAAGGTCCGGACTAATTGATAATCCAACTGGTGATCGTGAGTGACGATCACAGCTATCTGGTCCCGGGTCAACAAGCTGGCCATTTCTACCGGGTTCTGGCTCACATGTACGGCGGCATTTGCAGGCAGCAACGCAGGAAACATATCCTGTCGAGAATCAATCCAGTCAATACGTGCATCACAACCAGCCAGGATAGAAACCAAAGCCTGGCCAACGTGCCCTGCTCCGAACAATGCTATCCGCAGATTTGCTTCCGGAAAGACTTCAAGTAAAACACTGACACTGCCGCCACAGCACTGCTGCGCTTTACCCGCCAAAGGAAAATGCTCTACCAGTTGAGCTTGCACGCCTGTAGCCAATAATTCACGAGCCCGCTTCAATACCAGCAATTCGAGACGCCCTCCACCCACGCTATCATGAGATGCTTCACTGGTAATAATCATTTTACTACCCCCGTCTCGGGGTGTTGAACCTGCCGTTGTCAAGATCGTTGCTACTGCAAACGCCTGGCCCTGTTGATGACATTGATGAACGGCCTGTTGCCAGCTAATCGTCATTTTTCACCTCACTTCTCATAGCATGAGTTCGGGCTTTCTGCATCGACCAGTAGACTTGTTCCGGGGTTGCCGGCACCGCCAGCGGTGGGCTAAACGAATAGCCCGCGAGGCTTGCGCAGGCATCCCGCAATGCACACCAGACTGATATCGCCAGCATCAATGGAGGTTCGCCTACAGCCTTGGACCGATAGGCGGTCGGTTTCGGATTGTCAGCATCATACAGGTTTACATTAAACTGCTCTGGCACATCAAAAGCGGTCGGAATCTTGTAATTTGAGGGACTATTTGAAATTAGTCGACCGGTCCCATCCCACAACAGCTCTTCAGTGGTTAGCCACCCCATACCCTGAATAAAACCGCCTTCAATTTGACCAATGTCCACTGCTGGGTTGATCGACCTGCCAACATCGTGGAGGATGTCAACACGCGTGATCTTGTACTCGCCAGTTAACTTATCCACCAGCACCTCGGAGCAAGCTGCGCCATAGGCAAAGTAGTAAAAAGGCGCGCCTTTACCCTTGGCCTTGTCAAAATGAATATCGGGCGTCTTGTAATAGCCAGTAGCTGACAGTGAAACCCGCTGCATATAGGCTTCATTGATAAAACTAGCAAAAGGTATGCTTGTCTCGGCTAGCTGCACTCTATCGTCACAGATATCCATCACATCAGATGAATAATAATCCCTGGCGAAAGTTGCCAGGCGCCGCTTAAGCTTTTCTGCGGCATCTACTGCGGCCAGACCATTTAGATCGGTACCCGCCGACGCGGCTGTCGGCGACGTATTAGGAACCTTATCTGTTCTAGATGCCCCGATGTTAATTGACCCGACACTAACACCCAGGCAACCTGCCACCAATTGGGCTACCTTGGTATGAAGGCCCTGACCCATTTCAGTGCCACCATGGCTGAGGTGAATACTGCCATCAGTATAGATATGCAGTAATGCGCCTGCCTGATTAAGATGAGTGGTCGTAAATGAGATGCCAAATTTTACAGGCGTCAGTGCCAACCCTTTAATTTGATAGCTGCTCCTGGCATTAAACTCCGATACTTCCAATCGTCTGCGTCGATAATCACACTGCCGTTCCAACTGCTTAACGAGGTCCGTCACGGGCGATTCATTTATCTGCTGACCATAAGGCGTTTCCTGTTTGCTGCCGCCATATAAATTAGCCAGCCGAACATCAAGCGGGTCCTTATTCACTCGACGGGCTATATCATCAAGCATGGCCTCCGTTGCCAGCATGCCCTGTGGCCCACCGAATCCCCGAAAGGCTGTATTTGACACCGTGTTGGTCTTACACAGATAGCCCGTTATCTCTGCATTACTCAAAAAATAAGCATTGTCCGCATGGAACATAGCCCGATCGACAATGCCCTCTGAAAGATCTGCCGAATATCCACACAAGGCCGCCAGCGAAACCCTGGTCCCGGTTAATTCTCCTGAGGTTTTAAAGCCGACCTGATAACGACTTTGAAAATCGTGTCTTTTACCGGTTTGAATCATGTCATCCTTGCGCGGCATCCTATATTTTGCGGCCCGTCCATTACGAACAGCAAACAAAGCCGCTATACAGGCAAGCGGCGCTGCCTGGGTCTCTTTACCCCCGAAGGCCCCACCCATACGACGCACTGAAACCTGCACACTGTGCTTGGAAATTGCTAAAACACCGGCTGCAGCTGACTGGATTTCACTCGGATTCTGCGAGGACGTGTATATTTCAACTCCGCCATCCTCAACGGGAATAGCCACACTGATCTGCCCTTCGAGGTAAAAGTGTTCCTGGCCCTTAATGTATAACTCACCGCTTAATTGAACTTCACTTTCCTGCAAGCCTGTTTCAAGGTCATTTAAACGAAAACAACGCGAAGGCAGCAGGAAAGACTGGCCAGCCATGGCCTGACTGACCGTCAATATCGGCTCAATCGGCTCATACTCGATTACAGCTACACGCACCGCTGCTTCCGCCTCCTCCTGACTACAGGCAGCGACCGCAAACAGTGGCTGACCAAGGAAACTAATGTCCTGGTCAACCAATAGCAGATCGCCTTCGTAAACCGGTGATACATCCGCATCACCAGGAATATCTGAGTACACCAAGGTATCAATAACACCCGGGGAGTTGCGCACAGCCTCCAGGTCAAGCCGGATTAACCGGCCTGCAGCGATAGCAGACTTGCCGGTGCTGACATATACAGTATTGGCAGGCAAAGGCAGGTCATCGATATACATAGCCTTTCCTGACACATGCTTCGACGCAGATTCGTGGGCCAGCGCCTGCCCGGGCGAACCCGACACGCCGGCAGGAGTACTCGCAGATTTGTCAGTAGCGTGGCTAACCATCAGATCAACGCCGTAACTGAAGGAATGACTTCACCAGCCTGCTCTCGGAGAGCAATTTCGAGCATATTAACCGCTACCTCTGAACGATAATCAGCTGATGCCCTGACATCTGAAAGCGGATTAATAGCCGACTTCAGCAATGCCGTTGCACTTTCAATGTCGATCTCACCGACTGCTTTTCCCTGCAGGTATGCCTCTACCGCTTTTATTCTGATCGGTGTTGCTGCAAGCCCGCCATAGGCTATTCTGGCTGCACGAACCTGGCAAGATTGAACGTCAATGTAAAAGGCTCCCATAACCGTCGAGATATCATCCATGGTTCGCTTGCTATTTTTAAAATATCGGCGGAAACCATTGAATTCAGCCCGGCCAATACTGACTGCCTTGATGTACTCACCTTCTGCAAGCACTGTATTGCGGTACCCTGAAAAAAACCCTTCAACGGCAATGTTTCTTTCCACGCCCGCGTATGAGCGGGCAATAATGGTCGCATTCATGACCATTAGAACTGGCAACATATCGCCAATTGGCGAGGCTGTAGCCAGATTTCCTCCAAGCGTGCCACGATTACGAATCTGCGGCGAGCCGAATCTGTCCAGCAGGCGACCAAGGTCTGGCCAAATTGCCTGGCAGAACTGTTCAATATTAGCGAAACTGACTGCCGCACCTATCACTAGAGCATCTGCTGAAATCGAGCAACTCGTCAGTTCCGCAATGTCGAGCGTACTGACCAGGCACTCCAGAGCATTACCTTGTTGGGTCTTTTCCAAAAACAGGTCTGTACCACCGGCACAAATCCTGGCCTGCGGGAATTGCTTAAGACTCGCATCCAATTCAGGCAGGTCTTTTGGGCAAAGCATAAGCGGTGTTTCAACCCCGGCTTCATCGACTATGACTGGACCCGGCAAGCCATCATCAAATTGGCTATCGGAACCGTTGCGCATTGGTTTGCTTAGTCGTGAATGTTGCTCAGCGTTCATTTCCACAGCCGCTGCTAGACCTGCTGCAATAATCGGCTGATAGCCAGTACATCGACAGAGATTCCCAGAAATCGCCTCTATCACCTCTGCTCGCAAACCATCTTCACTATCCGGGACTATTCCTGGCTGCTTAAAAACTCGATTTTCAGTCCACCCTGCTAAAGACATAACGAAGCCTGGTGTACAGAAACCACATTGCGACCCATGATTATCGATCATCTGCTGTTGCACAGGATGCAATTCCTGCTCAGTAGTTAAACCTTCAACCGTGATCAATCGCTTGCCGGCTAATTGCAACAACGGTGTGATACAACTGTTGACCGCTAAAAGTACCGATTCACCGGGCTTATCTTGAACCAAAACAGTACAGGCTCCACAGTCTCCGGAGGCACAACCTTCTTTGGTGCCAGTCAATCCCTGGTCCCGCAAATACTGCAGCACCGTCAATTGCTCATTAACCGAAACATCAATCAATACATTATTGAGGTCTATCTTCATTAAGGTTTATCTTCATTAAGGTGTATTTTTATTAACATCTGTTTTTATTAAAATCCATTTTAAATTTATTGACCATTTAGTCAGGTTTCGTTATATTCTAACAAATAATTCTATTTTTCCTAGTATTAACAATAATTTAATTCATTATAATAGCCACGGACTAGCTGTCCATTTGGTTAGAAAAACATTTAAGGCATCTCTCGACTTTGGCTAACGGCTATAACCGCACAGCTCAGAAACAACAGATTCTAGCGGCAGCAAAAGAAGAATATGCCCTGCATGGTTATTCAGGTACGAGAATGCAGGCGATTGCCGATAGAGCCGGCCTACCAAAAGCCAATATCCACTACCACTTTAAGAACAAGCAGCGACTCTATCTTGCCGTACTCGACCAGATCATCGACACCTGGAACCAACCCTTCGAAAACGTCAGCGCTGACGACGACCCGGCAGAAGCGCTGGATAACTTTATCCGTACCAAAGTCCAGCAATCCTACGATGACCCGGCCGCCTCAAAGCTATTTGCCAGTGAAATTATTCAGGGAGCACCCCATTTACAAGGGTACCTTCGCAGTCAAATGCGACCCTGGGTAAAAGCCCGCGCTGGCGTCATTCAGAACTGGATAAAAGCAGGTAAGATGCAGGACACAGATCCTTATCAGCTGATATTCATGATCTGGGCTAGCACCCAGCACTATGCTGACTTCCAGACGCAGGTACTGGCTATTCTTAACAAGGCCGAATTTGATGCTGATCTTTTACATGAAACTGCCAGTTTTATCAGCAATATTATCCTCAAGGGGTGCGGATTGAGCGTAAAAGAGAAAGCACCATGAAAACCTGGATTAAGAACCCATTGGCGGTCTGGACGGGAAATGAGCTGACCGCGCCTAATGGCCTGGTCATTGAAGATAACCAGATTAAGGAACTGGTAGTTGGCCAACCCACCTGCCATGATCAAGTCTTTGATGCTTCCGGGCTGGTCATACTCCCTGGCCTGGTTAACTGCCACCATCACTTCTACCAAACCCTGACGCGTGCGCTGCCAGCTGCAGCTAACCTAAAACTATTTCCATGGTTACAGAGCCTCTACCCTATCTGGGCCAACCTCAATCACGATTCGATAAAGGCCAGTTCGGAACTGGCCATTGCTGAACTCCTGCTATCTGGTTGCACAACAGTCTCTGATCACCACTACGTGTTCTCAGAGGCTTTAACCGATAGCATTGATATACAGATCAGGGCGGCGGAAAAACTCGGCATACGGGCTGTTCTGTGCAGGGGCTCGATGAGTCTGGGCGAATCAACTGGCGGCTTACCACCCGACTCAATCATCCAGACTGAAGACCAGATTCTGCTGGACAGTGAAAGACTATTGACTCAATACCACGATCGATCTTCCCAGGGCGCAATGATTCAGATAGCACTGGCACCCTGCTCGCCGTTTTCGGTCACCACATCGCTGATGACTGATACAGCCGAACTGGCAGCCAAGCATAATGCCAGACTACATACCCATCTGGCCGAGACAGAAGACGAAAACCAATTCTGCCAGGACGTTTTTAACCTGCGTCCCCTGGACTATCTGGAGAGCACGGGCTGGCTGCACAATAACACCTGGCTGGCTCATGGCATCCATTTCAATGACCAGGAACTCTACCGTCTCGGCCAGGCCGGCACCGGTATCTGTCACTGCCCCACCTCTAACATGATCCTTGGCTCAGGTACCTGCCGAACGCTAGATATCGAAGCAGCCGGCAGCCCAATCGGTCTTGGAGTCGATGGGTCTGCGTCAAATGATGGCTCTAATTTAATACAGGAAGCAAGGCAGGCGCTACTGCTGGCACGTCTTTACTATGGCGCTGACCGCATCACAGTAGATCATTGCCTGAACTGGCTATGCAAAGGCGGCGCTGATCTGCTTGGCCGCAACGATATAGGCCAGATCGCCCCGTCAATGCAAGCGGACCTGGCTCTTTTCAGCCTCGATGAACTTCGCTTTTCAGGTGCAGCAGACCCATTGGCGGCTTTAATCATGTGCGGCGCTCATGCGGCAGAGCATGTTATGGTCGCAGGAACCTGGCGCGTTCTAGACCGTCAACTGACCCATACCGATCTTTCTGAAATCAAAGCTGCTCATCAACTGGCTGCTGCAAATATACTCGCAAGCGCTCAATCCTGAACCGCCGGCAGGCGAGAAGCATATCTAGACCAGCCATCCACCAGCACATCGACAACATATCGACCCACCTGGTAGGCTGCCTCAAGTGCCGGCAAACCTTGATCAGGGTACTCTGCAGTCGCACTCCAGGCGGCACTTTCCCCCGGTGGCGGTACCGTGTAATTACTCACGGTCCTAAGCACTAGAACCCGCTCAGCATCAACCAGACCAAGTCGATCAAGGCGATGCAGTGCCGTCAGGGTGCCACTATCCTCCATATTAGTTGTCATGAAATTCATATCGGTATTCGAGTAAACCTGCACCCAGTCATTAGCCCACTGATTCATCAAACGTCCATGCCAATAGGTACTTGAAGACAAGGTCTCACCCTGCAGGATTCGTGGCCGGGCCAAGGCTCCAGGCTGACCTTTAAACTGACTGGAAAACTTTAATGAGGCTGGATATTCACCCAATTCAACCGCCTGGCTGACGTGATTCGCCCAATCAACCAGTTGAGCGTTAAGCTGAAAGGAAGTCGTATCGACGGTCCATCCCTGACTAACATCATCGCCGGGTTTTGCTGGCTTTCTTGCCCCGAGGGGAATTAACCCATAAGGCCAGTCCGACGGGATTTCCCGGGCATCGATCTCGTAGAGTAGATCGCCATCGATAACATAACGTGCCCAGACAGCCGATCCCACAGCAACGTCTGCAGGATCTCCGCCTGCTATACCAGCTATAAGCCAGTAGGCGTTCGACAAATCAAAACGGTCATCGAAACCTAAAGCCATAATCGAAGCCGTTGCATTAGAAATACCACCACCTGTGCACACCCCAAGGATGCCTCGACTGTTGTATCTCAGCGGGTACTCGCCAGCGGTAAAAGCATATTCCTCATCAAGGGGCATGCGTTCAACCCAAAACTGGAATTCTCCAGGCTGATCGCCTTTTATCTCGCCAGTTTCGTACATGCTGACCACTACCACCTTAACTGCTATTGGCTCAGCTGGTGATTGCAGAGATGCAGGTTCCGCGTTCGCGCAGACAGCACAAACCACCAGAAACAGTATCTTAATGCAGGTTATTCGCATCGGTAAAATCATCTCCCAGGACAACAAGTTGGTTTCGCTCTGGCGGCAAAAGTGCACTGTTCCCATTTAACCTATCCTACCGGTTAACGGTACAGGTGCCACCGATTCCTCCACCACACTACCGGAAAGAATACCCTCATGCATCAAAACCTGACAACTAAATGCCCAATCCAAAAAACACAACTGAGACAGAGCAGGCGTAACCTGAATGACTGGCAAGCAGGCTATCATCAAGCCTTGACCCGGGTTTACCCGCTTGACCTATATTCCCGCCAAAATTCGACCCAGTGTAGACCCTTAAAAGGGTCCCTATGCACATCTACTTATTTCTGTATCTACTTATGTGTCTACTTTGGTATTTACTTAGTTTGCTTTTTATTATTGTATTTACTATCCAATTTACCTTTCGTTTAAACAGCAAATCCCTGCACCGGTGGCCACGGGTATTCCTGATCTCTCAGCCCACATCGTTGACCTATCAATAACGCTTAGCACCGGAATACCTTTATACTGTATTCAACGAACCGCATCCCTATATTAAGATCATTGATTGAGCGCTCAGACATGCTGGCACTAGCCGATATATTGAAATCCCAACAACGAATTTTTGTAACGGGTAGTAGTAATGAACCTACCACCCTGATCAATCAGCTCGCTCAGGTAAAACTGCCGGACCACCTAGAGTTCCTGCAATTTCCACTAGCCGGCTACAATCAAACTGATTTCACCCAATTCAATTCGACAGCGGCCATGACTACTTTTTTCATGACGCCCTCACTGGTAGGCGCAGACCCAAGGAGATTGAAGTTCCTACCCATGCAGATGCGAGCGATCTACGACTACCTATCCTCAAATGTGGACGTGGCAGTCGTGCAAATTGCTCGAGATCGCAACGGGATTTTACGACTGGGCCCCAACGTTGATTTTGCCGGAGCAGTGCTTAATTCTGCCACAGTCATTCTCGCTGAGCTCAACCATAGCCTGACTGCAGCCGAAGGATGCCCGCCAATTAATAACCAACAAATTGATTTTCTATTTGAATCAGAGCGCCCCCTGCGGCAACAGATACCTCCTGAAATCGATGCCAAAGCAGCGCGAATAGGGGCCTTCGTAGCTGAGCTTATCAATGACGGCGACTGCCTTCAGACTGGAATTGGTGCTATCCCGGCTGCAATTCTGCAGCAGCTTGAAGACAAGTCAGATCTTGGCTTTCATGGCGGATTAATCGACGATGCGGGTATGAACCTGATTCGTCGAGGCAATGTCACAGGCCAAAAAAAAACCCTCGACCGGGGTCTACACATAACCGGTATGGCACTAGGCAGCAGTGAATTACATGATTGGCTGGGCAGCACTCCAGAGGTGGCTTTCCGCGGCGCAAACTACACCCATGAACTGGCAACCATTAGACAACTGCCTAATTTCGTGTCGGTGAATTCGGCTGTGGAAATCGACCTCTATGGCCAAGTTAATGCTGAATATGCCGGCGGCAAGCAGATTTCAGGCACAGGCGGATCCGTGGATTTTATGAGGGCTGCCAAGGCCTCCCCGGGCGGTCGCTCCATCGTTGCCATGACGGCAACTGCCAGACGCGGTTCCGTATCCAGAATTGTGCCCAAGGTTGAGATGGTAACGGCATTAAGAACTGACGTGGATATCGTGGTGACTGAATATGGCATCGCTGATATAAAATATCTGCCAAACCAGGCTAGGGCAGAAGCGCTAATCAATATCGCCGCGCCTCAATTCAGGGATGATTTGCGAGGCGGCCTTTACTCGACCTGAAAAGTATTCACTGAGCCGATCCTGGAATCAATACAGATATTCGATTTCGTCATTAACAAACGTATATCTGGGGTGCTTGTACCAGCCATAGATTAAAGACCATTTAGGCTCTTTATGGATTTTAGTGTCATAAACTTTAAGATCAATTGATAGCGGCTCCAACCAGAAATCAATGTCATAAATCTTTTTAGGGTTACCCTCTACATGAAAATCAGTACAGGCGAAGTAAATACCTGAACCAATCTGACGAACCGGGTCATGTACCTGGACAAACCTTAATTGCAGCTGTTCGCCTGTCTGCCCATCCGTAATATGGAAAATGCCGGTTTCATCCAGTTGATCTGTAATATGCTCAGATACAGCAAGCTTAATATCCTCGGCATAAAACAGGTGCTGCTGACCGTCTGCAGCCGATGCTGCAGACATATCTGCGATGGGATCTGCGTAAATGGTCAGGCCAAAACCGAAAAACACCACAACGACCAGACTATTCCAATACTTCATACCTTCAGCTAGACACAGAGGTTTCGAGGCCTACTAAAGCCAGCCCTATGAAGGAACAGTCTTACTTTTTTTTGAAGCAGCAGGTTTACCACCGTGCTCCTTGGTTGCAGCTGGCTCACCGCCATGTTCGTCAGACCCCGTTGCTTTAGCAGCCGCTGGAGTTCCGCCATGCTCCTTGGAAACTGCAGGTTCTCCGCCATGCTCCTTGGAAACTGCAGGTTCTCCGCCATGCTCTTTAGTCGCCGCAGGTTCTCCGCCATGTTCGCTAGCAATTGCCAGTAAAGGCAAAAGCAGCATCGACGCAAATAAAACCCTAGTCGCCGACAAAAACCGTGTGAAATACTCCATTACCTATCTCCCTGAATGTGTGCACTGCTATAGAGTAGCAGCAGTTTAGTAGGATTCAATACTTAATTTTCCCCTTACCCGAGCGCGATCCTGCCCGGCTCAGCGATAAATTGCTTTTGTTAACCGGATCAAACAACCAGGACTGGAATGAAAACGGCTTTAGTGGAGCCTCCGGCAGGCCAAGAGAACCTTCTGTCCAGGCGGTAGCTGCTGCACTTGCAGGGCGATTATAACTCCCGAATAAGCGATCCCAGCAACTCAGTATAGTACTGAAATTTGCGTCCCCATAGCTTCTATCCA
Organism: Gammaproteobacteria bacterium; assembly: GCA_018666555.1. Lineage (GTDB taxonomy): Bacteria > Pseudomonadota > Gammaproteobacteria > Pseudomonadales > Azotimanducaceae > UBA9926. The sequence goes on from JABIZD010000034.1 coordinate 17,454, forward strand.
CCGCATGATGCGACGCATGATAACGCGGCGTCACAATAATCTTAGACAGATCTGTTTCGATGCTATCAGAAAAATCAATATTGGCATGATGAAACTGAGCCGAAAAACTCACCAGACACTCAAAAACAAACCAGGCGATCACCGTTGGCCCCCAGAGGACTATCCAAAGCGCCTTCACCAGGGCCGATATGACAAGTTCGCCGGGATGAAATCTCAGTGCCGTGGTGACATCCATGCCGGGATCAGTGTGGTGTGTTTTGTGAAATCGCCACAATAATGGCACTCGGTGATTAGCCCGGTGCCAGAAATAATCGAATAAATCCAGGACGATAACTGATACCAATAATTCCGTATATCCGGTCAACCCGAGCCATCGAGATAGACCCCAACCTTCTTGTTCAACCCGAACGATCCACAACAACAGCGGCACATAAACCAATAGCCGAATTAAAACTGTATTGACTAAGGCAATGCTGCCATGGAATAGTAATCGTTTTAGTCTACCTGTCTGCCAGCCTCGTGCAGGTGCAAAAGTCTCGATCAGCAGCATAAGAAACAGGCCGCCCAAAAAGACAATCAGCTTTCCAGTATCCAGGTTTACATCCATAGCCTGATTATGCTTCCAATCAGGCAGCCAAGTAAACACCACGCTATGATACTCATCATCAGGAATTTAAACTGCGCACCTGACAGGTGTTTATTGACCGTAACAATGCTTCATAACGTCATCAAAATAGGTCAGACAGCGGCTATTATCTGATTTCATACACACCATATGGACTGGCTTTAAGTCCACCAACTGGGTTCTACCGCGTTGATCCCCATGCAGCACGCATTCTAAATGACCCGCCGATTCTTCAAAGAAGTCGGGCCGGACCAGCCTCAGAACTGCAGTGGAATCATGAATAGGAAAAGAGTCAAAAACGCCCTGGCTGGCATGAAAATCAAGGTAACATTCTTTGATGTTTCTAAGAAAAACACCCGCGTCTCCCAATTGAGTCGTTACATCATTGAGATGATCTCGAGTCATTGGGTTAGACATGGTGGCATCAAGACCAACCATAACAAGTGGCACACCAGATTCGAAAACAACCTGCGCGGCTTCCGGATCTCCGTGGATATTGGCTTCCGCCCAGGGTGTCACATTCCCAGCAGCTTCTAAAGCACCGCCCATAATAATGATTTCTGATATCTTCTCAGCCAAGCCTGGTGCCTGCTGAAGTGCCAGAGCGATGTTAGTCAGGCGGCCCACGGCAAGCAGGGTAATATCGTTAGCATGAGCCTCTACCTCTCTGACTATAAAATCAATCGCTGTCTCTTCCTGCGCCAAGCCAGAGACAGGACTCTGATCAATATCACCTAGCCCATCCTTGCCATGAACAAAATCCGGGTACGCCTCTTCGGCATCTCCGTTTAGTTTTATGCCGGCACCTTGGTAAACGTTATAAGGTAGATTAAACCTTTCGCATATATACAACGCGTTTCGTGTGCAGTCTTCAATGCTGGCATTTCCGAAGACTGTGGTGATCCCCCTGATGTCCAGGTCATCGATTGCATGGAGCAGTAACAATGCCATCGCATCATCAATTCCGGGGTCCGTATCAAAAATTATCTTGCTCATAAGCGCGCCATGTAAATTACCATTACCTTGTTATCTGCTGAGCATCCAGTTCCGGACACTGCCCCTGTTAGCCCATATTATCCCGCAGGCGACCAGACCTTGTTTCCAGACCCATAGCTGATATAGCCAAAAGCAGCACAATAAAGAGACAACTGCAGGCAAAATATAGCGCCCCCTTTGAACTCTGCCACTCCACCACCCAACTGCTTATCCAGGGACTGCTGGCTGTTCCTAAGGTGGCCGCCAGCAACAAAACCGAAATCAGCCTTGAAGAAACCGGGTTCATCTGCTCAGTCGCGAAAGACAGCAGGCACTTAAACAAGCCCATATTAGCAAAGCCCCATAGCAAAGCCATGGACGGAAACCAGACCCCTTCTTTGATAGCGAGAAACGGTAAAGCCAGAGCAAAAGTCGAAACTACCGCACCAACAATGATTTTTCGAACCCCTACAAACGATAGCACCCAAGCTATAAAAATCTGGGCGGCAAACATGCCAGCCCAGTATTGGCTAACAATCGAACCACTCTCTGACTGAGAAATACCTAAGTTGTTAACCCCGTAAACCGGCAACCAAATTAATAACGAGGTCTGCCCAAGGGTGTAAAAATATAAACCGCCAGCAGCCAACCATACAGTTAAAGGCCACCTAATCGAGGGGGCCGCAGGGTCGACCTGCTCGAGGGTAGGAAATCGGGCAGTCAGCGCGATAACAAAAATAATGAAAGCAACCAACGCAACGAGCAGATAACTGAGCGACCAATGAATCTCCATTGCCAATGCCCAACCCGTTAAACCAGCCATGATGAAACCGGCCACACTGAAACTACCATCTGTGATCACCAGCATCGAAGCCCGTCGGTCAGCTTCATACAAACGAGAAATCAATAAAGCACCCCCGGCCAGGCCGATACCGCAGCAACCACCAATAATCCCGAGCAAGCCACTTAAAGAAACCAGGCTTTCCTGGAATGATAATAATATCACCGCAACCATAATAGTCAGATAGAGACAAAGCATCAGTCGTCGAAACGACACGTAATCAAATATTACCAGGGCGACAACTGCGCCAATAAAATTGCCGATGGTCAACCAGCCAAATACTCGGGCCATTTCAGGAATAGGAATATCAAACAATAAAGCCATGGGTGATAAAAGCACACCAATCGGCGCCAGCATTCCGGACAAGACGAAGTAGGAAAGAAAACTTATCAGCGTGAGACGTTTTATAAACATGATGCGATGGTAACAGTTTTCCCCGAGCTAAAACTTAGATTTAAAAGGCATACAGTCTAAATAATGAAACCAGCAGTTACGGCGTCCTGATGCCTTCCAAAACAGCCTACCAAACAACCAAATACCAGTGTGTCTGGTAACTCAACACACTTTCATCTAAAGCCTGAATTTTAATACCTTAAAATCATATTCTGTAACGGGCCGACTTTGATAACCTCGCCGCGCAGTTGCGATAATGGATGCTGGCGCTTCAACTGAGCCTTGGTCGCTGCTTCCCCACACTGGCCACTGTCCCGATAGCCAAGGGCAGCACTCAGCCTGGCCTCAGCAGTATCACCCAGAGCATGGCTCAGGTCATCGTCTATATGGCAGCCAGGAATAACAGTCCCTGCTGCGCCAGGATCAACATCCTCCGGCGAAAAACCATCTGTATAATCACCAAACCCAATCGCGTTCACACCCCGGAACTGAACCGTAAAATAGGAAACCCCACAGTTATCCATGGCATAAAACCCATACGGCTTACCGCAGGTGGTATCACCGATTAATACCACCTCGGTGCCAATACCACGTAGACCATTAATCACCGCTTCACTCGCCGAGCAGGTGCCACTCCCACCGATTACGAACACGCGAGACAGATTCAGTTTAGGTAAAGGTGTACCTGTTGGTACCGAGAAGCCCGGTGCTGTCGAGGTAAACAAAGTTGGTGAAAGGTTTGCCCCGGTAATAGGGTTACGATCCGGATGTTTATCATTGAATTGCAGTTCACTAAATGTCTGACCACTGGCAAAATCTCCGGCTACCATCGATGCCAGGGCATTGGCAATATCCAGATAACCACCACCGTTATAACGCATATCTATAATCAGGTCGGTTATCTGGGCTATGGCAAAACTTTCCACCGCATCAATCAGCATAGCTTCAGCCGTGGCAATATGGTCATTAAACAGCATGTACCCCACTGGCCCGGAATCGGTATCTATAACCTTGACTGATTGCACAGGTGTCGAGGTGATCTCGGTACTGACCAGGGTGACTGTTCGTTCTTCTGCACTGTTTAAATCACGGAACACAAACTCATGAGACTCACCCAGACTTTCCGGAAATAGTGCTGCATTGAGGGTGTCAACATCGCTTCCGCTGGTGAAATCAACCCCATCAACCTCAACCAGGTCGGCGCCCCTGCCCAGATTGGCCGAACTGGCTGGGGTATCCGGTTGCACCAGGGCTATTAGCCAACTACGGGGGGGCGAATTGCTGACCCTGAAAAATTCAATACCATAGCCTGCCGAAACACCGGACTGTGATAACTTTTCCCAATCTTCTGTATCATAAGTAAAGTGGAACTTATCTTTGGCATTACCCGACGAGGTGGTTGCAAAGGTTTTCATCAGGTCAAAATATTCCAAGACGTTATCAATCGTACCTGGATCAATATCCTCAATTTCGTCATACCAGAGATAAGTATCGTTACTGTAGGACCTGATCCAGAAATTCTCGTCGGTCACTGTGCCCTGAACATCCGGAAAATTACCTGATCTGGGACTGGCGCACATAGCCTCGTAATCAGATGCAGGTTTAAAGGAGCCTGCTGTCCAGGCAGGCGTGGTCCCTGAGCCAGAAGCCGTGCTGTTTGAACTTGAGCCACCACTACCACCGCCCCCACAGCCCGTTAATAGCGACATGAACAATCCGATTACTGTAGCCTTGCTTACAAAGTTCACGTTTACCTCGTTTGCTCTTCGTTTCATTCATGTTTTACAGCAATTTTATTGCAATATGTAGCTACTGTTGTAGATACGAACCCCGGGCCTGACCAGAACAGTCACACGGCTTACCAAGATTGCAGATAGGGGACCGAGAATAAACAAGAGATCAGTAGCCAGCATCGCCTGTCTTGCCAATGGGCAAAAAAAAAGCCCTCCGAAGAGGGCTTCTTATTATAAATGCCTGACAATGACCTACTCTCACATGGGAACCCCCACACTACCATCGGCGCTAAGTCGTTTCACTACTGAGTTCGAAATGGGATCAGGTGGTACCAACTCGCTATTGTCATCAGGCAAACTTTGAGCCCGTAAGGGCAATTCGTTAACCTATCCTGGGCCTCACTAAAACCTGTGAGCCAGGGAAGAAGTTACTTAAAAAAGCAAACAAGTGAAAAGTTATTGACATCCTGATGGGCCTGCTGGAAACCAGCTTAGCCTATCTAATTCAAGCTATATCCAATCAATCAACTATTAGAATTCACCTAAACGAATTCATTCAAGTTATATGATCAAGCCTCACGAGCAATTAGTACGAGTTAGCTCAACGCTTCACAGCGCTTACACATCTCGCCTATCAACCTCGTAGTCTTCGAGGGCTCTTTAGGGGACTTAAAGTCCCAGTGAGATCTAATCTTGAGGGGGGCTTCCCGCTTAGATGCTTTCAGCGGTTATCCTGTCCGAAC
>JABIZD010000179.1 GCA_018666555.1 Gammaproteobacteria bacterium
ACCCAAGGGATTGATGATTTTGAAATTGAGGATGAGCCCTACTATTGCGAGTTTTTTGGTGATCATCATGTCTTATTGGATGCCAGCTATAATGCACCCTCGACCGGCTACGCAAGGTCTGATTTTGGTATCGATCGTGATGCTCAACCGCAGATGTACCTTCACCGTGTGGGCGCAGGCCAGGTACTTTATCTGATGCTAGGGCACTGTACGGGTAAATACGATATGCAACCGCTTGTTGACTTGGCCCCGGTGACCCGCTGTGCCTGGAATTACCCTGTTTTCTATGAATTACTGAGAAGAGGGATAAGCTGGGGGATTGGCGATCAGGGTTAACTAAAAAGCCTAAAACACAATCCGGCAATGGCCCTACCGCGTCTAGTTAAACTCCGGCGACTCTGGAAGCCGGCTGCAGGCACTTAGCTAGGGTGTGCTTATCAATAGGTTCATTTTCAACACGCTATTTTGCCATACGTCGCTTTTCAATATGCCTTGCTTCAATACACCAAAATGCCAGTTTAATCCGACTCATCAGGATTTTTCATGAAGCCGTTTTCGTCTCGTAACTCAGGTTTAGAAACGCTGGCTCTGCCCTCTCCGAAGGGTGCATCCCGTTCAGTCAGGGCTGCTTTAAGACCTTCGGTTGCAATCTGTTTGAAGACATCTCGAGCCGCTCGGGTGGTGTGCGCCCGAGCATCATTTTCAGCAGCGAGGCGCTGAAGGGTCTGTGCGCCCATCAATTCCAACCCGAGGTTGATGGTTCGCTTATTGGCCGACAGCATTTCAGCATCGATGTGGGTTAATCGATCCGCCAGACCTTCAACCTCATCTTCGAGCAGGTGCTCAGGGACCGCTTTTAAAATAAGGCCAATTTTCGCAGCATCAGCGCCGCTGACGGTATCACCGGTCAACAGCAGGCGCTTAGTCCACTGTGGGCCGCAGTGATACAACCATAATTGGTTGGGCGCTGCGCCCATATTGCGAAGCGCCGGGAAACCAATATTGGCATTATCGGCAGCAATAAGGATATCGCAGTAAAGAGCCAGGTCCGTGCCACCTGCCAGGCAATGGCCATGAATCTGGGCAATCGAGGGTTTGTGCATTTCCCAGAGGGTTTTCAGGCTTCGCTGAAATCTTTCTATCATCCAGCTGTCGTCATCAATGCCACGACCCCGCCTTCGCTCGACTGCATCGCCAGTGGACTTGCGGGCTGGAGTGAGGTCATAGCCTGCACAGAAAGAACTCCCCGATCCCGATAAAATGACGCAATGCACGGCTTTGTTATCGTCCGCCTCCCACAGGGCATCCCGAAGCTCTTCGACAAGCTCAATCGACAGTGCATTCCTTTTTTCGGGTCGGTTCAGTTTGATTCGAGCCCTGCCACGATCGACTTCATAGGTAATATGCTTGAAATTTTCAGTGTCCACGTAAACTCCGGTATCAGCGAAAGTTTGTCAGTTTACATTAATTCGGGAAACGCTGGCCTCACCTGCGTGATAATTGAATTGAGCAAGGTTTGTTTGGTTAACCTAATCGTTTTCCCGAAAATTTTTCTAAAAGCGAAGCTAATGGCTTTCCTAAAAGCGACGCTAATGGCTTTTCTAAAAGCGAAGCTAATGGCTATCTGTGGAGTGTTTGCGGGTAGCAAAGGATCATTGATGGGGATGGACGAGGGCCAGACCAGTGTAGTTTAATCAGCTAACGCATGATGTCAGGATGAAGCAAGCTATGGAAAATTCAGCGCCGCTGCGAGGCATACAGGAGGCAGAAATTAATGCTTTTAATCGTGATGGTGCGGTTCTATTAAAATCTGTTTTAGATGAATCTTGGATTAGCTTATTGCGTGATGGCCTGGAGTGGGCAAATGACCATCCGGATGGGATGTCTGCGGGTGTTGCAATGCCGCTGCGAATCGACCAGTTTCCGGCAAGTCATTCGCCTGAATTGAAGACGCTGATGGATCATTCTCCAATCGCAGCCATTGTCGGTACGGTATTACAGTCGCCGGTCCGGTTTTATATGGATCAGATGTTTTACAAACCAGCAGGCATGATCGCGCCGAGTGCGTGGCATCAGGACACCTGTTATTACAATGTAGAAGGCCACCAGCTAGTTCGAGCCTGGGTCTGTGCGGACCCGGTGCCCCGGGATGTCAGTCTCGAAATATTGCGTGGTTCTCATCTTTGGAATGTAACCTACCGACCGCCGGTTGGCATGGACCCTGCTTCAAACCCTGAGGCCGCAGCCGACCTTGAAGCGGCTTTTAATGATGGCAAAACACTCATTGGCCAGGAAGCCCACCAGCAATGGACTTATTTTGATTCATTTATGGATCCAAATTTACCTGCATTGCCTAATGTGGAGGCTCGTCGGGATTCTTTTGATATACTTGGCTGGGATAACTATGAACCCGGGGACGTAATATTGTTTCATGGCCACGCCGTTCATTCGGCCAGAGGCGGTGTTAATCTGCCTCATCCGAGAAGATCACATGCATCTTTATGGGCGGGGTCGGATGTTCGCTATTTAAGGCGCCGCAGTCAGGCTATTCCAGATCCCTATGCACTTTATGATTATTCCCCAGAAGATGGTCAGCCGCTGAGTGATTTCCCAGAAGTGTTCCCGCTTGTCTGGTCCCCGCCGGCGTCCTGACAAGAACTCACAGTCTTAACAGACGGGTCCGTTAATTCTGCCTTAGCGGTAAACTCTTATCGCTGGGTTGCTGATGAAAAATGAGGTCAAGATCGACTCTATTTGGTAAAGTTGTCAATGTTATAGGCAGAAAAAAAGCGAAATAACTCAAAGGCGAGTTTGCAGATATTGTGTTAGGTATCTCATCGCAGTTGGACTATCCGATGGCCGACCTATGACTGATTAGAATTCCACATGCTGGTGAATAGACCAATGCAGGAAAATCGCGCTGAAGTAGACGATATCAAAGCAATCGTGGAGCAATTCCAGGGTCTGCCTGGTGCTTTGCTTCCGTTGCTGCACGAAGTGCAGCAACAGCACGGTCATGTCGCTCCCGCATGGGTTCCTGTTATAGCTGAAGGCCTGAACCTGTCGCGAGCTGAAGTGCATGGCGTTATCAGTTTCTATCCAGATTTCCATAGTCAGCCCAGGGGCCGGCATGTTGTCCAGGTTTGTCGTGCTGAGGCCTGCCAGGCCATGGGGTCACGGAAGCTTGAAGCACATGCCAAGAAGGTATTGGCTGTGGACTATGGAGAAACTACCCCGGATGGTGAGTTTACGCTTGAACCCGTATATTGCCTCGGCAATTGTGCCTGCTCACCCAGTATCCGAGTGGATGATTGCATTGTAGGTCAGGTGGATGAAGCAATTTTTGACCGGGTGATAGCGGATGTAGATAAAATTGGAAGCTCCGTGGTCAGCAGCATCGCTGCAGAATCATTCTCGTATCAGTTCTATTTGTCACGCGATACCAGCGCCCTGGCAGTGGATGCTGAAGCCGTCGCAGAGCGACTACAAGCCTCTGCGAAAGAGTCTGCTATGGAGATTAATCTGGTGCGCACTGGTTCCCGAGGCCTGTTTTATCTGGAACCGTTACTGGAAGTAGACATCAACCAAAAGCGGATTGGTTTTGGTCCGGTAACAGTGGCAGATATTGATAGTATTGTAAGCGCCCTGGCAACTGACCCTAGTATTCATCCCCTGCACTTAGGGCTGGTCGATGACCTCGACTATCTCAATCAGCAGCAGCGGATTACTTTTGCGCGGGCTGGGTTGGGAGACCCTATTTGCCTCGATAATTACCAAAATCTGGCTGGTTTCGATGGCTTGCGCAAGGCGTTGCTGATGACCCAGCAAGAAATAGTAGACCAGATAATGCAATCTGGATTACGCGGACGAGGCGGTGCGGCCTTTCCTGCGGGTATCAAATTGCAGACTGTGCTCGATACCACCAGTGAGCAGAAGTTTGTGGTATGTAATGCAGATGAAGGAGACTCGGGTACGTTTGCAGACCGCCTGTTAATGGAGGCCGATCCGTATCAGCTTATTGAAGGTATGATTATTGCCGGCTTGGCTGTCAATGCCAGTCAGGGCTATATTTATTTGCGTTCAGAATATCCGCTTGCCCAGCAAATGTTGAATGCAGCGATCCAACGAGCGGTTGAAGCGGGTTTCCTTGGCAGCAATATTCTCGGATTGTCGAAGGATTTTCATCTTGAAGTACGACTCGGAGCTGGCGCCTATATCTGTGGTGAGGAGACGGCCATGCTGGATAGCCTGGAGGGCAAGCGAGGGATGGTGCGCGTAAAACCGCCTTTGCCTGCTATTCAGGGCTTGTTTGAACAACCAACGGTTGTAAATAATGTGCTGACACTGGCAGCAATGTCGTCGATTCTCCAGTCAGGTAGCGATGCCTATCAGAGCATGGGTTCTGGGCGGTCCAGAGGTACCCTGGTTATCCAGTTAGCGGGTAATGTAAAAAGGGGTGGCCTGGTTGAAGTCCCGTTTGGATTAACCCTACGAGAGCTTGTTGAAACCTATGGTCAGGGCACCGCCACTGGTAGAGCCATTCGGGCCATTCAGGTGGGTGGTCCATTAGGCGCATTTCTGCCTGAAAGCCAATGGGATACGCGGCTGGACTATGAAGCCTTTACAGAGATTGATGCCATGATTGGTCATGGCGGGGTTGTTGTATTTGACGATACAGTTGATATGGCGGCGCAAGCGAGATTTTCCATGGAATTCTGTGCTGTTGAGTCCTGCGGTAAATGTACGCCGTGTCGGATCGGTTCAACGCGAGGTCTGGAAGTCATTGATCGCATCACCTCTGATCAGCAACGGCAGGAAAATATAATGGTCCTGCAGGATCTATGTGACACAATGGAAGCAGGATCTTTATGTGCCATGGGCGGAATGACGCCGTTCCCGGTACGAAGTGCGATCAACTATTTCCCTGAAGACTTTACAGGTGAGCTTGCTTGAGGAGTATAAAATGCTGAATTTTTACCAACCCCAGCCTGATCAGGGAACGCCCGAAAAGATAACTGGCAAGCAGGTTACCTTGCAGATTGACGGTGTTGACGTGACCGTTGCTGAAGGGACTTCGGTGATGCGTGCTGCATCGCAAAGTAGTGTCAAGATCCCACGATTGTGTGCCACTGATCAATTAGAATCATTTGGTTCGTGTCGAGTATGTCTGGTTGAAATACAAGGTCGAAAAGGATACCCGGCGTCCTGCACCACGCCTGTCGAGGCAGGTATGCAGGTCAGAACTCAATCTGACCAGTTGGCGAAGTTGCGTCGTAATGTGATGGAACTTTATATCTCGGACCACCCCTTGGACTGCCTGACCTGCCCAACTAACGGCGACTGTGAGCTACAGGACACAGCAGGTGAACTGGGGCTTCGGGAAGTTCGCTATGGCTATAGCGGCGCCAATCATCTTGACTCCGGCAAGGACACTACCAATCCTTATTTCACTTTTGATGCATCTAAATGCATCGTCTGTTCTCGCTGTGTCAGGGCTTGTGAGGAAGTTCAGGGTACTTTTGCGTTGACCGTTGATGGCCGTGGCTTCGATTCGGTCATCAGCGCTGGCCAGGGTGAAGATTTCATGTCTTCAGAATGCGTTTCTTGCGGGGCTTGTGTTGATGCCTGTCCTACGGCGACCCTGACAGAAAAAAGTATCATCGAACTCGGTAAACCAGAACATAGTGTGGTGACCACCTGTGCCTATTGTGGTGTGGGTTGTTCCTTCCAGGCTGAAATGAAAGGAGACCAGGTAGTTCGAATGACACCACATAAACAGGGTAAAGCGAACCAAGGACACGCCTGCGTAAAAGGTCGGTTCGCTTTTGGCTATGTGACTCACAAAGATCGAATCACCCAACCCATGATACGTAATAGCATTGCTGAAGAATGGACTACAGTTTCCTGGGATGAAGCGGTGCAATTTGCCGCCCAGCGTTTTACCGACATACAAGCCGCTCACGGTAAAAATAGTATTGGCGCTATTTCGTCTTCCCGCTGCACTAACGAGGAAGTCTATCTGGTTCAAAAAATGGTTAGGACCGGTTTTGGAAATAATAATATTGATACCTGTGCAAGGGTGTGCCATTCGCCAACAGGGTTTGGGCTGAAGACGACCCTCGGAGAATCGGCTGGAACCCAGACTTTTGCTTCAGTGGATGAAGCCGATGTGGTTATCGTCATGGGTGCGAATCCAACAGATGCCCATCCAGTTTTTGCATCTCGTTTAAAGCGCCGGTTGCGGGCCGGTGCCAAGTTAATCGTTATTGACCCTCGAAAGATTGAGTTAGTCAGTTCACCGCACATCAAGGCGGAATTTCACCTGCCTGTTCGTCCAGGGACGAATGTCACCGTGCTTAATGCCCTAGCCCATGTAATTATCAGCGAAGAACGCCATGCAGAAGACTATATAAACGAGCGCAGCGATGTCGAGGCTTTCGCCAAGTGGCGGAACTTTATCCTTGATGAAAAGCATTCACCGGAAAATACCGCTGATATTACTGGCATCGACGCGGCTGAGCTGCGCGGCGCCGCTCGGCTCTACGCGCAAGCAGCTAATGCGGCTATATTTTATGGGCTGGGCGTTACTGAACATAGCCAGGGTTCAACAGCGGTAATGGCGATCGCTAATCTGGCAATGCTGACCGGCAACCTGGGCCGTGAAGGTGTGGGCGTTAATCCCTTGAGAGGTCAGAATAACGTTCAGGGCTCGTGCGATATGGGCTCGTTTCCCCATGAGTTGCCGGGCTATCGACATATCTCTGATTCGCAGACGCGACAATTGTTTGAAGATGAATGGAAGGTCAGTCTTGATGCGGAGCCGGGTTTACGTATTCCGAATATGTTTGATGCAGCCCTGGATGGTGATTTTAAAGGACTCTACTGCCAGGGTGAGGATATCGCCCAGTCTGATCCTAACACCCAGCATGTTGAGGCAGCTTTAACGGCTCTTGAATGCCTGGTGGTCCAGGATATTTTCCTGAACGAAACCGCTAAATTTGCTCATGTGTTTTTGCCAGGTGCCACTTTCCTCGAGAAGGATGGCACTTTTACCAATGCGGAACGCCGGATTTCCAGGGTCCGAAAAGCGATTGCGCCCCTCAGTGGTAAGGCAGATTGGCAGGCCACTATGGCCTTTGCCAATGCGCTGGGTTGTAACATGACTTATGAGCATCCCTCAGAAATAATGGCTGAGATAGCCAGGCTGACGCCGACTTTTGCTGGTGTGAGCTACGAAAAGTTGGATCAACTCGGAAGTATTCAATGGCCGTGTAATGCTGCAGCGCCGGAAGGAACACCGATTATGCATGTGGATGAATTTGTTCGCGGTAAAGGTTTCTTTGCACTTACTGAGTACGTACCAACGGATGAGCGTGCCAACAGGAAGTTCCCGTTACTGTTAACCACGGGTCGGATTCTCTCGCAGTATAATGTGGGCGCCCAGACCCGGCGCACCGAAAACAGTCAATGGCATCCCGAGGATATTGTGGAGATTCACCCTCATGACGCTGAAGAACGCGGCATCAGTCAGGGAGACTGGATTGGAATACAGAGTCGGGTGGGTGAAACAGTGCTGCGCGCCGAGGTCACTGAACGGGTTACCCCCGGGGTGATCTACACAACCTTCCATCACCCGGTTTCCGGAGCCAATGTGATTACCACCGAAAACAGTGATTGGGCAACCAATTGCCCTGAGTATAAAGTCACTGCGGTACAAGTGAGTAAAGTCAGTCAGCCATCAAGCTGGCAGAAACGCCAAAAAAACTACCATGATGAGCAGCTTCAGTTGCTGGAAAAAGCGCTTCAGTAATGCATAATCCGGACAGTGCGAAGTCGCTCTCAAGAGTGGTCTGGCAGGCGGGTGAAGTTATCTCCGGGTTAGATCAGGTCGCTGTAGAAATGCCTGTTGCAATGGTTTACAACGGCATTTCTCATGCTGTGATGATGGCGACACCGAGTGACCTGGAAGATTTTGCCATTGGCTTCAGTGTCAGTGAGGGTATTTTGGAGTCACTCGACCAGTTGCTGGATTGTGAACAAACCCGAATGCCAAAAGGCATTGAACTTTCTTTGACCATTACGAAGGGCCGATTTTCCAGATTGAAGCGTCGGCGACGCAGCCTGGCAGGGGCAACGGGTTGTGGCATTTGCGGAATAGAATCTCTGGATCAAGCCATGCTAGAGGTCAGTATAGTAGATTCGGAAATCCAGTTGACGCATGCCGCGTTACAATGCGCCTTGGTGGCGTTGGGTGAACGGCAGGAATTACAAAAGCAGACCGGCGCTGTGCACGCCGCTGCCTGGTGTGGTAGTGATGGAGAGCTATTGCTGGTTCGAGAGGATGTGGGTCGGCATAATGCCCTGGATAAACTACTTGGGGCCCGGATCAAGCAAGCCGAAGAGCTGAGTAAAGGATTTGCGCTGGTGACCAGTCGAGCCAGTTATGAAATGGTTTTTAAGGCAGCAAGTGCCAATATTCCTTTGCTGGCATCGGTCTCAGCACCGACATCACTGGCAATAGAATTGGCGAATCAATGTGGCTTGACGCTGGTTGCGTTTACAAGGCCAGGACGACATGTGATCTATGCAGGCGCTAATCGCCTGCGGGAATGAATTTAGCAACCATGATTAATCAGGCAGTAAATCGATGAGGAAAGACAGTATAACGCGCCTCTTGGCCATGATTGATCAGATAGCGCTCAATATGAGGGCCAATGGATGTGACCATGAAGTTGCTGAGCAAGTGGCTCAGCATCTTGAAAAATTTTGGTCACCGAAGATGAAAAGCGCAGTAATTGAACATTGTTCAACTGGGCCTAGTGAGGTTTCTGCTATTACCGGCAAAGCCGTGCATTGTCTTCATCTGATCCAGAAAGCCAAATCATCTTGAGATCTTCGCGGCGCTGTAAACGCTAACCGAACGCAGTAATCAATACTTGTTGCCAGCGCACCCCTCAACTATTGGCAGGTGTTGTAGTGGACTAATTTACCGGTCAAACACGGTTAACCCTGGCCAGATAATCCTTTAATACGATGGCGTGTTTTACCCATAGAGCGCAGAAGACGGATCTAGCTACTTGCCCTGTTCAGAATGATGATCGTGCGATGTCCTGCCAGATCTGTTCGACCAGGGCCTTGATCTGAAGGCCCTCTTGTCATCGATCACTGAGTTCCTGCTGAGTTCCATCTGTAATCGCATAGGGAGGAGGTCCGAGCTCGACTAGGAATCGCAATGTTTCGGTTTGCGCGTTACGTTCAGCCCAACTGCTCATGCCCTGTCGCCACCAGGCCAGATACTGGTCCAGCCAGAGTTTATGTTGAGGGAAGTTAATGGCAATTTGGATTTGCTGGTTATTAGATACTCTGCCTTGAAATGAGTCTGAGCGTTCTAGTATCTCAGAGATATACTCCTCATTCTGTTTGCTCATGGGTAACGGAAATTCTCGGTCAACAACAAAGTGTGAAAGATCTGCACATAAGCGTAATTCAGGAACTTCCTTTAGTACCTGCAAGGTATAGAAAAGATCGTTCAGGGTACCGTTGCGGTGAGTTTCCATGAGTACCGGCATAGAATACTCAACAGCGGTAGCTAGCCATGATCGTACCACCGAGGCAGCACTGCTGGGCTTTAATGGCATGACGCCACCGATAATATTAACCTGGCAGGCATTAAGGCTGACTGCCAGGTCCAGCAAGGGTTCTAGTTCTTCTGCTTTGTTCGGAAAGGCGTTAATCATGCAACCCAGTTGGTAGCGTTCAAACAGGGGTTTTAAAGCCAGGTTTTCCTCGATCTCGGTTACCCCTGGATCCAGGCACACACCATCATAACCAGCCTTAGCTATTTGACTGAATTGTTCTTCAATAGGTTGTTCCGGTTGACCGGGAACCCGCTGCTCCATGGCCCACAATGATTGGTAAATTTCTAGTTTTTGCAAAACCAGGCCTAGAAGGAGGTGAGGAATGAGGCGGCATTACCACCGGTTAATCGTGCTTGCTGTGCCGCTCGTAGGAACGCTTTTCCGGTCACGGGTTCAAGCCCTTCAGCATCATGAAATATACGATAGGTACGATAACGGTGATACATAACTAGTTGGGGCCATAATCTGATGATATTTTCTGGAGAATTGCCAAACAGTTTTTCATGTAGGGCGGGTAATTCATACCAGGGAGTGGTGGGTCGGGCGTGATGAGCATTGTGATAGCCAAAATTCAGGACAAGCAGGTTCAGGAAAGGATAACGCCACGAAATCATTGGGCTGAAGGTATGTTCCTGCTCCCAGGCCAGATCTCCTTTATGCACAGATACTTCTTCAGAAAAGAGTCTTAAATGATAAGGGTAGTCGTGTTCCAGGCCATCTACGAAACGTAAAACTATTATCATGATCATGTACGAAATCATGTAACCGAGTAGTGCGGCCGGGAACCAAATAGCCAGTGATATCAACAAGCCAGTTCGCACAAGTATAACCATTAGATTACGGCCTCTTTGTGAACGCCGTTGCGGAATAATAAATGAGCTGAACACCATGATGGCATGCATAAGAATGTCGTGGGCTGGAATATAGAACCATTCACACAGGATGGTCACTTTGTAAACGAGGGGGTGGTCTCGAAAAAAGGCCTCGTAATCAAACCAGACCACATCGTCATTATCGACGTGATGGCGGAAGTGTTTGTAGCGGATATCTTCCAGCGTTCCATAACAGGATCCGCAAAGCCAGCCAAGCATGTCGCCAAGTAGGGCGTTATGCTGGTTTGATCTGAAAAGGGTATTGTGGGCGCACTCGTGTATCAAATAGGCACCTATGATCAGGCCATGAGCGAGCAGCAGCAGGCCCGGGAGGAAACCCACAAGGCCATAAAATAGCAGCAGGGTCCAACCGAGCGTGTAGGTGGTTAGACTATATGTGATGGCGGTGAGGTGTGAACGGGCACCTCTTTTGGATTTAAATAGCATGATATGGTTTCCACTCTATTTACCAATCTCGCATTATTTTGAACAGGTGCAACAAAGCTAGTTTAGCCTATTAAGGGGTTAAGGTTAAATAACGGTTTGGTTTGCCAGGTTGATCATTCCCGTAGTGTGTCAAATTCAAGTTATTTTGATTGTTTGGATAGGAACTCCCAAATGGCCTGCAAACCCGGGTTTCGGGAATCGTTTCTTGGCCAGATATGATCGCCCAGCCAGGAACAGGTAACGATTGATGCGGAACTGGCACAATTTGCATGTTCTACACATTGCCATCCAAGATAACCATCGGCAATAGTGGGATAAGGTGTACTGCCATTTTTAGCGCAGTGTTGTTCCTCTGCCCAGACTGATGCGGTGGTAGTTGCTGAATCGTAGATCATGCCATCAGCACTTTCTTTGCCGACGCCATTCACAGTCTGGTCTAACTGGCCAACGATCTGGAATAGCGATACCTTTTCTGCAGGACCGCATGAAAACCCCTTTGCGGGAAAGCCGTGAACAGGGATTACAGCCGCAATTTTATCTTGCAGGCCACAAGCAAGCCCAGCAGCGGTTTGCGCTCCCTGGCTAAAGCCGGTAAGGAATAGGCGTTTTGCGTCTATGCTGTAGCGCATCTGCAGGGTATCAATCAGGTTGCGCAGAAAGGAGAGATCGTCTGCACAGCTCGTTCCCCAATGGCACAAGCGCTCCTGTTCGGTATTAGGACAATTATCAAAATCATCATAGGCGTGCGAGGGCGTTGTACAGGTTGGGCCCTTGGGTCCTTCGTCAAAACGTGATCCAAGGTCGTTAAAAGACGTTAACCCGCTGCCGGGTGACGATTCAGTGGCGTTAGGAAAGACACCTATATATCCCTTTAAATTGAGGCCGGCGAACATGTCAGCAGTCTGATGTTGAAAGTCTGACCCTGAGCCGGTGTAACCGTGCAAGCCGATTAGGACAGGATACAGAGAGTTGCAATCATAGTTGTCGGGTAGATGCAGGACGTATGAGCGATCAATGTTGCTCGAGCGGATCGCCAGGGTCCTGTCCAATCCTTTGGCTGCGCCGAATAGAGGGCAGGATTCCTTGTCATTGCGAAGGGTCGGTTCTGCTATGGTGTTGTTGCCATTTACGTAGCTGCATAGCAGCAGAACAGTGAGGCAAGAGAGTTGAAGAGTTGTTTTCAAAATCTGGTTGAGTCCTCTATGAGCCTAAAGCAAGTCTTGCCGTGTCGTTTTGATAACGTCATATGGAACGAACTTAGCAGTCGAGATAACCCGGTTCAATTGCTATTAATCAGCCAGGAGTATATTTTTTGGCGTGGATTGAATTTTTCTGCGCAGGATCATCGCAGTGCCGGGATAGAATCGTTATTGTTGTTTCGACTTAGGTCATTTACTTGCTGCGCTTCTGGGATATGATGGTGGCGTTCAGAATAACATCAGCAATCAGTGCTGATATGAAAAGCGATTCAAGGAGGGAGGAGACAAGGCTGTCGATTGCAAGGTCTTCGCATAATTATGGAATCTAGAGATAAGTTTAATCAGCATTTGATGCATCCCTGGGCTAACCTCCCAGCTCTCGGAGAAGATGACTCCACGCCACAGATTTGCCGGGCCGAAGGTGTGTATCTTTACGACAATAACGATCATCAGTTACTTGATGGACCTGGTGGCATGTGGTGTATGCAGGTGGGATATGGCCGTCGTGAGATTGCAGATGCTGTATCTAGCCAGATCATGGAGTTGGGGTACGCTAGTACTTTTTCGGTTTTCCATCCGCGTGAGACAGAGCTGGCCCATAAAATTGCCAGTGTGACACCGGGTGATCTAAACCGTATTTTTTTCACTACGGGCGGATCCACTGCTGTTGATGCTGCTCTGCGCTTATGTCAGTTGGCTAATAATATAAAAGGCAAACCGCACCGGAAACATATTCTTTGCCGGAATAAGGGTTATCACGGCAGCACCTATCTGGCAGCATCTGTGTGCGGTAAGGAACGGGATAAATCCGCCATGGATACCGAGACAGAAAATATACATTTTCTAACCGCACCTTCCCTATCCGAAGACCCGCTTGGCAGGTCAGAGGAAGAATTCTGTGATTTTCTTATCGAAGAACTGGAAACGACCATCGCAAGCATAGGCGCAGATAACATTATGTGCTTTATTGCTGAACCGGTGCTTGGTTCGGGTGGCGTGATCGTTCCGCCGGAAGGTTATAACCGGCGCTGCTGGGAGGTCGTTAAGCAGCATGGCATTGTCTACATCGCTGATGAGGTGGTGACAGGTTTTGGTCGGCTGGGCCATTGGTTTTCCTCCGAGGCCGTTTTCGGGGTGTGCCCTGATATGATCACTTTCGCTAAAGGAGTTACTTCGGGTTATGTGCCCTTGGGCGGTTTTGCTGTGTCGGATGCGTTTATGGCTGATATTTCCCTAGACAATGCAAATGGTAATATATTTTCTACCGGCTTCACCTGGTCTGCAAATCCGGTCTCCTGTGCCGCAGCGCTTGCTGTCTGGGATATTATTGTTAAAGAAAATCTGCTTGAGCATGTGCGTGAGATAGGCCCCTATTTCCAGGAACAATTGAGGACTTTACTGGGAATGCCCTTGGTGAAGAGCGTTCGTGGCACCGGCTTGATGGCCGCAATTGAGCTTGAAGCACCAGAAAGCCTGGCAGGGAATTCGTTATTGGATAGAGATTACGCGTTGGGTGAACTGGTAGATCACCATTGTTATCAGTTGGGCTTGATAGTCCGGCCACTTATTAATGTTTGCGTGTTGTCCCCGCCGCTGATACTTACCCTGGAGCAGGTAGATGAACTGGTAGCTAAATTAAGGGCTGGCATTGAGGCTGCACACAACAGCTTAAATCAATAGCTATCCGGCTTTTTTACCCAAGTAATTTCTGGCGTTTTGCTCTAAGTGTCTTTGTTCTGGGTCTTTGTTCTGGGTCTTTGTTCTGGGTTTTTGTTCTAAGTGTTTTTGCTTAAGGTATTTTTGTTCTTACTATTTTGCTTTAAGTAAATGCGGGTTAACTTTTTCTTGAGCCGTTACTTCTGAGTCCGCAGGCTGAGGTCGTTATCATTGCTACTGCGACATCCAATTGCTGTACATTTCGTGAAATAAGCCAACGTCGGCTTCAACGGGCACTAGATAACCGTTCTGGTGAGGAAGTGCTGTGACCCCACGCTGGTTTAGTTCATTGACCCAACTATCTTCGGCGAGCACTTGTTTTGAGAAATCAATGGCCGGCGCAGGGTCAAAATCAGGATCCTTCATTGCCTCTGCGCTGAACAGCCATTCCGTGGTAACCCGGGTACGCTCAGCCGATAGAGGGGAAATTGAGACCTGTCGGACGTAGTCGGAATGAGCGACGATATATTGGTTCGGATACAGCTCCATGAATGTATGTCCCGCATTAGCCTGTTCCGTAGAAAGACCTTCAAAGGGTAGTGAAATTGCCTTACCAGTGGTCGTCCAGGATTCTATTCCAGACGCGACGGCATCGGCTAGTTCTGCTCCGGGATCGATTCTGTCGGTCGCCAATGCAGCTTTGTATAAGGGTACCAGTTTACAGAGATCAGGGTGAATGCCTGGGCAGTGATAACACTCTAGATAATTTTCCCAGAAAATTTTCCAGTTGCAGGCTAGTTCAAACTGGTGTGTATGACCGAGTTTCAATTGCTCAAGGGGCCAGTTATCCAGTACCGTGAAGTCTGGGTCAGCGGTTTCTCCGAGCTTGAGAGGACTGCTGCTATCCAGGTTGATATAGATATTGCCTCCCCAGGATTGGCACTTCACAGGGTATAAACCGAAGTGATGGTGGTCGTTAGAGATTTCCAGGTTAGGCGTGTTGAGTAATGCGCCCTCCAGGGAGTAGCTCCAGCGATGGTAAGGGCAAGTGATCCGATCCTGCTTGAAATGCCCTTGCTGGGCCTGGCATAGCTCTGCGCCGCGATGTCGACAGGTATTATAGAAAGCCCTTACCTGGCCTTCTCGATTGAGGGTGATAATGATTGTCTGATTTCCGATCGTTGTCAGCCTGTAGTCGCCCGGTCTGGATAGACCATCGACGCGACCCGCATAGATCCATTGTTGATACCAGATTTTAGTGAGTTCTTCCTGGTAAACAGCAGGGTCCGAGTACAGTTCAGCAGGCAGTGAGGGCTGCAGTCGGGGAAGGGTGCTTGATTCGATATTACTGATATCTGTCATAGAATTATTCGCCTTTTATGAGAAGGCTCAGTGTTGGTATAAAACAAATGTGCTGTTCAGGCAGTATGCTCGTTTTCGGATTGTTTGTCGAAACCGATGACCTCGTGTCTGTGAGGCTGGGTGGTCACGGATAGTGTCGCCTTGGTTCTTGGCATGATGAACGTAGAAGCATTACACTGTGGTGACCAAGTCATTGCCTGAAGTGATTTTGATTGACCTATTTGCCGCGACATTTTCTTAGCCGCCTGGTTTCCTTTCTTAATAACGGTCTCCTGATTAAGTGGCTGGTATACAGCCTGTTGACCATTAATTTTGGCTTCTACCTAATAGAGGATTTTGGTGTTGCGACGCAGATTCTACGTGGTGGTGGTACCTGGCTGCAGTGGTCTGAGGAGTTTTCCACTACCTTGGATGTTTTTGCTTGGCTGGGCTTGATTATAGTGTTCGAATTGGAGACTCATCTGCTCTCAGATGAAAATTTTGAGCACCTGTCTGTTCGCTGGGGCCTGAATGCGGTGCGATTACTCTGTTATGTCCTCTTGATGCATACGGTGATGGCTCGGGTAGTGAGTGTGGCTGACTTTGTTAAAGCCGAAAGGATGCACGAGGTGTCCAGTCTGTGTCAATTGGTAGAACAGGATATTATTTTTACCGAGAATAATTATTATACCGCAATTGATGCCGATACCTGTCTGCAGTTGGCTCAGGGTGAGGAATTCTATCTGTTAGAAAAGGGCGTAGTCACGGATGCTGATGGCTATGCCTTAGAGGCTATTAGCCGTTGGATTGACATCCAGGATGTTCTGCTATGGCTGTTGATCGTTGCTGCGATTGAATTGACTTTGTATCTGCAGACTAAGGGCATAACAGAGGGGCGTTTACTACTCCTGGCAAACTTTTCCAAGATTCTCTATGGGGTGTTGTTTATGCACGCCGGCTTCTGGCTGTACATGGGACATTGGTTGTGGGCCTGGGATCAGTCGCTGTGGATATTTGGCTTCTGGGTTATCGATAACAACCTGTCTACCTGGCGTAAAGAAATCATCGACCAGAAAAAAGAATTTCAAGACCCCTAGATCTAGTCTTCGACCGCACTGCCGACCTGCTCAAACGGGTTGCAGCTGGACCGACAGACCCCTGGATCTAGTCTTCGACCGCACTGCCGACCTGCTCAAGTGGGTTTCAGCTGGACCGACAGACCCCTGGATCTAGTCTTCGACCGCACTGCCGACCTGCTCAAACGGGTTGCAGCTGGACCGACAGACCCCTGGATCTAGCCTTCGACCGCACTGCCGACCTGCTCAAATGGGCTTCAGTTGGACCGACAGTCACCTTAAGGGTAGGGCATTTCCCTATCCGTGGTGGGATTAACCATGTCCGCTGAGCCTTAATCAGATGACAGGGCCTGGTGGGTGCAAGGCGATGGGAATATCCCGAAGGAATAGCTCCGAGGGTTTACTGGACAGGTTGCGGGCGTAATCGTGCCCTGAGTAAATGGCATGGACAATAGCGCCGGGTGCCAGGCAGTCGCCAATCCGGTCTATTGACTTGATACCGGCTGTCAGGGTCGCCTCAGGGTTTGCAACCAATGCTTGATACAGGTCATCTTGAGGGCTCCGCAAGCCGACGATTAAAACCGAATTCACGTTCACATGCTCTGGCTTTGCCGTGAAGATATTCGCCAGTTCAGCGATAGTACCTTGGTAGCTGTTTAAAAGAGTCTGGGTTATGACGCGGACACCGGCAGTTTCAAGATTTTGGTGAACGAAAGGTTGCTCATTGGTCATTATCGTCCAGGCAGATGCATGACCGGCAGGGGTTGCATAAACGACTGAAAGGTTTTGTTTCGCCAGCTCTTCAGCGATGACGCCACCCAGGTAATAATTGTCAAAGTCGTAGACCAATACCGGACCTTTGAGTTTTGTACCCATGGCAAGGTCATCGGGGGTGTAAACATTAGGCTGATTGAGCTCACCAACGGGTATTTCCAGAGAGGAATAGAGTGACTTTGTCCATTTTGCCCCGGTTGCCAGCACGACTCTTTCATGGCCTAGTTCGAGAACCTCATCCATATCGAGTTTGCTGGCGGTAAAGAGGGCCACATTGTTCATCTGTTTCAGGGCATAAAGACGATAATCCGTGACTCGCCTCCAGGTGTTGAGGCCAGGCAAGGATGTTTCGAAGTTGAGTCTTCCGCCCATATGCTCAGATTGATCAGATAAGGTAACTTCAAAGCCCTGTTTTGCCGCAATTAGCGCCGCTTCAAGACCGGCCGGTCCTGCACCGACGACGAGCAGTCGATCTTTGCTGGGCGTTTTGCTGAAATGCTCGGGGTGCCAGTTTTTGCGCCATTCTTCGCCGGCGGTTGCGTTTTGGGTACAGCGTACTGGAACACCATCATGCCAGCTTGATATGCAGATGTTGCAGCCGATGCACTCCCTTATCTCATCCTGCCGACCTGATTTGATTTTATTAGGTAAGAACGGATCGGCTATACCTGCTCGAGCCCCGCCAATGAAATCCAGAATGCCCCTGTTTATTTGTGATGTCATGGTATCCGGGGAGGTGAACCGACCGACGCCCACTACGGGTTTGGTAGTGGTCTGTTTGACAAAATCAATAATCCTTTCGTGCGAACCTTCTTCTCTGAAACGGGAAGCACTGCAATCCGTCGGGCTGGAGTCCATTTTCACGTCCCACAGGTCCGGGTAATCGGATAACAGGGTAACGACTTCATGAGCTTCCGATTCAAAATGATCACTGGGTTTGGCCCTTAGCTCTTCCAGGCTGATTCGTAACGCAACAGCACAACTGTCACCGACAGCGTCCCGGGTTGACTCGATTAATTCGCGTACAAATCGAACTCTGTTTGCAACGCTACCACCGTAAGCATCACTGCGCCGGTTGTATTCGCTGATAAGGAACTCATAGGGCAGGTAACCCATGCCCGCATAAACATAGACAATGTCAAAACCGGCCCTTTTTGCGCGAATCGCTGCTTCAGCCTGCCAGCGAATGACATCTTGAATATCTTTAGCGTCCATAATTTTCGGGCGTAGCTGCCCCATAAAGCCGACATGGGTCGCTGCCCATGGAATACCGGAAGGTGAATAAGGAGCGATGCGAGAGCTTCGGTTCATGGCTGATGCCCCACCATGCCAGAGTTCAATGGCGGCAAGGGCACCATGCTCGTGTATGGCGTCGCAGCTCAGCGCATGCGCGTGAATGTCATTATCGTCCCACAGACGCGCGTAAGGTAGCGGTGAGTCATCCGATGAAGGGTGTATAGAGACTGCACCGGTTGAAACGACACCCCAACCGCCTTCTGCCTTCATGCCACGGAAAGCCGCACGGATTCGAGGGTTTGCTTCGGTCATGCCGCTGGCATGAGGTACCTGGTAGAAACGGTTAGGAGCGACTACTGGACCGATGGGAACCTTATCAAACAAGACCTGGTAACGAGAATTCACGGTATGACCTTGGCAAGAAAAATATGAATTAAACATGTTTTAGTAGTCTAGGCAATCAACGGATAATGGTTTTCACGGCTGGGTTGATTTCTATTGGCTTGACAGATACAGGTGCTATCACCAAACCTCATCCTGCTTTAGCTATTGCCGGCTTAAAATTAAGGTCTAACCGAATGGGTTGGGAATTATTGGGTATCCGGTCATGACTACGACAAATGCTAGGTAAAGCTGACTCACCAACTTAATAACAAGCAGAATCGGTTATATTTCTAGGCGCAGCTATGAAAGCAACTGACAGGGCTTTATGGGTGGATTCAGGAAAAAGGTTAAGCTGTGGCTTGGCAGCCATAAAAGGCCGCGAAGGTAAGGAAATGCGCTGGCATTCAGGCTGCAGGGATTAGCCTCTGCCATGGTAAAAGCGGAACCAACTGAACGGTCTGAGTTTGGTTTTGCTGGTGTAGAAACCGGGTTTCGATGGTGATGATGTATCCTTGCAGGCTTGGAAGTTTGAGGGGTGAATGTTTTTATTTACAAATTAGTTTTCTAGCCTAAAGTAATCTAGGCTGGAAATTTATTATTAGCGGAGTAACGCATGTCGAAATCGTCGCCTGTTTCTACCGTTGGAGAACCTGTGCAAGCGGAAATCACCCAGACCGGGGGACAAGCGATCGTTGACGCTCTCATTGCAAATGGCATAACGCGGGGCTTTTGTGTTCCAGGCGAGAGCTATTCGGGCATTCTGCAGGCAATTGATAAGGCAAAGAATGATTTTGACCTGGTGGTGTGTCGTCATGAGGGCGGCGCTGCATTTATGGCCCAGGCCTATGGTCGACTGACTGGAATCCCGGGGCTCTGCATGGTGACGCGCTCGCCAGGCGCCTGTAACGCACTGATTGGAGTGTCGACTGCAGCACAGGAAAGCACGCCAATGATCCTCATCATTGGTCATGTCACTAGCGGTACGGCGGGGCGGTTCCCGTTCCAGGAAATGGACCCGAAGAGTTTATTTGGTAGCGTCGCAAAATGGGTGGGTGTGGTCGAGCGAGCTGCAGATATTCCTCATCTAATAGGCCGGGCGCTGTCAATAAGCACCTCGGGGAGGCCTGGCCCTGTGGTGCTAGCAGTACCCGATGATGTTCAGTTCACCGATATCCGAGCTGGCCAGGTTAGTCCCGTAAAACGGCCAGTGATGGAGCCTGCCGTCAAATCCGTGGCGAAGGTAGCCGAATTATTGTCAACGAGTAAAAAACCGTTGGCGCTGCTTGGCGGCACAGGCTGGAGTCAGGCGGCCTGTAATAATTTCGCCAAATTTGCCTCGGCCTGGGACTTGCCGGTCGGCACCACTTTTCGCCGCAACGACCTGATTGATTTTGGTCATTCCAGTTATATTGGTTCGTTTGGTCCAGGGCCACATCCCAACCTCGTGGCCCAGGCCAAAGAGTGTGATCTATTACTCTTGATCGGAGCCCGGCTGGGTGAGATTGAGACCAGCGGTTACACGCACTTGTGCGAAGCGGATGAGGATCGAACGTTGATACACGCGGCGGCTTTGGCTGACGAGTTTGGTGAAATGCTCCAGCCTGATCTGGCCATTGTTACTGATGTTGCTCCGTTCAGTGCTGCTTTAGCGGAGTTGCCCGTGGTTGCTGGTCTGGCTTATGCCGGGCAGCGCCAAGCTCTGCGTAATAGTCTTCTTGCTTATAATAAGCCGGTTGATTTTGGCGATAAGCTGAACCCTGCAAATGCTGTGCAGGCGTTGCAGGAAGTGCTGCCGGAGAAGACCATCATCTGTGGTGGGGCTGGTAACTACACTCATTTCATATTGCGTCACCATCAGTTCAGGACTCAGGGGACGTTGCTTGCACCCTTGTCAGGGCCGATGGGTTATTCGGTACCTGCAGGTATTTCCGCGGCGATCCAATACCCTGAGCAGGAAGTCGTCGCCTATGTTGGTGATGGTTGTTTCTTTATGAATCCACAGGAGTTGGTGATCGCGGCGAAACGTAATCTGAGGCTGGTTGTGGTTATGTTCAATAATGGGATATATGGCTCCATTAAGATGCATCAGGAGTTAGCGGTGTCTGGCATGAGCGTAGCGGTGTCGCTGGACAATCCTGATTTTCAATTACTGGTTCAGGCAATGGGGCTTAAATCAAGCCAGGTCAGTAAAGCTGAAGACGTTGCCAGTGCCTATACAATACTGAGAGCGGAGACCGATGGACCCATCTTTATTGAGTTACTCACCGACCCGGAGGTCATTAATCCTCAGTCGACCTTAGCGCAAATTCGTGCCAACAAAAGGAAGTGACATGACGGCGCATGATCCCGAGAAGACTTCCGCTCGCCCGATGCCACTTCCTTTTGTATCCGCGGGGCCAATTTTTACCCCTGGTAGAGTGTTGCCTGAAGCTGGCAGGAAGCTATATAAATTATCTAATAATGAATCACCCCTCGGCATTGGTGCGCTGGCTGCCAGGGCCGTGGTTGATGTTTCAGGTAGCCAGCATCTTTATCCTGACCCCGATGGCATGGTGCTGGCTGAGGCGATCTGCCAGGTTAATGATATAGATCCTGGGCGAGTGCTGGTGGGTCCTGGTTCTGAGAGCATCATTAACTGGATTGTGCGTGGTTGGGCTGGGATCGACGATGAAGTTCTTTATAGTGAGCATGGTTTTCAGGCTTATCGGATTCGCGCCATGAGTGCAGGGGCAAGGCCAGTGGCTGCGCCAGAGACTAATCTTTACGCAGATGTCGACTCGCTTTTGGCTGCAGTCACCGAGCGTACCCGCCTGGTGTTTGTGGCGAACCCTAATAATCCCACCGGTACCTTTATCACCCCGACCGAATTAGCGCGGCTATTGGCTGGGCTACGCCCGGATATCATGCTGATTGTAGATGAAGCCTATTATGAATATGTGGCGACTGACGAGTATCAATCGTTCCTGGAGATAGTTGATGATCAAGCTGAAAATGTCATGGTGCTGCGAACTTTTTCCAAATTCTATGGCTTGGCCGGGCTACGGGTAGGCTGGGTCTATGCGCCTCGGTTTGCAATTGATGCCCTGGAACGCATCCGTGGGCCCTATGCGGTCTCCGGAGTGGCTTTAGCGGCAGCTGAAGCTGCTATGCGTGATCAGGTGCATATCAGTGCGGCGCGCGAGCATAATGACCACTGGCTGAATTGGACCCAAGAACATTTGCGTGCCCTGGGGTATGAAACAACCGATAGTGTGGGTAACTTTGTTACCCTGAAAATTCCCGGGGGTGTTGAGGCCGCGAGGGTATTTGACGGGAAATTGCGCGAGTTGGGCTTTGTCGGCCGCCTGGCTGATCAAAATGGCCTGCCTGACTGGTTGCGGTTGACCATCGGTTCAGCCGAGGCCATGCAAGCACTGATCCCAGCGATTGCATCGTTGACTGAATAACTAATGGCCATTACAGGGGGGAGGTTCATGTATCGCTTGTTAATTCGGCTGGCGCTGCCAGTAGTACTAACGCTGGCACAGTTTGGAGCTGGTGCAGAGAGCTTTACCATTGGTACCACTGCCCAGGGTTCATCAGGCTATGCGATGGCGGGAGCGATGGCGAAAGTTGCCTTCAAGGAACGCAGGCTGAGGCTTCGGGCAATGCCGCAAGGGGGGCCTACGGTGACCTTGCCACTACTAAACCAGGGCGATCTGGATTATTCGATTGCCGTCAATATCGTGGCTAGTTTTGGTGTCAATGGAACTGCCATGTTCGCTGACATTGGGACCCTCGATAACCTGCGTGTGGTGGCAGCACTGCGGGTGTTGCCGCTCGGCGTGATGGTCGCTGAAGACTCCGATATCCAGGAGTTGGCAGACTTTCGTGGCCGAAATATGCCAACTGAGTTCAATACCCAGAAAGTCATGGGCTCGATGATGACGGCGATATATCAAATGGGTGGAATGACGTCAGACGACATTAACGGTTTCCCCACGCCGACTGGAGAACGAGCAGTAGAAGACCTGATAGCCGGGCGCATTGCGGGCACGCTTTACACGATGGATGCGGGCTTGACCCAGCAGGCCGATGCCAGAATCGGTATTCGTTACATCGGCATCGAGAATAGTGATAAAAATCGGGCTATTTTAGCTCGTAATGTACCGGGCGCCTTGATTGAGATGATAAAGCCCAATGATGCCTATGCGGGTGTGCATGAACCAGTGAATGTCATTGTCGCCCCGTTTCTTTTAATGGCAAACAAAGATATCGATGCCGGGGTGGTGCGACAACTATTGGCAGCGCTGCATGACAATAAGAAAAGTCTGGTTGCTTCGTTTTCAGGTTTTGACAGCTTTGATCCCGAGAAGATGTATCAGGATGTTGGCATGCCCTATCATGAAGGTGCGCTCGGTTATTACCGCGAGATTGGCCAACTGGACTAACAGCCTATAACGGATACAGACGAGGCAAGACAAGGCCATGGAACCTCAGGACGTCGATAAGCAGGAAATTGGCCTGGCTGTTTTTTCGGACCGGTCGGCTTCACATCGTCTTGGGTTAGTCTTTTGTGCTGTGATCAGTATTGCTTCGTTGGGCTGGGCTGTAGATGTTTATCGCGAGCTGGGCTTGTCCTTTATGAACGAGCAGTTCTTTGCCGTGGTTTTAGCCATGGCATTACCGGCAGTGCTGCTGATCTATCGCGCCGATTACAGTGAGCCGGGGCAGTCAGCACCGATCCAGGATTGGCTGTTAGCATTGGCCGGTTTTGTAAACGGGATCTATGTGGCAATCTGGTACCCTGATATTCTTGATCGATTGTATACCTCGCCTACCGATGCGGTGATTGCGGGTTCGATTTTTATTGCCTTGATTGCTGAAGGCCTGCGACGTACTGCGGGTAAAGTGCTGTTTTCATTCCTGGTTTTCTTTGTGCTGTTTGGCTTTTTCAGTCATTACCTGCCATTTAATTTTCGAGGTGAAGAGGTTTCTTATGCACGTTATGCTGTGTTCCTAGGGCTTGATTCCAATGGCTTGCTCGGATTGGCGCTGAAGGTGTCCACCACCATGATTGTCGCATTTCTATTGTTTGGCTTTGTTCTGGAAAAATCTGGTGGGGCCGAATTCTTCACTGACCTTTCTAAATCGCTTGTTGGTCATAAACGCGGCGGCTCGGCGAAGATCGCGATTGTTGCCTCCAGTTTATTTGGCTCTATTTCAGGTAGTGCGGTGTCTAACGTGGTTTCAACCGGCGTCGTCACCATCCCGCTGATGCGTAAATCTGGCTATTCAAAAGAACATTCTGCTGGTGTAGAAGCGGTAGCTTCAACGGGTGGTCAATTGATGCCGCCGATGATGGGGATAGCCGCTTTTCTCATGGCAGAGATACTGCATCTGCCTTATTCAGAGATTGTCGTTGCCGCGATTATTCCTGCTCTGCTGTATTATATAGCTCTGTTTAGTCACGTTGATCTGCTGGCAGTGCGCGACAAAATTAATCCGTTGCCGATATCGGAGATGAGTAGACCCGGACCGGTTTTCCGCCAGGGATGGCTATTTTTCATTCCTTTCCTGGTGATTATTATGGGGCTGTTCAGGTTTAATCTGCAGCCGGAAACTGCCGCTGTCTGTGGCACGGTGTCGATCCTTCCTATTGGGATTTTCCTGGGTTACGGCAGGGTCAAGCTGTCTCTACAGGATGCGCTGCCAATCCTGGTTCGTACTGGCCAGGCGGCATTAGAAATCATGATGATTTCGGCGGCAGCCGGTATCATTATCGGGGTGCTGAATATTTCAGGGCTGGGTTTTGCGCTGACGCTTGAGCTGGTTTACCTGTTGGATGGCAATCTATTGATACTATTGTTGGTGGTGGCATCGCTGAGCATTGTGCTGGGTATGGGCATGCCAACCGTTGGCGTGTATCTGCTCCTGGCAACGTTGCTAGCACCATCGATAGTCGAGTCAGGTATTCCAGCACTGGCGGCACACCTGTTTGTGTTTTATTTTGGCATTATGTCGCTGATTACGCCGCCGATCGCAATAGCGGCGTTTACCGCAGCGACGCTGGCTCGAGCCGATGCCTTTAAAACTGTTTGGGCAGCTGTGCGGTTTGGCTGGGTGGCCTATCTTATTCCCTTTCTAGTGATTGCCTCACCGGTGATGATCATGGACGGGGCCTGGCAGCATATCCTGGCGTCTTTTGTGACGGCAGTGGTCGGTGTCTGGTTCGTCACTGCCAGTATTGTCGGCGTTTGGCGTGAGCCGATGAGCAGATCTGTTCGAGCCGCATTCATGTGCGCAGGGCTGTTGCTGATTGTGCCAACCGATTTAGGGGCCATAGCGATAGCCGCCAATGTGCTTGGTAGCGTCGTGGCGCTGGTGTTAATTGTCACCTCGGCTTTTGGACAGCAACCCGTCGCTGAGTCCGGGCCTACTTTAATATGAGGTTGGAACTATGAAACGACCCAATATTCTATTGTTCATAACGGATCAGCATCGAGCTGACCACTTGGGCTGTTATGGCAACCAACAGGTGAAAACGCCCAATATCGATGCACTAGCGTCAAGTGGCACCCGATATGAGCATTTCTATGTGGCTAATCCAGTCTGTATGGCCAACCGGGCTTCCTTGATGACGGGCCGCATGCCATCGAGTCATGGAGTCTACTCTAACGGTACCCCACTATCTGAAAATTCCATGACTTTTGTGCATCGTCTGCTCGAAGAGGGTTATCACACAGCATTGATTGGCAAGTCGCACTTGCAGACCATTTCGGGCATAGAGGCAGCCTGGCAACCAGACCCTAAGCGTTATCAGTATGATGAAAACGGTCACGCGGTCGAGGCAGAAAGCCCCAACCGCAGAGGTGAGCAGTACCTGAACGAGGATCCGAGATCCTGGGCAGCAGCAGAGTTCAGAACAAAGACGCCGTATTATGGTTTTGAGCATGTGACCATGGTAACGGGCCATGGGGATGAGACCAGCGGTGACTATGAGCAATGGTTAAAAGAACAGCCAGGCGACTGGAATAGACTTCGTGGACAGGAAAATGCAATCACTGATGCGCAGATTGTTACCCCTCAGGCTTGGCGTACCCAGTTGCCTGAAGAGTTGTATCCGACCGCTTATATTGCTGAGCGTACCACAGACTATCTTAACGCCCATGCAGCAGCCGATGATGATCAGCCGTTTTTTATCCAGTGTTCTTTCCCTGATCCCCACCATCCCTTCACGCCGCCAGGGAAATACTGGCAAATGTATGATGCCAATGAGATCACGCTGCCATCTGCGTTTGGTCGAGGTGATACGCGGCTGGAAAATTATCTGCACCAGGCCCTTGAAGAGGGCACAGCGAAGCGGGGCTCGCAGATGCCCTTTGCGGTGAACGAGCGTGAGGTGCGTGAAGCCATTGCGCTCACCTATGGCATGATAACCATGATCGATGACCGGATTGGCAGGATCATGGCTGAGTTGAAACGGCTGGGTATGACTGAGGATACACTGGTGATTTTTACCTCTGATCACGGTGATTACATGGGTGATCGTGGACTGATGTTGAAAGGGCCTCTACATTTGAACGGGCTGTTACGTGTTCCCTTTATCTGGCTTGACCCCATGACTAAGGGAGGGGTAGTAAGTAGAGAGCTTGGCCAAACCATTGATATCCCGACTACCATTATGGATTATGCCGGGATTTTGCCTTATTACGGTATTCAGGGGAGAGTACTGGCAAAGGATCCGGAAGCGGAAGCTTTGTTGATTGAGGATAGCCGGCAACGGGTTAACCTCGGCTTTAACCGGTTCCAGGGTTTGCGGACGCTGATTACCCGGACTCATCGGCTGACGATCGGCATGCCTGATGCAGGCAATGAGCTATATGATCTGACTGTGGATCCTGATGAGCGGCATAATCTGTGGCTGGCCCCGGCGCATCAGCAGACGCGTACTGACCTTCTGGATGCGCTTGTACGCAAGATGATATCGATGCAGGATCCGGTGCCGTTGGCCCCTTATTATGCTTGAGCAGAACCGGTAGCAGATTAATACCGGGGGCATGCCGCCCAGTATTGCCTGGTTAAGATTAAATCATAGGAAGCCAGCGTCATCCATCAGCTGGTGCAGCCCACATTAATCCGTTCGTTAACGGTCCGGTCCGCTATATTGATAGAGTCATTACCTTAGTTAGCGTCAGTCACCGTCACTCTTTCTATAAAATTGTGCTGTAGTGCAGGCTGACGATCTGCCATTTGCCATCGATCATTTACCACACATCTGTCTCGAACGCTCTGGACGTGCTCGTTGTTCCATCTGGCGAGCGTGTGCGGTTGTCGATGAAGGACGTTACCATAGCGGCATTACCACTCGGCATAATCTGTACCTGAATGTCCGACATTTCGTTCAATTCAACACCACCGCCTGCTGCTATTAAGCCGTTCCACATTTCGTGGTAAGCAGCCATATCCACTCTGCCATCATCGACATACACCGTCGCGATCGCAGCCAACGGTGCTATTCGATTATGCGAGCCAACTATTCTGACATCCGCTGAAGTGGGTGGGGCTCGATTCGGCCTGGCCGCTCAACTATGCACGAACCGCGGATTGACCAGCTTGAAACCGCCAGTCAGTTCCTCAAGAATCGCCAGGTTTCATCAAAAAAACTAGCCAAACGCTGATTTTGGGAGAAATGTATATCTGGCTGACGGAACAGAAATGGGGGGGCTTCTTCTTGTACCCTAAGGCATTTTATTAGTACCATCCCATACGATGTACGATAGATTTTTCCCTAACTCGGGCAAGGGGTGTTAAAAATTAGACCGCAATTCGATGTTAAATCTAAAGAAGAAACACGCATCGCTGCGCTGTACGCGACTGGTTTGCTGGATAGCCCACCTAGCTCCACTGTGAATGAACTGGTCGCTGGCTTGGCCAAGCATTACGGGACAAAAACAGCTTGGGTATCGCTCATCGATCGGCGCCATGTTCGACTTTTCTCGACTTGTGGCATCGACTCAAATGTCGAATATTACCCAGAGAGCCATGCGCCCTGGCTGAGAAGCGCACTGCGCGGACGCAAATTGCCTGTCATCGTCGGCGACTGCCGGCAACACTCTGCATTCAAGAACTCCCCTTATGTGCTTTCCGGGGAAGTTGTTTTCATGGCCTTCATACAATTCGCCACGAAAGAAGGTCATACTATTGGTGCTGTGGGTATAGACGATCCCGAGCCTTGCGACGGTTTCACTTTGCAAGACGCCGACCATCTGGTCTCATCCGCTCGTGAGCTTACGTCTCTTCTCGGCATCTAACGGGTGTCGGCATCGCCTTGTGCAAACCGGAAGAGCAAAAGATCTGTCCCCGACGGTCCCCGGCCCGCTCCCTTGTTGGAGCATTGGGCCCCCGTGTTCTCTCTTTAGCCTGAACCCTACATGGCCAAGGCTGTGGACTGGGCCTTTGGAATTCCTCTCCGCGATACCCGTTCAATGCTAAATCACAGAAGATGTGGTTTGTTTTTACTATGCTCGACTGATCTATTTGAATCGCTGGTGTATTTGATAGACGGTGAGCTGTTGCAAGGTCTTGCTGCCGAGAAGCTCGAGAAAAGTGCCGAGCGCTTGAGAAAAAGGGAAGGCTGGGCGAACGTCGAGGTGGACTTCGATGCCGCACACAAGCTGCATAGCTTTCATCGGCTGCAACCGGAACCGTTGGGTGTGCCGAAGGACGTGAATGATGCGCTAAGCGCTGCCATCGATGCCCGAACGACCTTGGAAGACTTCGACGGTGAGTGGACCGAGGAACGCGAAGCGGATTTTGACACGCTCTCAGAGCAGATCGAAGCGCTGGAAACTCAAATTGACGGCTACCGCGAGTTCACGGACGAACAAAAGGCGAAGGCAAAATGTGTGCTCAGCGTGGGTCGCAATGGCAAGCTGCAGATTGATCGGGCTCTGGTGACACGCGCGCAAGCCAATCGGCTGTCCGCAAACGGCAAAGACACGCAAAGCGGCAGCGGAGCAGCGATACTGCCAAACGCACTCGCGAATGACTTGGGCGCAACGCGTCAGCAGATCGCCCAGGCGAAACTCGCCAACAATCCAAAGTTAGCCGGTGATGTTTTGTTGCTGCGTCTGTGTCAGCAAGTACTCGGATCCTCGCGCTGGGAAAGCGGTGCCATCGAGGCGGGTTTCGAGGTCACTTTGAGTCGTGATGAGGCGTTGGCGGACACCCGCGCCGCGCATGACTTGGCAAAGACACGCGGATTGTTGGCGACTGAATGGATGGAGCAGAAATCCGTTGCCGCGCGCCTTGCAGCACTCAGGCAACTCACACCGACTGAGAAAAACCGCTTGTTAGCCTACACAGTGGCCGCGTGTTTGAAGGTCAGTTTTGGCGGTTCATGCGTTGACAAGGATATCGGTGAAGCCGTGCTGGCCGACCTCACACCGGATTTCGCGATGGCGTGGCGACCCAGTGCCAGCAATTACTTCAAACGGCTCACCAAGGCAAAGCTCTTGAACCACGGAAAGTCTTGGTTTGGTGATGCGTGGCTGAGCAGTCATGAGGGCCACAAGAAAGGCGAGTTGGTGACCGAGTTGGATGTGTTCTTCAACGCTAACGCTGCAGCGAACTTATCGGCTGAACATCTGCAGATTCGTGAGCACTGGTTGCCGCTTGGGTTTGACGTTCACACCAAGGCGGCTTCGAACGACTAAACCGCTCCGGTACGGTTCTTTGGGGTGCACGGTGTGTGCCCCTTTTTTTGTCTGCGTCTGGTGATCGCAAGTATTGATCATCGTCATTCCACTGGCTCCGCCGTTAGGTCAGTGCGGCTAGTTTCGCGGCGCTGTGACCCGAGGCAAGGCCAGGGTGAATCGTCGCGTTGAGTTGTCATTGTCGACACTGACAGCACCACACCAAGTACCGGTTGCAATAGCGACGAGCCTTGTCACGGCCCACGACGCCCCGCGCCTGCGCGCGCCCCGACCCACTCAATTCGGAGCATGCCATGAGCCATTCAAAACACACCCTTTACATCAAAGATGATAACGGCAGTTATCTCGAAGCCAGCACCAATGACGTTGTCAGCGGCGCCCGCCGCAAACTGCGAGCAAAGTTTCGCAAAGGCAAAGCCATTCGCAGTCCATCGGACACTGAAGAATTCCTGATCGCTGAACTCGCGACCGAGCCGAACGAGGTGTTCGCGGTCTTGTATCTTGACAACCGTCATCGCGTCATCAAATTTGATCGCGCCTTCACCGGCACCATCGATGGCACAAGTGTTTACCCAAGAGTCATCGTAAAACGCGCACTGGAACTCAACGCAGCGGCGGTCATCTTCTCGCATCAGCACCCTAGCGGCGTCGCCGAACCCAGTCAGGCCGATGAGCGCATTACGCAACGTCTCAAGTCAGCACTGGAACTCGTCGACATACGGGTACTAGATCACCTGGTCATTGGCGGCAATACAGTTGTTTCGCTCGCATCGCGTGGACTCTTATGAGTCGGCGCAGCGCCGTCAATTCTTAGTAACTTGTTCGATTGCCTCTGCACAGCTTGGAAAGCAAGTGAGCCTCTGAGGCGTCAAGCGAGGCAAGCAGCTAAAAGGGTCATGATTAGAGGCGCTAATCATGACCCAATGAATTCGCCGCCAAAACGAATACATCGGGAACTCTTGACAGAATGCGCGTTGTGTAAAGAGTACCAATGATCCGCCAACACTTGCCTGAAAGCTGGGTTTGAGCACCAGATCTATCGGAAGTCAGTTGAGTCTGGTGGAGATTGGGACACATTCGCCCGGCGTCTTCACGGTAGCGATGTGTGCCACCAGACACGCCGCGAAGATAAACAACAATCGCCGATAATTTCGCCTCACGCGAAACAATGCCGAGTACAGCGCTGGTACCAACGACAGCGTGATGAACGTGGCAAACAAAAGCCCAAAGGAGGCGGTTAGGAACAGGCCATGGACCGGATAATGCTACGTGCTGTGTCACGTATGGGCTGCTCCGTACGGCCCAGAATTTCGCATCGATCGAAACACTCAATATCATTTGCCAGTATGTCTCTCAATACCGTACCGAACTGCATGCGAAGTTCAGTGCCCACGTTGAATTTACAAACATTGGTATCTCTAGCCAACTGACGCTTGATCTCTGTCGGCACTCCTGAACCACCATGTATTACTAGCGGTACGTCGGTAACTGCTTCAATCGCGCGAATCGCTGGTACGCTTATTTGGCCTTTCTGACATTCTTGCAAATGCTCGTTACCAACTGATATCGCCATTGCATCAATCGCAGTCTCGTTCGCAAATTTGGCAGCCTCTTGCGGATCGGTATTCGCGGAATTTTCGCCGGCGTCGTAGCCGACAAAGCCGATTTCTCCCTCGGTCGAAACGCCCGCAGACGCTGCCAGCGTAGCCACCGCGGCGGTGTTATCGATGTTTTCCCGGAGCGGCAGGCGCGAGCCATCAAACATGACCGATGTGAACCCACAATCAATGGCTTCTTTGCATTCTTGAAGTGACGTGCTGTGATCAAGATGTGCGGCAACTGGAATAGAAGCCGCTTCGGCCAGGTGTCTGAACATGGCGGCGAGTACCGGCAAGGGTGTGTGCGCGCGACATTTGGGTGTCCCTCCCATTAATTCGTCAGCATTGATTTCGCTGGACTTTCCTACGAATTTAGTTAGCGTTCGTGGATGACTAAATGGCTATCACTATCCTTACACTTTTTGAATTCGGTGATTCGATCACGTCGCGATCTCGCATTTGAGAATCTGCTGCTTCGACAGCAACTGGCCGTGATGAAGCGGAACTGTTCGAGACCGCCGATTTCGCGGGCGGATCGAATGTTCTGGGTCTTTGTTTCAAGGATCTGGGCGAACTGGCGGGATGTTTTGCATATCGTTAGGCCCGATACCGTCGTCCGCTGGCATAGGATGGGTTTCCGGCGATATTGGGCTCGCAAGTCAAGGCCACGGGGGCGGGCGCAAGTCAATGTTGAAATACGAGCATTGATTCGGCGAATGTCAGTAGCAAATTCATTGTGGGGGGCACCGCGAATTCACGGTGAAATCCTCAAACTCGGACTCATTGTTTCTGAAGCGACAGTTTCGAAGTATATGATCAGACATCGACGACCGCCGTCGCAGACGTGGCGTTCCTTCCTAGAGAATCACGCCGCGGATATCGTCGCTATCGATTTTCTCACTGTCCCAACCGCAACCTTTCGTATCTTATTCGTGATGGTGATTCTTAGTCATGATCGGCGGAAAATACTCCACACCAACGCGACAGAACACCCAACAGCCGCGTGGACAGGACAACAGGTTATCGAGGCGGTTGGTCTGAATGATGCACCTAAATACTTGTTGCGCGATCGGGATGCCATCTACGGTGCACTATTCAACCGAAAAACCGCTTCGGTTGGCCTCAATGAAGCCGTCACGGCGCCGCGCTCGCCCTGGCAGAATCCCTACGTGGAGCGTGTCATAGGATCGATTCGTCGAGAATGTCTGAATCATACGATCATTCTCGGAGAGCGACACTTGCGACGAGTAATCGGAAATTACGTTCATTATTACAATAATGCTAGAACACACTTGTCACTGGAGAAAGATGCACCCTCTAGACGCTCAGTACACCGCCCCGAGGCTGGGTCGATAGTGTCCAGACGACATTGTGGTGGGGTACATCACGAGTATTTACGCGCAGCCGCTTGAGAGTTGGCGATATCTTAGACGATCAACGTTGATCACTTGTGGAACCTAGTAAAGATGGTGATTGTGGATGATTAAATAGGAGGGACAACGGCGGCACCTGGTATGGAATGACACAGGAACAAGAAGACGATCTGAAGCCCGCCACTAAGGCCTGGAGAGAGCTTATTAAGATAAAGCAATTCTGATGAAAAAACCCCTTACTGTCTCCAAAGGAAGTTCCTGATCTTGAGCAAATTTCGCGCGCACTTCACCAGTGATCTGAATGTGAAAACGAGCATTCTTTCGACCCGATGGCTTTGGATGGTCATAGGGTCAAGTGTTCTGATCGGCGGCTGCGGATCAGATACGAACAAACTTTCTGACACGTCGGATACGCCAGGTGTAGTGCAGAAATCAGCTTCAGTTCAGCCAAACATTATTATCGTTATGACCGATGATCAGGGATATGGTGATTTGTCAGCGCACGGCAGTCCTGACGTTGACACCCCGAACATTGATCACCTTGGCAACCAGGGCGTGCGATTTACGGACTTCCACGGTAGTCCATCCTGTGCTCCGTCTCGTGCGGCCTTAATGTCTGGCAAACATTCGTTCAAGACAGGTGTTACGCACACCATTCTCGAACGTGAGCGAATGGCACTAGGCACCACAATATTGCCAGAAGTCTTGAAGTCAGTGGGTTATGCAACCTCAATATGTGGCAAATGGCACTTGGGGGAAGGGCAGGGATATACACCTCAGGAACGTGGCTTCGATGAGGTATTTATTCACGGTGCCGGCGGCACAGGCCAGATGTATCCGGGCTCACAAGCTGACGTTACAGGTAACAGTTATTTCGGACCTACCGTCTTACACAACGATACTTTTGTAAAAACTGAAGGTTTTTGCACTGATGTGTTTTTTGATCAGGCGCTTGCGTGGATGAAGCAGCAAGTTGATGCAGAAAAGCCATTCTTCACCTATATCGCAACCAATGCCATCATCTACTTCAACTCGGCCATACTCAGTCAGCTGCTCACCAGTTTTGAATACCAACATGACGAGGAAAAAATCCAGATCGTCAAACAAGCTTCTCCGGTTGCCTGGTACAACATCAACCTGAAAGGCACCTACAATTTCGAATTGAGTGAGAAACTGCCCGATCTTGACGATTTAATGAGCTCAATCGAGGATTATAAGCCTGTTCAGAAAAAGTAACCCTCTCCGGAAACCTCGGCGGGGCAAGGGATCTAGCCGTTTTTGTCCGTTTACGAGGGAAAAACCCTAGGACCCCATAGTCAATGAATTCATCGAACGTCGGGCTATGGATACTCTCCAATAATTGACGCAAAGTTCTGTAGTCTCGCGATTTTTCACGAGTGAGCTTTCCACCATCTGCTAGCTGTGCCTTTTCTTCATACCGATTCAAGAAGTGAAACCCTATACCAAGCCCCAGAACTACCCAGCCCGTGACCTCGAAACCAATTACAACATCGAACTGTTTCTCGAACACGCTGTTGAGCAACGGCACCCACCAGGGTTGGCTCAGCATGCCAAGACCGCAATCGACGCCAATGGCCTGGTTACGGAGGGTAAGCTATGGTCATTCACGGTCGAGTCTGACGACTGACGCTGCGCTACTCGTAGTCCGCAAACGAATCTAACAGCGCTTTAACGTTGCGGTCGTCCGGAAACTGACGTGCCATCTCTGTTGCGAGCAAACGTGCGGCGTCGATATCTCCATTGTCCCGGAGTACGGTGGCGAGCGCCCAGCCGATGTCAAAGCTTGACGGGAAGTCTTGACGTGCCGTGTGCAAAACCGCAATCGCATCGTCGATCTTGCCCAGCGAATTCAATGCAATACCGTACACGTAAACGAGACGCTCATCGCCGGGCTCCAGCTTCGCGGCAGCCGACAACTCCGCCAGCGCTTCTTCGTGGCGACCGGCGCGAACCAGAAATAAGCCGTAGGAATGGCGGGCCAGCGCGAACTCCGGGTCCAGGCGAATGGCGTGGTTGAAGAAACGTTCGGCCTCAGCGGGGTTCCCGGAGCGTGACTCGAACTCGGCCAACCGTATTGCGGATTCCGGCATGTTCGCGCCCTGCAGCAGCGCTTTGCGGTATTCATTGCCTGCTGCCGCATAAGTGCGGGCGTCTTCGACCGGCAGCAAATCCCGATAGTCAGCGAAAGTGAGTGCAGCTTCAATACGAACGCCCCGGACGGCGTCACGAAGGAGCTGACTTCCCAATAGCGTTCGTAAACGGGTAGGCTGTTCGCGCAGCGCCCGAAGTGCGGCAATACGCAGCAGAGGATCGCCGCTTTCGAGTTGCTCGTGAATGCGTGCGGCTGCAGTTTCGTCTTGCACCGGTGTAAGTAATGTCAACATTGTCGCGCGCGCAATCGGTGGAAACGACGGGTCGGCAATACCGTCCAACAGCTGTTGGTTCGCATTGCCTGTTCGACCAGCTGCAATCACCGACCCGTAATGATCGACGGAATGTCCGGCATCCGGGATACGGAAGCTGTGGTCGCGCCGATCATCGACGCCCATGTACGTCGTTGCAGGCATATGGCAGTTCACGCAGTCGCTAATGCTCGCCTGGTTGTGATCGGCTGTTGCGAACTTCGAGGGCAAATGGCACTGCGCACACG
Source organism: Gammaproteobacteria bacterium (assembly GCA_018666555.1). Taxonomy (GTDB): domain Bacteria; phylum Pseudomonadota; class Gammaproteobacteria; order Pseudomonadales; family Azotimanducaceae; genus UBA9926. Next base: position 34,963 of record JABIZD010000179.1, read on the forward strand.
TATCGTTTGGGTCAGGACCTGCGTGCAGTCGGCCAGAGTGCGGATTATGGCAGTCACTGCAGCTGACGCCTGCTGCATACATCTTGCTCTGAACAAAAGAACCGTAAACATACACCTCATCCTGAATTCGGCCGTCCTCGTGGTACAGGTTTTCCTCGAGCAATGATGGCATGTGTGTGTCCGTGAGCCGAGCACCATATTCGTATTCTGTTGCGATGACGCTGCGACGCGAATGGCAGCGACCGCAAGACTATGCTCCTAACCGGTTATCAACCTAGCCGAATGGTTGGTTTATCTTAGAGTGCAGCGTTACATTGTGAATTGATGGCTATTATCGAGTTGTAGGGAAAAGGTAGGCTGCCCTCTCAATGATCCTCATAAAATAGTTCCTGGAAATGATAAATGCCTGAAAAAAACGAAGTCTTGATAGTTTATCTTTACACTATTCACATTTATCCGGAATTAGTCTTTTTCTGGAAGAGCTAGAAATCACCTATGTGCTGTGAAATCGAATTTTGGAATAAAAAATAATTGCAAAGTCTCGAACAGTAAGATTAAGATAACCATCATGTTCAGGAACAAATCACAATCTTTCGTCTTTTTTGTACTGTTTGCTTTTTGCGGACAGGCACTGGCTATGCCTTTTATCGCATGCTGCCTGGAGATGGATGATACAAGGCCTGAAAGTGCAG
>JABIZD010000033.1 GCA_018666555.1 Gammaproteobacteria bacterium
GAAGGTTCGGGCGGCAGCTATCATACGCTTTACGATACTTATCAGCATTACACCCGGTTCCGCGACCCCGGTTTGATCTATGGTCAAACACTGGCTCAGGTGGCAGGACGAGCTACCCTGCGGCTGGCCAATGCAGATCGCCTGCCCTTTGAATTTACTAACCTAGTTGACAATATTGCCGGCTATGTCAAAGAGTTAGAGTTGCTCTCGGACAGCCTACGAGAACAGACTGCTCGTTCCAATCGGTTAATATCATCAGGCCAGTTCGCACTCGCGCTGGATCCAGAGGAGTCCTTAGGCGCGCCGGCACTTCACGACGAAGTGCCGTTTATAAATTTTGCGCCCTTAAAAAATGCCTTGCACCGATTGGAGACGGCATCGACTCGGTTGGACAGCGTTAATGGCCTATTGGCGCAGAAGCAAAATGCGCGCATTAATAAGCTCTTGTATCAGTCGGAGCGATTATTAACACGGGACCACGGATTACCTGGCAGGCCCTGGTATCGGCACCATATTTATGCACCAGGCTTAACTACCGGATATGGTGTTAAAACCATACCGGGAGTCAGGGAAGCAATAGAGGTGCGCGATTTTAACCTGGTCGATGAACAGATTTTGGTTGCCGCTGATGTACTCGATGGATTGGCAACACATCTTGCAGACATTGCTGATATTGTCTACGCCGAATAACTCTGGTTGTCAGCTGAGAGAGAAGCTCTTTGAAAGTGGTTTTGCCCGGCGATTAAACGGCTTCGTCGATGAGGTTACCAATCATCTGGTTGGCTGTTTTGATGACCTGAGCATTTATGTCGATAGAGGACCGGGCCCGAAGTTGTTCGATGAGTTCCTCAGTGAGGTCAATGTTGGATCGAGAGTCCATTTGACCATCTCTCTGGTATAGGTCTTTTGGTTCCTCAAACTCCTGTGGAGAAGTAGTGACGCCACCGGATTCAACCGCTTTGATATTCAACCGCTGCGCCTCAGCACTTTCGGTACCGCTATTAGCGATATTATTTGCCGAGGTGGAAAGTTGCTGATTTGCAGCAATGATCCCTGAATAAGCTGTAGAATGGACGTTCATAAGCAAAAGTATAGGCTTTCCAGGGCAAATGGCAACTTTTAGCCAGGGTAATTTGCCCGAGAAATCGATGATAAAAAACTCACGCTGCAAAATGATTGGATTTACCTACTGGTTTAAAAGGGTTTTTTAGTGAGTTTGAAGGCAACTTTATATAATTCAGGAACTGGCCTGTGGGAAAGTTATGAAAATCCAGTCGGGTTGTTAAAGGCCTGCGAGGTATCCGAGGTCCGCAGCGTATTACAAAGCGCAGAGAGTGCCAGCCAAAAAGGTCTGACAGCCATTGGTTTCGTCAGTTTTGAAGCCGCGGCTGCCTTTGATGAGACTTTTATCAGTGCCAGCAGCGATCGACCCCTTGCCCTCTTTGGCTTGTATGATCGAATCAATTCGGTATCCTCTCCAGTCTTTGAGTCAGGGGCTATAGAATTACACCCGAAATGCTCCAGATCTGCTTATTTAGAGCAGGTCGCCATCATCAAGGCTTATCTCGCTGCTGGAGATTCCTACCAGGTTAACCTGACGCATCAGCTTGAAGGGCCCTGGAGAGACTCGGTTGAGGGCCTTTTTGCCCGTCTTATATCGTCTCAGCCGACAGTTTACGCGACCTGTCTGGATTGGCAGGACGGTGCCATCTGCTCAGTATCGCCAGAGTTGTTTTTCAGCCTTGATCAGGACGTTATACGCACCGAGCCGATGAAGGGAACCCGTAGCCGTGGTAAAACGCCAGCAGAGGATCTGATTCAGCGAGTTTGCCTGGTTGATTCTGAGAAGGATCGTGCAGAAAACCTGATGATCGTTGATATGATTCGTAATGACCTCAGTAAGATTGCTGAAATGGGTACGGTTGCAGTTGACCAACTATTCGAATTAAGGCAGTTACCTACGGTTTGGCAGCAGGTGTCTAGGGTCTCTGCTCGTACCCGGGCCGGTGTGGATGAAATATTTGCAGCCTTATTCCCGTGTGCATCGATCACAGGAGCACCTAAATCCAGAACCTTGGAAATAATAACTGAATTGGAGGGCCTGCCCAGAGGCGTTTATACTGGCGCTATTGGTTATATAAAACCGAACCGACAAGCTCAATTCAGTGTCGCTATCAGGACTTTGGTGGTAGATAAAGAGGCTGAGCAGTTAAGCTATGGTGTGGGTGGTGGTATTGTCTGGGACTCAGAACCAGAAAAGGAATGGCAGGAAACCCTGGATAAAGCCGCTTTACTTAACGTCGCCTCGTCGTCGTTTAGATTATTGGAAACGCTGCTTTTCAGCCCCGGGAGCGGCGTTTACCTCCTGGAGTATCATTTGGACCGTCTTGAAAACTCCGCCCGTTATTTTGGTTTTGAATTTAACCGCAATTGGATTGACGAGAAGTTGTCGGCGTTTCAATCTGTTCAGCAACAGCGATTGAGACTTCTGCTTCGACGCAGTGGAGAAATAGAAATTCAGGCGGTGCCGTGCCCCCGGGTTGTTTCGAGAGTCAGACTGAAGCTAGCTGCGATATCGCTGAATAAAATGAATCCCTTTCTGTTCCATAAAACTACCCATCGCTCGGTTTACGAGAATGCCCGGGTAGGACAAGATGATTGTGATGACGTCCTGTTATGGAATGAATCCGGGGAATTGACTGAGACGACAATTTACAACATCTATGTTGAAATCGACGGGAAGCTTCTAACCCCACCGGTCAGCAGTGGTTTGTTAGCTGGGGTTTACCGACGTGAAATGCTGGCCACTGGAAGAGCAGTAGAATCTCGATTGTTTAAGGAGGATCTTGACCGGGCTACGAGGATATTTGTATCCAATAGTGTACGTGGTTTAGTTTCGGCAGAGATGGTTTCAAGTTGAGCTTTGATGATTGAGCTTTGATGGTTAAGTTTTGATGGTTAAGTATTGATTAATGAAGGAACGATGGGTTGGTCTGATAAAAAAACAGCTACCCTAAAGGGCGATTCGTTGACTTTGGCTAAGGGGATGACTAACTTGGGCGCTGTTAAGAGTATAAAACTTGGGCGCTGTTAAGAGTATAAAAGTTGAGCGTAGTTAAGTGTATACAACCATGAGGGAACCAGAGCATGAGTAATAAAGTTAAAGTAGCCGGTGTTGGCATGATCCCATTCACCA
>JABIZD010000032.1 GCA_018666555.1 Gammaproteobacteria bacterium
CATCGTTTTCTCTCAGGGTTAGCGCCGAGGTGTCGATATTGAGGGCTTCAAATCTGCTGCCCTGAATCGGTGAGTCATCATCAATACTGGCAATTGTCAGGTTGCTAAGGTCTAAATCAGGTGCAGGAGTTGGATCAACAGGATCCACCAGGTAACCAACGTTAGCAGTCAGGGAAAGATGAGAATTAGAGGCGTCGCTCTGGGCATCGGGGGTGCTGTCAGTCGACTTTATATCCGCGGTCTTTTCTTGAATCAGACGTATTCGCGCATCGGCACCCACTGCTTTGAGTGCTGTCATCACTTTGTAGGCTTCATTCTTATCAGTTGAGCGTTTAATGACTATCGTCTTGCCAGAGAAAAGCGTGGCCATTTTTTCCTCATCTGCCCGAATCAGCCTGGCCATGCGCTCTTTAACCTGGATGAGGTCAAAACCGTCCAGCACATTTCCGGAGAAAACCACTACAAAAGTTGGAATACTCATTGGGTCAATCCTTGGCGGAAGTGGATAGAGTCGAGTATGACTGAACCATTAGTGCGGTTGCCCTTGGACTTCATCGAGTGTCTAACCTGGTCCATTGTTGATCAAGTTTAGCCTTTAATTCCTGCAGGCTATGGTCATTTGAAATCACCTGGTCTGCCTTGTTGATTCTGGATTTATTGCTCAGTTGGGCATTTAGCCTGTTTTCTATTGCTTCTCGCTTTAAGCCATCTCTTGCCTGGCAACGTTCTATGGCTGTTTTTCTCTCTACGGTGACAACCCAGACTTCATCCCCTAAATCTGTCCAGTCTGCTTCAATAAGCACCGCTGCTTCAAAAATGATGATGGCTTTGGCATCAGCCAGCTGCACACGTTCAATCGCCGATTCGGCCAGTTTTCTGATTTCGGGCCAGACTATATCGGTTAATTTGGTTAGCTCAGCAGGTTTTCCGAACACTTTGGTGCCGAGGACTCGCCGGTCAATTTGCTGGTCCTCTCCGAGAACCTCTGCGCCGAAGGTCCTGATAATGCTTGAGTGGGCATTTGTACCGGGCATATAAGTTTCGTGGCCGAGCTTATCAGCGTCGATCACGTGAGCGCCGAGAGATTCCAGATATTTGGCTGCAGTTGATTTCCCAGAACCGATGCCGCCTGTCAGACAGATTACGAACATATTAGTCTCAATTATAAAAGTCCTAATCTGCCATAGAGTAGTTATGATATAAAGTGTCATGAGTGGGTAGTCAAATAAATTGTATAAAACGAGTGTTCAATCTGCCTGTGGGTTGATGAAAGGCTATAGTTCAAAGGTTTGGTGGTGGTAATGATGGGTGTAAATAGGGGAGCGGAATGACTCAGAAGCGGGCGGCAGCAATAGTCGGGATTCATGAATATCCAAGCCGGGATGTTGAAGGTGAAATCAGTCCTCTACAGGTAAAGGCTGAATCAGCGGCCCGGGCTCTGGAAGATGCTGGATTTAGCTGGTCAGACGTGGATGCGGTATATGACGCCGGCGAAGGTGGTGGTATGGGCGGTCTTACCATTGCTGAATATTTTGGTCTGCGACCCAATGTGATTGATACTACCAGCGTTGGAGGAAGTTCATATGAATTCCACGCGGCCCACGCTAAACGGGATATTGCGGCGGGTAAATGCAGTGTGGCATTACTCACCTATGGTTCCACTGCCCACAGCAACGCGCGCGCAATTGGCGTGGGAGGCCGCGGTGGCGCGTCCATGCATCCTGCTGAAAATATGGACGCGTTTGCCGGGATGACGCTGATTGCAAATTATGCAATGGTCGCGCATCGGCATATGCATAATTATGGGACGCGTAGTGAGCAACTGGCGGAAATATCGATTGCAACGCGGTTACACGCCATGCGTAACCCGCAAGCAGTCAAGGCGATGGAAGATCTGGAATTCCTGGATATCCGGGAGACGACCATTGAGGATGTCGTGAGTTCCAGGATGATAGCTGATCCGTTGCATCTGCTTGAATGCTGCATGATTTCAGATGGCGGTGGTGCTGTAGTCATAGCCGCCCCGGAAATTGCCAGGGATTGCAAAAAGTCTCCGGTTTGGATTCTAGGTAGTGGTGAGGCGACAAAGTATCCTACCTCGGGCGGTGATATTACCAGCAGTGCGGCAACTCAATCAGGACCGCAGGCTTTTGGAGAGGCAGGTGTCACACCGGCAGAAATGGATATTGCGATGATATATGATTCCTTCAGTATTACCGTGCTGACATTGTTAGAGGACCTTGGTTTCTGTCGTAAAGGCGAAGGCGGAAGCTGGGTTCAAGGAGGGAGGCTGCGGTATGACAGGCCCCTGGATGGACCGGCATTGAACACGGATGGTGGAGGGCTATCCTCCAATCACCCAGGCATGCGTGGGATATTTCTGTTGATAGAGGCGGCTAGACAACTACGCGGTGAATCCTGTTCACAGGTCACTGATGCAAAGCTCGCCGTCGCGCATGGCAATGGTGGCATGCTCGGTAGTCGACATTCAGCCGGTACGATTATTTTAGGGAGAGATTGATGAATGAGCCAGTAAGACCTTTGCCTAGAGCGGATGAATTCGATACCCGGGAATTCTGGGAGGGAACCAAACAACATGAATTCAGGTATCAACAATGTAATCAGTGTGATGAGGTGGTGTTTTATCCCCGGCGTCACTGTCCTGGTTGCACCGCGGGAGAACTGATCTGGAAAGTATCTACAGGCAAAGGCACCGTTTATACTTATAGTGTCGTTAGACAGAGTTATCATCCGTTTTTTAGGAACAGGGTCCCTTATGCGGTTGCCTGGATCGATTTGGAAGAAGGACCCCGTATATTAAGTAATGTTGTGGGTGTGGATGATCCGCTTAATGATGTATCGATAGGAATGGCCGTGCAGGTAGAATGGGAGGAACATGAGAACTTGAACATACCTTTGTTCAAGCCTCTGGCAAGTTAAGCGATACTAAGTTAAGGTCGCCGGCGGCGAAACGGTTGGTAACTTAGGATTCGCTGGACTGACAGATCTTTAATAGGGGCCTTTGAGCGAGCCTGGGCAGGTTTTGTTTAGATCATTACAATAGCTTAGATCGCTAGAATAATGTGCTGGCTTTATTCGTAAGCAGCTGAAAGTAGGAGAACTTGTCTGGGGCTGCTTACAAGTCTTTAGCCTCTAGGCATTGATACCGTAGCCGTGCCGAAAACCCGTGTTTCTGATTTTTCATTGGTGACCGTCAAGTCAATTTCAAGCGTAGAATCTTCCTCATCTATGTCTGTGACCACGCCGTTTACGGTATAGATTTGGTCGGCCATGACGGGCGCCCTGAATATGGTATCAATTGACTTAATCTCTGCACATTGTGCCCATTGGTGAATCATCGCCACCAGGTAGGCTTGACTCAACACTCCCGGAATCATCGCGCCAGCCAGGCCTTCTTTCTTGGCGCCTTCGTGATCTGTAAAACGTGGTGCGTTCCAGCCGACCAGTCTGGCAAATTTTGCGCCGGTGGCTAGCGTCGTATCCGGAGAAAAAGCAGGTAATTCAGCACCAAATTCGACATCAGACAGTTTTTCTATATTCATTTTTTCCTCTCTCGCATCACCATTCGGCTATCTGAGTTAGCCAGGTGTTGGCGTTCTGCATCGTAAAACTCGATTCTTGCGACAACAAAAACCATGCGGCCTGACCGGCCCGTTTTTGTATAAATGTCATGCAGGTGAGTTTTACCAGTAATAGTTTGGTCTGGTTTTATTGGAATCAGGCACTCTACACCCTTACCAGCATCCATCCCCAGGCCAAATCTGGGAAAGCCCTCGGGTAGAGATCGGCCTCCACTGAGGCAGGCGATAAAGGTCGGTGGGGCCTGGAACTCAGGATGACTTGAGTCGAGGAACTTTGGATCTGTTTCTCCACACAAGCGCGCGTATTCGCTGGTCACTTTGGAGTCGATTGTGAATTTTTTCTCATCGAAGTCTTTATGAAGATACTTTTCTCTGAGGCTAATGATGTCGGTATCCATATCTACGACCTTCCCGCGGCTTTTAGGTTAACGGCTTCGAAGTCACCACTTTTCAGTGCTTCTAAAAGTTGATCTATATTGTGAACAGGTTGGTTGAATCGCGTTGCGCAGCGACCCACATGGCTGACAATGTGCGAATCGCTACCACCAATACCGAGATAGCCTTGCATACCAGCCTGGTCAATGGCTATTTGGTCCTCGTCGTCGCGACTACCACCATTGTATATTTCTACAATTCGAACCCCGCTGGGAATACCCCGTTCCTCTGTATGCGCAAACATACCGACCCTGGGTCTACCGGGATGGCAAGGTGCAGCGATGGCACCGTGTTCAGCCGTCGCCGCAAGCACAGTGGCCAGTGGGGTATCAATGCTTGAGAAATCGAAACTTTCTGTCAGTTTCTCGTTTACGCCAAAGACCAGGACGTGCCCATATTCGGTTTCGACCTCGCTGCCCTTAAGAATAACCAGGTCGTACTTAGCCGCCAGCGCCGAATAATCCGATTCGAAATCGAATTGCCGGTGTTCTGTGAGTACGAAGCCGTCAATGGGGATCTGACGCGCTTTAATCCACTGGCAGTAGTTTTCAACTTTTGCCCTACCGTCGTCTGATTTTATTGAATGGGTGTGTAAATCCAGTATCACTATAAGCTCTTAGTCAGTTAGTTGAGTCAACCTGCCATAAGGCTGCTGCCAGCGCAAGTTCCCCATTATAACGGTAACTGGCTGGTTTGTGGGGAATAGGTCATCGTTGAAAATTCAGGATGGGGTATTGTTGAGGTGTCCACTATTTGATGCAGTGAAACCTGGACTTCTCCCTGGTCAATGAGTATTTCGCCTAGTGTGCCCGGCCGAACGGACTGGTTTCTGGGCAATATGGCTGATCCTGGATTAATAAAAAGTAGATCGTGATCAGCCAATAGCACCTCATAGTGGGTATGTCCAAAGATCAGGATATCTGGCAGGGCATCAAAATGCCGGAGCAGTTTCTTGTGGATTGTCTGAGTAGCTTTGCGTTCTGGCGACGGGCATTGGTGTATTAGGCCAATTTTGATGCCGCTGAAATCCAGGAGCCAGTGATCACGTAAACGTGAATCAGCGAGGCCCTCATCACCGTTACCTCGTGCTACATAGGTAGGAGCGATAACAGTTAGCCGATCGACTATATCGAGGGTATGCAGATCTCCAGCATGCAGGATGTAATCGCATCCTTCCAGGAAATCCAGTGCCGCTGGCCATAATTCCTTAAGCGTGCCGGGCATGTGGGTATCGGAAATTAAGCCTATTCTGGTCATTTTATCGGCCTGATTGTTCTGGTTCTGTTGGCGGAAGCTGCTTAATCCCCATATTGAAGAGGGTGAAAGCAAACTGATCAGCATACTGTTCAAGGGTTTTGCTGACGGGTGTCCCCGCACCATGGCCTGCCTGCATTTCGATTCTTATTAGAGTGGGTGCTGGGCTTGCTTGCGCCTGCTGTAAAGTGGCTGCAAATTTAAAGGAATGGGCTGGTACAACCCGGTCGTCATGGTCGCCAGTGGTGATGAGCGTCGCCGGATAATCTACTCCCTCTGAAATATTGTGCAACGGTGAATAACCCTTGAGGTAATTAAACATCGCAAGGCTTTGTTCGGCATGGCCATAGTCATAAGCCCAGCCTGCACCTGCAGTAAAGGTATGGTAGCGCAGCATATCGAGAACACCTACAGCCGGCAAAGCGACCTGCATAAGATCGGGTCGTTGGGTCAGAACTGCACCGACCAGCAGCCCGCCATTGGAGCGACCTGATATGGCCAGGAAGCGCTTGCTGGTATAACCCTCATCGATTAGTAATTCAGCGGCGCTGATGAAATCGTCAAAGACGTTTTGCTTCTTCATTTTAATGCCCTGGTTATGCCAGGCATTGCCGTATTCACCGCCGCCCCGCAGGTTAGGCACTGCGTAAATGCCGCCAAGTGATAACCAAAGCGCTATGGCTGTATTAAAGGATGGTGTGATACTGATATCAAAGCCACCATAACCATATAATATAGTTGGATTGAGGCCATTTTTTACCAGGCCCTTGCGGTGAGTGATGATCATAGGAATCCGAGTTCCATCCTTGGATTTATAGAAAATCTGTTCCGATACGTAGCTACTCGGATCGAATTTAATGGATGGGACGAAATAGAGAGTCGATTCACCGCTGTCGATATTAAAACTGTATATGCTGGCTGGGGTCTTATAGCTGTTGAAATTATAATACAAGGTTTTCTGGGTCTGTTTGCCGTAGGGTAAAGAAGCGGTTCCGGGCCCGGGTAATACCACCTCCTTGACTAATTCACCACTATACTTGTACTGGTAGAGCACCGATTGCGCGTCTTTCATGTAGTGTGCGAACAGATAGCCCCCGGCCATGGATACTCGAAGTGGTTGACTGGTTTCAGCAATAATAGTGTGCCATTTATCTTGCTCAGGCGCCTGCAGGTTCGTGCTCATCACCTTGCCGTTAGGTGCGTCCTGATCAGTGAAGATATAAAGGGTCTCGCCATCATTACCCAGGAGATAAGTATCTGAGTCGAATCCTTCCATCAGCAGGACAGGTTCTGCTGATGGTTTGAGTTTGTCGACGACGCGCAGATCATTACCTTTGGTTGTCATCGAGCTCTGGATGGCGAGGTATCGATGGTCCTCGGTTATATCAGCATGGACATATCTTCGCTTGCTGGATTCATCTCCGCCAAAGATGAGCAGATCCTCACTCTGCCGCGTGCCGATGATATGGAAGTAGAGTCGATGATCAAAGACCTGCTCACTGAGTCTGCTGCCTTCGGGCTCTTTATAACTGGAATAATAAAATCCCTGGTCTTTAAGCCAGGTTATACCTGAAAATTTGACATCGGTAATAGGTGCTTCCAGTTGCTTTCTGGATTCAACGTCTATGACGATTATTTTTTGCCAGTCGCTGCCAGCCTCGGAAATGCTGTAAGCCGCCAACTCAGCGCTTTTTGAAAAGGCCAGGCTGGATAGCGCCGTGGTGCCGTCGGCACTGAAGGTGTTGGGGTCCAGGAAAACCTCTAAAGAGCCATTTAGCCCGCGACGTTTTACAACGGATTGATTCTGCAGACCATTGTTTTGATAAAAATATTCGAACTCGCCTTCGATAAAAGGTGTTGATTTTCGGGGATGCAGCCAGAGGCTCTCCAGCCGTTCTTTTAACTCCTGTCGATAACTTATCTGATTCATGTAATCCGAGGTTACGTCATTCTGCCGGCTAACCCAGTCGGCTGTGTCTGCGCTGAGGTCATCTTCCATCCAGCGATAGGGGTCAGCCACCTTGATGCCAAAGTAGTCATCAACGTGATCTACTTTGGCAGATTCTGGATAAGTGACCTGTGGATTTTCGAGGCTGTGTTCGGGCTTGCAGGCCAATAGACTGAATATCGTCATGCCAATTAATCCTATGTTGAGAAGTTGCCTGCCTGCTGCCTTGCAGGTAAGCAATGTGTTTTGGGTGCGCTCATTGGCTATACTTTGATTTGCGTTGTCTAGCATCATTCACCAGGCTTTTAACTGAGTTAGAAAATCATGGAATTGCCTAACACACCAGGCCGTCCTGTCAGTTTTTGATAGGGCTCCGGCAAACACGTGTTCGGCATCCTCGCCATTGACTGTCACGGGAATCAGTTGCTTTTGCACGGCACCCCATTGTTCAAAACCGCGAACTGCGGCGACAGGATCAATGGTTGGGTCGTTTTTCATATACATAAGCGCCAACGGAGTATGGTAAGCATTCAAATTTTGTTTTCGGAACCAGCTAACCACTTTCTGCATTTCAATAACAGCTTGGGTGGGATATCGGCTGGACCAGTATTTAGCGACTAGTTCATTCTCGGGCTGCCAGTGTCTTTCCCGACCCAGGATCCAGGGAATCCAAATCTGGGCGGCTGGCAGGGTTAACAGGAAATCAAAACGGGAGTTCACTCTAAAATTCGGTGACATCAGTAATAAGGCGGTGATCTGGTCGGGCCGCTTCTGCAGCATCGCGGTGGCCCATGCAGCCAAGGTCGCTCCTGTTGAAGTACCAATGATAATGATGTTGTGGCCTAGTTGCCCGGCAATATCATAACCATTAACCACGCTTTGCAGCCACTCTTCGGCACTCGCCTTCATGACATTTTTTGACAAGCCGTGTCCAGCAAGCCGCACCTCGACCAGATTACACCCGAAGTTATCGGCTATTTCATCCGTTACCGGTGCCGTTTCCTGACGGCAGGCTGAGAAGCCATGAATATGGAGAATGGCATAACTGGTTTTCTGGAGTGGCTCCTTGTCGGCAAACCTGATGCGAGCTTCAGCTCCGGTAATGACATGGGGGTGCAGTGCTTCCTGGGTTTCGAGCCATGCCTTGAGGTCAGTCAAAGATAATTCAGATGGTACCAACGAGGCCGGGGGTCGGGGATTTAGCGTAGGCCTGGGAACAAGAAGTAACAGTAGACTCAGAATAACCAGAGCAAACAGCATGGTCGTGATCACGGCAGTGGCCCTTTCCTGAACAAGTGCATATTGTTACCAGTTAATTGATGTACCCCTGAGGTAATTCTACATTGTTTCTGAATATATGGTTTCTCTATTATGTTCATTCTAGTAACATTCTCTGATGCGTCTTCAAGCCATAAAACTATCAGGGTTCAAGTCATTCGTGGATGCCACGACTGTTCCATTTCCGACCAATCTGTGCGCGGTGGTAGGCCCTAATGGCTGTGGCAAGTCTAACATTATCGATGCGGTGAGATGGGTAATGGGAGAAATTTCGGCTAAGAACCTTCGCGGCGAGTCGATGACGGATGTCATTTTTAATGGCGCCAATACCAGAAAGCCGGTTGGCCAGGCTGTGATTGAACTACAGTTCGATAATGCTGCTGGCAGGCTAACAGGAGAATACGCTGCTTACAGTGAAATTTCGCTGAAAAGGCAAGTGAGTCGAGATGGTCAATCCAGTTACTTCCTGAATGGTGTTAAGTGTCGGCGAAAAGACATTACCAATATATTTCTCGGTACTGGGCTTGGACCCAGGAGCTATTCGATTATCGAGCAAGGTATGATCAGCCAGTTGATCGAAGCGAAACCCGAAGACCTCAGAGTTTATATTGAAGAAGCCGCTGGCATATCTAAATATAAAGAGCGGCGTAAAGAAACAGAGCGGCGCATCAGTCACACCAGGGATAATCTGGACCGATTACACGATTTGCGCGAAGAACTGCAGAGGCAGTTACATCATTTGGAACGACAGGCGAAGGCAGCAGAAAAATATACTGAATATAAAAAGGAAGAGAGGTCCTTAAAGGCCCAGTTGCAGGGTTTACGCTGGCAGGAACTTGATAATGAGGCGAACCGGCAAAAGGCAGGCATCACTCAGTTGGAAACTGACCTCCAGGCCCGAATTGCTGAGCAGCGTGGCAGTGAGGCAGAGGTCACAGAAAAACGCCAGTTCCTGCAACAGTTATCGGATGAAATAGATCAGGTGCAACGGAACTTTTATGACCAGGGTACCGATATTGCGCGGCTGGAGGAAACGATTCAGTATCAGTCTGAGCGCGTTAAACAGCTAAAAAACGATTCAGTCCAGGTTGGTTCCGAACTCGTGCAGGTGAACAGAAGTCTGCAGCTAGATGACAAGCAGTTAGGTTTGCTAACGGGTCAGTTGGAGCAGTTGCAACCTCAGCAGCAACAATTGTCAGAGTCTGAACAGCGGTCTGTGGAGCAGGTTGCTAAAGCCGAATCTGATGTTAGCGATGCGCAGCAGGAATGGGAAACTTTTAATCAGCATGCTGCAGAAAGGCGCCAGGCAGGCGAAATTCAGCAATCGAGGATAGCGCTTCTTGAAGATTCTATCGAAAGAACCAAAGCTCGATTGCAAGTATTGGCGGCCGATGTCGAGCGTATATCTGGCCAGGCTACAGAACAGGAAGTCGCGCCATTAGAAGCAATGTTGTCAACCCAGGAGGAGCAGCAGCAGCGAATTGAATCAGAGATCTTTGAACTTTTACAGGCCCTAAACGAGTGCAGGGCTGGGAATGAGCAGACGGCGAGTATGTTGAACGAAAAAAGACAGCGCCAGCAGAATCTAACAGGCCGGTTATCTTCTTTAGAGGCTTTGCAAGAGGCCGCGCTTGGCCAGGGGGGAGAAGAGTCCAACTGGTTAGAAACACAGGGCTTAACTAAGAAAGCCCGCTTGGCCGAGGTGCTCAAGGTTGTCGATGGATGGGAAACAGCTATAGAAACGGTACTAGGTGAAAATCTGCAGGCGATTGTGGTGGAGGACATAGGACCTTTGGCGAGCGCCGCAGAAGGCCTGCAGAAAGGAGCTTTGAGCCTGGTTTCTGAAGCTGCGTCTGATCAAAAGTCTAATCAAGGGGATACTGTTGAAACTCCTACTTTGGATTCTGTAGTTGAGGTTTCTGCAGACTTAAGTGATTGGCTTGAGAAAGTTTATTTAGCCGAGAACCTCGATGATGCCTTTGAGTTAAGCCAAGCGTTGCCGTCTGGTTATTCGGTCATTACTCGGTCGGGCGTCTGGATGGGACGCAACTGGCTTAGACTCAGTCGCGAAAATGATGTCACCTCCGGTGTTATTCAACGTCAAGCCGAACTGGCAGATATTCATCTCCAATCGCAAAGCCTGAAGGCTGAAATTTCCAGCCTTGAGGCAGAAGCAGTTGGCGGTATGGAGTTATTAAAGCAGATTGAAAATGATCGAGAATCTCAGCAGATGAGGTTGGCAGAGCAACAGCGGACCTATGGAGAAACCCGGGCAAAGTTGACAGCTAGAATAGCTCAGTTGGAAAAGTCATCAAGCGATTTAGCTCGGGCAGAAGGTGAAATTAAAGATAGTCAGGTGCAGCAACAGCAGGACCTCCAGCAATTGTCCGATGCCCGTAAGCTACTGCAGTCAGCAATGGATGAGATGGAAGCCGATGAAATTCGTGGCAAGGGTGTAGTTGACAGGCGTGCATTAGCTTTGAACCAGCTTGAAGATGCCAGAAGGCTGGCACAGTTGGATAGGGAAGCGAGCCACACACTTGCTCTGCAGTGGCAGAACCTGACTGCGCAGATGGATTCCTACGGTCAGGCGGTACAGCGGTTACAGGAACAACTGTCGGCATTGGAACTGCGTAAAACCGAATTACAGAGGACTTTGGATGAGATTGAAAACCCACGTAGTCAGCTTCAGGAAGAACTAGATATAAAATTGAAATTGCGCTCAGAAACACAGGCAGACCTGACTGAAAGGCGAAAACGTATTGAAGCCATCGAGTTCGATATTCGTGGTATGGAACAGGAGCGATCAGTTTTTGAAGCTGCCGTAGATTCAGTCAGGTCAACGCTCCAAACAGTCAGATTGGAGTACCAGACGCTGGACGTAAGAAGGAATACCATAGAAGAACAGTTACATACGGAAAATATTGAGTTGGCTACCGTGCTGGGTGAGATGCCTGAAGATGCCAGCGAGGTTGAATGGGCTGAACGGCTTAGCCGGATAGAAAATCGTATCCAGCGCCTGGGGGCGATTAACTTGGCCGCCATTGATGAATTTAAGGTGCAGGCAGAACGCAAAGAGTACCTGGATGCTCAGAATGAGGACCTGGAAAAGGCGCTGACAACCCTGCTGCAGGCAATACGTAAGATCGATGTTGAAACACGGACCAGATTTAAAGAAACCTTTGATCTCGTAAATGCAAAGCTTCAGCAGTTGTTTCCGAAGCTGTTTGGTGGCGGTCATGCCTACCTGGAAATGACAGGCGAGGATTTGCTTGATACTGGAGTCGGGTTGATGGCGCGTCCTCCTGGAAAGCGTAATTCAAGTATTCATCTGTTATCAGGTGGTGAAAAAGCGTTAACGGCGATAGCGCTGGTTTTTTCTATTTTCAGTCTGAACCCGGCTCCTTTTTGTCTTCTGGATGAAGTTGATGCGCCTTTAGACGATGCTAATGTTCAGCGCTATTCTGATCTGGTCAAGGAAATGTCGCGGACAGTGCAGTTTATATTTATTACCCATAATAAAGTGGCCATGGAAATGGCAGACCAGTTGATGGGAGTCACCATGCATGAGCCTGGGGTGTCTCGGTTAGTATCTGTGGATGTGGAGGAAGCTGTCGCTATGGCGGCTGTTTAATCAAAGACGACTAGGGCGAATAAGAAGAGGTCGCTGTGGATTTTGATTTTCGAGATTGGTTAATAATCGTAGGAATTGTTGCGGTGGTGGGGGTCCTGCTGCATGGATTCTGGCGCATGTGGACAGATTCGGAACGGCTGACAGTCAAGTTGGACAAAACCTTTATGTCAGCCAGTAGCCTGGATGCAGAGCAGAATGATCTTGGCCTTTTTAAAGCCGAACTACCGAATGGCGGTGCCAGAATAGTAAAAGTGGGGGCATCGAACATTCCGGTGCCAAATCAAATCTCTGATGCAGGCAAAGCTATACAGGGCTCATCGCAACCAGTCCAGAATGAGGGCCCTTCAGAAACGGCTGACGCTGAGACTTCAGCAGACCGTACTCAGCCCAGGGAAAATCCGCAGAATAGCCTGTTTGAGGCAGAGTCTGAATCCGATTCGGGTCAATCCGAAGTTTCAGGAGCGGTTCAAAGCCAGTCCAGGGAGACTGATAGCCCAACCGCAGAGGTGCTTCCTGGTGACCTTACCATTGAGGAAAACTACGTAGTGATCAATGTCCTGGGGGAAATTCAAGGAAAACTCCTGTTTGAGTCGTTACAGAACCTGGGTTTCGCTTTTGGCGAGATGAATATATTTCATTTCAATTCTGCTGAGAGCGAGATTGAGTTCAGTTTGGCGAATGCCGTTGAGCCAGGCAATTTTGACCTGGAGCAAATCGATGAATTGGTGACACCGGGTGTTATCCTGTTCATGCGCGCGCATGAAATGAAAGATCCTCTAGCCTGTTTTGAGCAGATGCTGGGTGCTGGAGTGCGGCTGGCAGAGGACCTGGCGGGGCAATTGTGTGATGAGTCGCGCAGCATGATGACCGAGCAGACCATTGAGCACCGTAAGCAGGATTTGCAGGACTATAAATTTCGTCGGATGAGATGACCGATGACTCCTACAGCAGTAGTCGCAACCATAGAAGCGCTTCGGGAAAAGCTTAATCATCATAATCATCAATACCACACGCTGGATAGGCCAGAGATTTCTGATGCTGAATATGACGCTATATTTCAGCAACTGAATCAACTTGAGGCGGAGCACCCAGAGCTTGTGGTTGCGCATTCACCCACCCAGAGGGTGGGTTCAGTTCCTCTGGACGGGTTTCAGCAGATTACCCATCAAATGCCGATGCTATCCCTGGACAATGCATTTTCTGATAGTGATGTAGTCGATTTTGATCAGCGGATATCAGGTTCGCTGGGTCTATCCTCACCCATTCAGTATGCATGTGAGCCAAAAATTGATGGTGTGGCCATTAGCCTGCTGTATGAACACGGGCAGCTTGTCCGCGCAGCAACCCGGGGCGATGGCCTGACAGGAGAGGATGTTACCCAGAATGTGCGCACCATCGAATCAATACCGCTGGCGTTGAGGGGGAGAGGGTTTCCTGACAGGCTTGAAGTACGTGGTGAAATTTATATTGCCAGGTCGGTGTTTGCAGATCTCAATGTGCAGCAGGTTAGCAAGGGTGATAATCCGTTCGCCAATCCCAGGAATGCAGCAGCAGGCTCACTCCGGCAGTTGGATAGCCGGCTAACCGCTAGCAGGCGGCTGACCATGTATTGTTACAGTATCGGCCTGGTCGAAGGGGGTACCTTGCCAGTAGGGCATTTCGCAATTTTGGAACAACTACAGCAATGGGGCCTGCGCACTAATCCGCTGAGTAGACTGGTCACTGGCAGTACTGATTGTATTACCTATTATGAAGATCTTGGCCGGCAACGGGCAGACCTTGACTATGATATCGATGGTATCGTTTTTAAAGTTAATGGTCTGGATTTGCAGCAGCAGTTAGGTATGCGGACCAGGACACCGCGCTGGGCAATCGCGCGTAAGTTTCCAGCTGAGCAAGGGCTGACCCGGCTTAATGGCATCGAATTTCAAGTTGGTCGGACTGGAGCTATCACGCCGGTTGCGAGGTTAGAACCCGTGCAGGTAGGCGGCGTGACAATTAGCAATGCAACCCTGCATAACTTTGATGAAATCAGAAGGCTGGATGTCCTCATTGGCGATACCGTGGTGCTGCAGCGGGCAGGTGATGTGATACCTAAAATAGTATCGGTTATCTTAGATAGAAGGCCGCCAGATGCGCGGCCAGTTGCGCCGCCTACGAATTGTCCAGCATGCGGCTCCGAGCTTGAAAGAGCAGAAGGCGAAGTCGCTATTCGATGTGTCAGTGGCCTGATCTGTTCAGCACAGAGGAAAGAAAGCTTACGTCATTTTTCTTCTAGGTTGGCAATGGATATTGATGGCCTTGGAGAGAAACTGGTTGAGCAGCTTGTAGACGCAGGCCTGGTTGAGAATCCTGCTGATCTATATGATTTAAAGTTCGATCAGTTAATTGACCTGGAAAGAATGGCATCAGTGTCTGCTAATAATCTTCTGCATGCATTAGATCAATCGAAGCAGACCAGTTTGCAGAGGTTTATTTATGCTCTCGGCATAGAGGAAGTGGGGGAGGCCACCGCAGCGAGCCTGGCACTTCATTTTCGCGAGCTGCAGCGCCTTGGTAGCGCCGATATTGAAGCACTTCAGGCGGTTGCCGACGTAGGACCTGTGGTAGCAGCAAAAGTGTGTCGGTTTTTCGAGCAGCCTGAAAATAATGATGTCATCGACCGCCTGGTTAAGTCAGGTGTGACTTGGCCGGTTATTGAGGGTAATGATGAGGATCAACCCCTGGCTGGCCAAACCTGGGTACTAACCGGCACTTTAACGGACTTTACA
>JABIZD010000100.1 GCA_018666555.1 Gammaproteobacteria bacterium
AACCGGTGATAATCCTGTTCCGCTTTGGAAAATTCCCTGGCAAAGGTGGTGTACCCGGAGGGTATTCGGAGAGTACTAAACCCGTTTCCCATATTTCCCCGGTTAGGGCGCTGTTGCTGGCTGGATAGTTAATATCACAACCGCAACCGAGAACTGCAATGGTACTACCACCCACATCAAGGGCTCCCCGATGACAGGCCGCGTCAATCCCCATAGCCAGGCCACTAACAATGGTCCAACCCAAAGCAGCAAACTGGCGAGCAAAACTGCGAGCCTGCCGCAACCCGGATAGAGAAGGCTTACGGCTACCCACCATCGCTATGACTGGTTGCTGTAACAAGGCAAGATTACCTTTTGCAAAAAGTATCTCAGGTGGGTCGGCAATCTGCTTCAATAATGCAGGATACGGGTCTCGTCCCAGGACCAGTAAATGATGATCCGGCTGGGTTAACCACTGTCTATACAGAGCATCCATAGTGCTATTCACCTGCAAATAAAAGAACTGAGCTAATAGGGTTTAATAAAAGACCTGGACACAAGACAAGCTTTTAATAGAAGGCTTAAACAGACAGCTTCTTTGAAAAATCTAGCCGAGATTAAATTAACGTAACCGAGATTAAATTAACGTAACTGACATTAATTAACGTAATTGACATTAATTAACGTATCCGAGATTAAATTAACGTATCCGAGATTAAATTAACGTAACTGACATTAAATTAACGTAACTGACATTAAATTAACGTAATTGACATTAAATTAACGTAACTGACATTAATTAACGTAACTGACATTAATTAACGTAACTGACATTAATTAACCTAGCTGAAATAAACCTCAGAACCAAACATTGGTGTTGCGGTTCATACGACTTATAAAAGTTTGTGTATTTATGCCTGGAACGAAACCGCAACAACTATGACAATATAGCTTGTTCAGGAATTTCTGTTAGAAGAGCCATCCAGACAGGCCAAATTAAACCAGTCCCAACTATGCCATTACAAAATTGCTGCTACCAGTGGTGGCTGACCTAAAAAAATGTAAGCAATAGGCTATTTACTGCGCCGTCAGGGTTCCGAGACTTGATCTCCGACCTGCACCGGTTCAGTGGTTTCCAGCACAATGCCATAAGCCATTTTCTTAAAGCTGCGATAGATCATAATCAGACCTACCCGCTCTGCCGGTAATGTGACACGCTCCCCCTTAACTCTATCCCTAACGATCTGACCTTTCTTGTGCAAGGCCAAAACGGTGCCGGCAGACAAACCATGAGTTTCGCCGCGGTTAAGGACCGTAACACCGTTTTTACCCACCATACTCAAACCTTTACCAATCGCGATAATAGTGCCGCTCACCGGTTGGTCAGGAGGTTTAGGATAGAAAGTCGGCTGCACTTTCCTTTCTTCGGTGGGTAGAAGACGATCTGTCACCCTGACATCCTCTTCCACAGACAGTAACTCAAAGGTAGCGAGGTCGGTTTCTCTTCTGATCATCCGAGCCATGCCAACAGCCCGCGCCTCATAACCGAGAATTTCCTTGCTTTCAATATCCCTATAAATTCGCCCTTCTCTGAAAACACCAAAAACTGAGGTCAATTCTGGCCAGATACCACGTCCATAGAACTTGTCTCCAGGGCCAAATATCAGCCGATCTGACACCCCTGCGAGTATATAAGGCGCATTCGCCAGAGTTTCTTTTTCAACAATCCGACCTCGGGCAAACCAGCTCGAAACATCTTCAAGCGATATGGCCGGTATGCCGCTGACTAATGGTTCTGCCCTGACTCTGGGTGAAAGCTTTTCACTGCCAGCTGCACTTCTGTCGACTTTAAGCACAACAGTCCTGGAATCATCGCCTCTGGTTAAATCCAATCTAGGTTGACCGTCTACATAAATCAGGCTCAGCCTGTCACCAGGATAAATCAGATGAGGATTTTTTATTTCCGGGTTAAGTTCCCATATCTGAGGCCAGTGCCAGGCTTCATTGAGAAATAACGAAGCAATATCCCATAGCGTGTCACCTTTTTTTACGGTATATCGATCAGGATGCTCAGCTCTTAATAGCTCATCCGCCTGGAGCTGACCTATGGCCAAAAATGCCAACAACAGAGACCATCTTAAAATGCTAATCATGAGGAGAATCCCTCCCTTAATCGCGCTACAATTGCCCATCAACCAACGTCACCAACTGAAATAACAGGTCAAACGGAAGTCTTGAAATCATCTTATCAGTACCGCCTTATTAAAACATCAGGACTTTAATACTTGATATGTCAATACTAGAAATATTGGAATTCCCGGATTCACGGCTCAGGAAAAAAGCCCTGCCAGTAACTAATGTTACCGAAAAAGAATACGATCTAGCCAAACAAATGCTTTCCAGCATGTACCAAGCACCAGGCATAGGTCTCGCAGCTACCCAGGTCAACGTTCACCAACGGTTGATTGTTTGCGATGTTTCAGAACACCAGGATTCACCCCTGATACTGATAAACCCGGTTCTAAAAGAATCGTTTGGGTCAGCCGAAAGCCAGGAGGGCTGTCTATCCGTGCCTGGATTCCATGAAACCGTAACAAGAGCCAGCGAGATTCTCGTTGCTGCCATTGACGAACACGGTAATCCAATTTCTAAGGAAGCCGATGGGCTGCTGGCTATCTGCATCCAACACGAGATGGATCATCTCGATGGAAAACTGTTCGTCGACTATCTTTCATCGACTAAACGACAGTTAATAAGAAAGAAACTTTTAAAAATACAGAAACTCAAGGATTAACAAGTGAACATCCTGTTTGCTGGAACTCCGGATTTCGCAGCCCTGCATCTGCAGGCTCTCGTCAATAGCAGACACACCGTAACCGGTGTGATCAGTCAACCCGATAAACCAGGTAAACGCGGTAAGCAAACCAGGCCCAGCCCGGTGAAATTGTTAGCTCTGCAGCATCAATTGCCCCTGCTGCAACCAGAGAAACTAACGGCTGAATTACTAGACCAGCACACAACCGATGTATTGATCGTGGTTGCCTATGGTCAAATCCTCAGCCAAAGTATTTTGGACCTACCTCAGTACGGTGCCATCAATGTGCATGCGTCTTTACTTCCCAGATGGCGAGGTGCAGCACCCATCCAAAGAGCCATTATGGCTGGTGACAGCAGAACAGGTGTTTCAATTATGGCCATGGATGCAGGCCTGGATACCGGTCCTGTCTACCAGCAAAGCGTGGTAGAAATTGATCCGGATGAAACAACGGGTACCCTGCTGCATAAACTCGCAGAACTAGGCCCGTCGGCATTACTTAATACCCTCGACCAACTGGAAAATCAGACTGCTGAGGTAAAGCTGCAGCCAGCCTCTGGGCTAACCTATGCCAGCAAAATCAACAAACATGAAGCCCGCCTTAACTGGAACGACTCTGCAGTGAATCTGAATCGGATAATACGTGCATTCAATCCAGAGCCCATTGCCTATAGTGTGCTGGACGAACTCAGAATTCGTATCTGGGAAACTCAGCTGGATACCACCGATTACCAGTTCCAGGCTGGCGATAAACCCAGTCCCGGCTCTATCATAGCGACAACGAAACAGGGCCTGACTGTCGCCTGCGGGACAGGTAACTTAACCATAACCGGACTGCAAATACCCGGCGGCAAGGGCACCCTGGTTAGAGGACCGCAAATCAGGAATGCCCGTGCAACCCTTTTTCAGACCGGAAAAATATTCCAGACGTTAGCCCATGCGTAATCTTAAGACAGAGGTTGACGCCTTAGGCGAGGTAGTGAGCAAAAAAAATAGCTTTTCCGCTAAAGGCCTTGATGCGCTGGGCAAACAGATTGTCTTCAGCGTGCTGCGCCAATTCTTTGAACTGCAGGCAATTACCCAGGAACTTCTGGTGAAACAACTGAACCGAAAACATAAAGACCTCGAACTACTCATCATGTGCGGTCTATATGCTATCGATAATCTTAATCAACCAGCTCACACCTCCGTTAATGGAGCTGTTGAAACCAGTAAGGCATTGAAAAAGCCCTGGGCTAGCGGCTTGATCAATGCAACGCTCAGACGATACCTTAGGGAGAGAGACAAAATTCGCAGCAGGGCATTAACCACTACCGCTGCTATTAGTAACCATCCAGATTGGTTTACCAGACGGATCCAGCAGGACTGGCCTCAGGAATACGACCAAATTGTCTCAGCAAATAACACTCCAGCACCGATGCATCTTCGAATTAATCAACAAAAGGTTTCCCGTAACGACTATATTAAAAAGCTGACCGAGGTAGGTCTACAGGCGGTTAAAAGCGAGCACAGCCGATATTGCCTTACCCTGACCGATCCAGTGTCAGTCGAGAAACTACCTGGATTTAATCTTGGCCTGGTAAGTGTTCAAGATGAAGCAGCCCAGCTGGCTGCGATTCTTCTCGACCCGGCGGCTGGAGACCACGTTTTAGATGCTTGTTCAGCGCCTGGGGGCAAATCCTGTCATCTATTCGAGATCGAACCAGAGATTACTCTACATTCAATAGACGTAGATAAAGACAGGCTTGCCAGGGTCCAGGAAAATTTCACCCGACTAGGCATACGCGGAGACATCATCCATCAGGATTTACTGCAGATCAAAGATGACCAGATTTCCAGTTTCGATAAGATTCTTCTAGATGCACCCTGTTCTGCAACCGGTGTAATCCGCAGGCACCCCGATATTAAGTTACTGCGTCGATCCAGTGATATTGATAAGCTAGGCTCAACTCAGCGACAACTACTGGAGAATTGCTGGAGTATGTTAAAATCACAAGGAGATCTTGTTTATGCTACTTGCTCAATTCTTCCTCAGGAAAATGAAGACCTGGTAGCCGAATTTGTTCAGCGGCATGCCGATGCCCAACCCATAGAA
The DNA here is from genome assembly GCA_018666555.1 of Gammaproteobacteria bacterium. Taxonomy (GTDB): domain Bacteria; phylum Pseudomonadota; class Gammaproteobacteria; order Pseudomonadales; family Azotimanducaceae; genus UBA9926. The sequence continues at coordinate 4,890 of JABIZD010000100.1, forward strand.
GTGAACTTAACCATTGGTAAATCCCAAGCCATAGGGCATCAATTACTTCCAGCAATCGGTGCTCACGATGGCTTCTATTTCGCTCATTTAAGAAAAACCAGTGCAGGTAAAGCACTATGAAAATTATCATACTAGGTGCGGGACAGGTTGGCTCCGGATTAGCAAAAAACCTGGTCAAGGAAGCCAGCGACATTACTGTGGTTGATACCGATGCTACTCGATTACGAGACCTTCAGGATCGCTACGATATTCGAACCGTCACGGGTATGGCGTCACACCCTGATGTGCTTTACCGAGCCGGCGCCGAAGATGCTGATATGTTAATCGCTGTCACCGACAGTGATGAAATCAATATGGTGGCTTGCCAGGTTGCCTATACCATTTTTCACACGCCAACGAAAATAGCTAGAATTCGCTCGCGAGCCTACTTAACCAGTGGTGGCATATTCAGGGATGATGCAAGCCCGGTGGATCATATTGTTAACCCGGAAGAAATCGTCACCCACGATATCAAACGGCTCATCGATAACCCCGGTGCGCTCCAGGTAATGGATTTTGCCGGTGGTCAGGTCAAACTGGTAGGGCTCAAGGCACACAGCAATAGTCCAATGGTGAATCAACAGCTGAAAACCCTTCACAAGCACATTCCTCTGGTTGAAACACGCGTAGCGGCTATCTTTCGCAAAGATCATCCCATCATTCCACAGGGCGATACTGTCATCGAAGCGGATGATGAGGTGTTTTTCATCGCAGCTGCTCAACACATCCAGACCGTGACCCAGGAATTACGTCAGAACGAGAAGCCCAACAAACGCGTTATTATTGCTGGAGGAGGGCACATAGGAGAAAATTTAGCAGTTCAGATTGAACAGAAATACGGCGTTCGTATCATCGAACAAAATCGACAACGCTG
>JABIZD010000031.1 GCA_018666555.1 Gammaproteobacteria bacterium
CAGGCTGACTTTGATGAAGATGGTGCCGGTGATGCCTGCGATGATGACGATGACAATGATGGTGTAGCAGATGCGGCGGATGCCTTCCCATTTGACCCAAGTCGGTCACAGGTCGCTGTTGATTCAGATAATGATGGTACAGATGATGAGTTTGATTTGTTCCCTATGGATGCCAGAGGCGCCTTGGATAATGATCTGGACAATATGGCTGATGAGTGGGAACTGTTGTTTGGCCTGGACCCAGATGATGCCGGTGATGCCTTCTCTGATTTGGACCATGATGGTATGACCGCGCTTGAGGAATTTATTCAGGATTCAGACCCGACGGTTTCTAACTTGAAGGAATTCACGATCAGGGCAGAAGGCGCTTCCTTTTTGTTGCCCGGTCAGTCGAACCAGGTATCAATAATGCTGGATGCCACGGCTAATTCTGCGGGCTTGGCAATTCGGATTCATTACAATAGTGCTGAGATAGCGTCTCTTGAATTATCTGATGTGTTTGCCAGTCAACTAATAAGCAATCAGTTTCTGCCATTTGACGATGTCTCTGATTTTGATGACAATTCAAGTACAGATCTGTATGTCCTGATCAATTGGCAGAGTAATCTTGAGGACTGGCCTGGCAGTGCAACGGTCATGTTATGCAATCTCAATATTGAACTGGTAAATGGCCAGGATTTGGGACACCTGGTCAATATCGATTTTTCTGTCGAATCGGTGACTGATGGTTTTGAGGTCCAATTCAGCCGTCTGCAACTGCCTGTGCAGAACCTCAGCCTTGACATAGATGGAGATGGGGAAGTTAAGGCGCTCAGTGATGGCTTGATGATTATGCGCTACCTTTTTGGCTTCCGAGGAGATTCCTTGATTGCCGGTGCCGTTGGCGAAGAGGCCAGTAGGACAACCTCAGCAGAAATTGAAGCGGCCATCGCTGTTTTGATACCATGACACAGATAAGAGTAAGGGCTTCCGGTTTTTTTGACGGTTGTTAGTTGCCGCTTTGACTGGCTGATTTAATCAGTTGATCGATATAGTATAGTCTTCATTGTCGAACCAAGGTGGCGGCGCTGATATCTGGATTAACAAAAACTCACCATTGGCGAAAGTTAAGCAGCAATGGGTTCGTTCTAAAAAAGTTGTAGAATGTCAGTATTACTGATCTGTTTGTTAAAAGTAAGTTCTGTAAGGAGGATGCGATGCCCCTAGCGATAAATAATAGCAGGATCCTGAAATTACTTTGTCTGGTGCTTCTAATGACCTTGGCAGTGGTCTCGCATGGAACTCAAGCAATCAATAATTCAGATTTGAAGAATCAGCTTAAAATTCGGATTGCTGACGATAAGCGGGATATCCAAGCCTACATAGCACTTGCAACGATCGAACTAGAACAAGGTGATTTAATATCAACCGAAGCGACCGTAAAATCCGCATTGCGATATGCTCGAAAACCCCAGTCCAAGCTTGAACTCTATACATTAGGCATTATCCTGGAAGATCGGAGTCAGGATTTCAAGGCGGCGTTGAGATACTACAAACGCGGTAAACGGATAAAAGGAAGTGACCATGCTGCCGCATTGCATCTTGCAATGGCAAAGGTGTACTTGAGAGCTCGAAATTTTGGCGATGCTCGATTGCTGCTTCAACAGTCACTCGCAGCAGAGTCCATGAACAATGAAGAAGCTGAAACCGTGCTGGCTAGCTTGCAGAGGATAGAGCGAGCACTAGCTCTTACTAATAGCGATTTCGCTTATGAAAAATCGATTTCCAGAGGTGAAATTGCCAGGTTATTAAATCGGGATCTGGGGGTTACTCGATTGCTTGGTGTGTCAGCAGTAAAGTCCGTGGGTGAAACTTCTGACCAGGGGTTAACCGATTACACTGGTTCGGTTTTCGCTGAAGATATCATAGCGAGCCATCGGCTCAATCTGCGAAGTTTCCGCATTCGAAACGGAGCTTTCAATCCTGATCGGCAGTTGACTCGGTCAGAGCTGGCGTTACTGGTAGAAGACCTGCTTCATTTTAAGTTCAATATCAGCCGAACGAGCTTTATCGGAACTGAATCACCTTTCTCAGATTTGTCTTCGAGTGCAACCGGTTTTAATGCGGTGATGTCTGCTGTTACCAGGGGTCTGATGAAAGGTCGAGAAGATGGAACAATAGGTCCAACAGACCTTGTCAGTGGTGCAGAAGCGGTACTGGTTCTGCATAACTTAAATCAAATGCTGCAAAAATGAGCTTAGCTAACAGGGGAGCTATGATGATGAGAGTTTCAATTTTGTTCACAATGCTTGCTCTGATCTGGCCGGTGACCGCAGATGAGTTGTCCTTGTCTTCTGCCCAGGGCTTCGGCTTTATCGAAGCGGGTCGTTTTCCTGATGCTCAGGCCAAGTTACTTGCTCGTAGAGCGGCTACTGTTGATGCTCAAAGGAATCTGTTGGAGATGATTAATGGCGTTCGGGTAACCGCAGGTACCACTGTAAAAGACATGGTAGTGGAGAGTGATATCATCGGCAGTAGGGTAAAAGGACTGCTTCGCGGCGCATTTCAAACAAGCTCGAAAGTCAATCTGGAAGAGGGCAGTTGGGTAGCGCAAATCACGTTGGCTATCTGTTTGAACCAGTCTGATGACAAGTGCCGTGATAGGCAGACTTTAGCTTCAGTTACACAGCCTAACCTGCGGCCACCTGCACCTGAAGATCGGTTCACTGTCAGCGCTGTGGACATGCAGGCAAATGATTCAAGTTCGAAAGCTGTAGAGGACAGTGAACAGTTCAGCGGGTTGATTGTTGATGCGTCAGCCGTAGATTTCTCGCCGATGCTGGATGTCCGAATCCAGACCAGTGAAGGCAAGGAGGTCTATGGACCAGGGCATGTTGCCATGGGAACGGATTGGCTGCACTGGGCTAGAAATCGCGAAGGTGCGCTATCCATGGTTGAGGTAATCGGCGAAAACCCTGTGCTTGTCAATGCGCAGGGTTTGGGTGAACAGTCCCAACTGGTAGTCAGTAATGAAGCTGCTATAGAAATCTTTAGTAGCAACCTAAAAGGCGGTGACTTTCTTGGCGCTGGCAAGGTTGTATTCATTGTTGCCGGGAGTTAATGCTTGGGTTTTTCGAAATTTCAGCCATACCGTTTTTGGACGCTGTGTATCGCTGTGCTTTGCTGTAGTCAGCTGATAGCTGAACAGACGGTTTTTGATGAACTTGATGCAATGCTCGAAGCTCAGTTTCAGCAGACTGATGAGATGCTGGAGGCGGATTTCCAAGCTCTGGATGCTGCCCTGAATGCAGCTCAGAAACGGCTGAGCAAGGAGATTGAAGCGGTTTGGGGGAAAGATGATGTGGTTCTTCCGAGTAAGGGGGCGTGGGTAGACTATTCCGAGAACAGAAAACTGAGGCGGAAGTTTGATTTTGAAAATGGTGTGGTGCAGATCGAGAGGCTGATTGAAGATGGCTCAGAACTGACAAGTGCTTCAGAGGAAATAAAGGCGGCGGTTCTTTCCGCTATGCAGGATACCGAGGCAGACCTGGAACGTAAGGATGCGGTGTGGCAATACGCTAAAAAGGACTTGCAATCACAATCCTTGAAAATGGAAAATTCCCGCTCCAGCGCGGATAGAGCGGTTCTAAGAGAGTTAGTTGATACGCCAGCGTCCCTTGATTTCACTGAGATACTCAGACAAGCGAGGCAGCAGTTGGAAGTGGTACCGAGGGTCGCTCAAGAAGTAAACTCGCCTGGAATTCCCGCAGCTGTAACCGACATGGATGGGCAGCAGCAAGGTGATCAGGTTATATCATCGTCTGTCATTGAACCAGTTCCAGCAAACGGGGAATTGATATCTTCTGTAGTTTTAGACAGCGTGAATCAGTCTAAGGCAACAGAAAATAAACCTTCTTTGGCGACAGTGACCGCTTCAATCGTTGATAGCGGTGATGATAAACAGAAAATCAGGATATCTATTCCACTGCGACAGAATTATTTAGCGGCTGCCGCCGGGGTATATCGAAGTGCGGTTATGGCTCAGGCTAAACGCCATGACCTGCTGCCAAGTCTGCTTTACGCAATTATGGAAACAGAAAGTCATTTTAACCCCAGGGCCAGGTCACATGTACCGGCTTTTGGTCTGATGCAATTGGTGCCAGCTTCTGGTGGCGTGGATGCCTATAATTACCTCTATGGAGAAAAACTGGTTTTAGGTCCGGAATATTTCTATGATCCTAACCAGAATGTTGAGTTAGGAGCGGCCTATTTGAATTTGCTGGATAGTCGGTATTTACGGAGCATCAAGGATGATATTAGCCGATTTTATTGCACCATCGCAGCCTACAATACCGGGCCTGGGAACGTTGCCCGGGCATTTGTGAATTCGAAGCGTATTGCTGTGGCAGCCCAGGCGATTAATGCTATGACAGCAGATGCTGTATACCAGCATCTGGTTGAAAATCTGCCCTATGAAGAGACGAGGCTGTATTTGCGAAAAGTGACATCAGCACAAAAAAAATATGAAGATATGGACCAATTGATTTTCTTGTAAATCGGGGAGGTAATAGATGATTCGACACATCCTGGCGATAATAATGGTACTGGCTGGTGCGGCGAAGGCGGATGAAGTCGTTGAGGAGTTTGCAACAGGCGCCATAAACTGGAGCAAAGGAATGGTCATCGCTCAGGGTTTTGGTACGTCAAGAGAAGGCATGCCAGCAGCTCAGCGACGGTTGCTCGCCAGACGGGCGGCGGTTGTCGATGGTCAGCGCAACCTGTTGGAACTCACCCAGGGAGTCAGATTGACTTCAATGACAAAAGTTGTTGACCATCTTCTGGATGATACTACGACAGCCAGTCGAGTTAAGGGCGTTATCAGAGGCGCCAGACCGATTAAAGAGTCCTACCAGAATGATATCTATACCGTTACCTTGGCCATGCCTATTGCCGGTGATCTTCTCTACGCGGTTTATCCAGATGGTAAAGACATAGTCTCCCTCAATCCTGGTCTGGGTCGGACCAGAATGCGCCTCAGCACTGTGTTAAATACGATCAGCCCTTATGTGCTCTGGCTGGAAAGGCAATTGATCGCCCCTGTCCATGCTGGAGAATTGTTCGTGCTCGGCAGTGATAACGATGCGGCGGCAGCCCAGCGAATTATTAAATGGATCGACCTTAATCAACCTGCAGATATTGTGGGTGCTTTGAGGCAGTCTGTAAACGAATATGCAGCGGGCGAATTCTCTGGACTCCTTATTGATGCCACCCAGGTCAAGAATTTTGAACTTGCCACGATCCCAACCATTCGAGGTCATGATGGCACGGTGATCTATCCGAACCAGAATACCTCTTATTCGGATATCACTAATAAACGGGGTGTGAGCTATGACCTGGATATCAGTGATGCGGTGAAAAATGAGCGGGTGGCACGGGTGCCATTGATTGTGCGTGCAATTACCACCTATGAGGGCTTGCCTTCAGATCTTGTTTTACCCGCTGAGGATGCAAGCAAGATCATGACCAGTAAAAGTGCGCAGGCGGCCATGAACAAAGCTGGCGTCATGATCGTCATCTCGATCTAGGGTCTATGGCTCAAGCAAGCGGGCTTTGAGATTGTTCTGGTCATTCAGAGAAATGCCTGCTGCTTCAAGGTATCCATCCACCCCGCCAAAGTGCTGATCCACCTCATCCAGGCCGGCTTCTATATACGCTCGATGCACGCCGGTCATTATCTTGAGGGTGCTTTCTTCAATCTGGATGCCCTGTTCCGCCATCCTGGCGCGCGTACGTCGCCTTAAATCACTGGATTGATTGGTCAGCAGGTAGTCCTCTATGACCAGGGCCCGGCTGACTCCCAGAGTCAGCTTGATGATAGCTGCACCAAAACCCGTTCTGTCTTTTCCAGCCATGCAGTGAATCAGGAAGCCTTGTTCTGTTTCTACCAGTGCTCGCAGTACAATTGTATAGGCAGCGACGTGCTCTCTGGCGATTTCCCGGGTGATTTCCTGCATGAATTGGATCCGGTCCTGATCGGAATTCTCCATTTTAGATAGGCTCGCTCTTAAAGAGTTGCTGGTCCCAGGTGATATGGGGATATGAACCTGGCAGTCAAATGGATCCGTTTGCGGCGATGGATAAAGTGCGACTTCATCATGGCTGCGCATGTCACAGATAACGCCTATGCCCAGTTGGGCGAATTCAGCAGTGGCCGATGTCGGGATATCTGTGAGCATGCCGCAGCGAAACAGGTAGCCGAGCTTGATTCGCATGCCATCTTTAGTGATATAACCACCAAAATCCCTGAAGTTAAGGCTGCCTGGGATGTCTATAAATCTTGAGTTCTGTCGTGTTCCACTCATACAAATATCGTCTCATTAAACTTGGTTTGAATACTATCTTAAGTCATCATGGCCCGAGTAGCTCGGCGCGCTATACCGGCAAGATTACCTGATGCACTCGGCGTCACTCACAGGCTGTATAACAGGGGCTTTTCAGCGAGCCTGCGATGCCTGAACTCCTCAGGAAGAACATCCAGTTGCGCCTCGAGCAGTTCTCTGGTCATACTGCGAATCTCGTCCAGGGTCAGTATAGATGCAGTAAGGGGATCCAGGCACATGGCTTGAAAAACAAGTTCGGGATCGGCTCTTTGA
>JABIZD010000114.1 GCA_018666555.1 Gammaproteobacteria bacterium
CATTTCCAGAAAATCAAACAGGCCAGGATCAAACTTCCATGTGACTCCTCCGGTAACCGCACGCAATGATTGCCGGGCTATGAAATCAACCACAAAAGCGTGCTGGCAGGGTTGTTCCGGTATCAAGCGAAATCGCGCCAGCGCTTCGTCTTCAGCAGGATAAATTCTTGTTGCCCTGGCTGGCTCACCGCCCCTTTGGTCAGCTTTTTTCCCCCACTCAATATAACGCTCTGGTGGTTCCACGGTAAAATCCGCAAAGATAATACCACCTAGCTTTTCACCAAAGTGATGTCCTGTTTCCAAACCAACAAAACCACCAAAACTATGTGCCACTATAAAGGGTTTGTCGCCTAAATGAGCTGCTTCACAGACAGCCATAACTTCCTGCGCAAATAAGCTGCCACTGTAAGTGGACCTCCATCCACTATCACCATGACCCGATAAATCCAAAGCCACTACCCTAAATTGATCAGCAAGAAATGGCGCAACAAATCTCCACCATTCCAAGTGAGCATTGCTGCCATGAATCAGTACAATACCAGGCAATCCAATCGTTCCCCAGGATCGGTAATGGACTTTACAGCCCTGCACCTCCACAAAACCTTGACTCACTTTGGCTTTTAAGGCCCTGTTAAACCAATCAGGCGGGTTTTCGGTCGTCATAATTTTCTCGTCTCTTAAGAGCGCGCTCAATGTACCACATTCTTTCGAGCACAGTCCTGGCAGTCTCTATTTGCATTTCTGCGTCGACCTGATAATGTCCGGCCATCATCCCATGCAATCTAAGGAGAGTCAGGTGCAAATTAAAGGACAAAATGTTGTCATCATTGGTGGGACTTCGGGAATTGGACTCGCTACCGCTGTCGCTGCCAGCGCAGCAGGCGCAAATGTCTGGTCGGCGAGTAGATCTGCAGATAAGGTTGCCTTATGTCAGTCGAACTATCCAGATATTGAATTCTCCCAGGTTGATATTCACGACCCTGCTGGTCTAAAGGACCTCTTCGAAAAAACGGGGAAAATCAATCATATTGTTGGCGCAGCTACTGGCGCTAACCGGACTATGGTCCCTTTTATGGAACAAACTGATGAACAATTCAGAGAAGCCTTTAATAAATTCTGGGGCTATACAAACGTCGTTCGGCAGGGTGCCCCTTTTCTTGTTGAGGACGGTTCGATAACGCTTGTCAGCGGGACACCGGCACGCAAATGCAACCCGGGAATGTCATCGGTTTCCTGTACGGGAAATGCAGTCGAAGGCCTGGTGCGAGCCTTAGCCCTGGAACTGGCCCCGAGACGTGTCAACGGAGTAGCTCCCGGTATAATCGATACCGGCATGTTCGATCGCTTGGGGGATAACAAAGCAGCTGCGCTTGAAAACATTGGCAAAGGCATCCTGCTGGGTCGAGTTGGAGCCGCAGAGGAAGTAGCTGATGGCATTATGCTCGCAATCGGTAATCCTTACATGACGGGCGTCGTTCTCGATATAGATGGTGGCGCATTACTGCCGTGAGTAATCCTGTCATTACTTAACAGGTAATAACGCTTTACCAAGAGACGCATTGGAGGCAGAGGCAGCTAAAATTTCGTCCACAGTACAGGCTTTTTGAATATGGTAGCCCTGACCAAGATTACAACCCAATTGACGGAGAATCAGCAACTGATCCTCGGTTTCGATACCTTCGGCTATTATTTTCAAGCCTAGGCTGTGCCCTAAATCAATAATAGCCTTGGTAATGACGAAGTCATCCGAATCAAGGGCTAACTCTCTGACAAATGCCTGATCAATTTTCAATGTATCCAGCGGGAATCGTTTCAGATAGGCCAATGAAGAATAACCAGTGCCAAAATCATCGACACTGATCTTGTGACCCCGCTCACGAAAGGCCTCCATCAATTGGAAATTACTTTCTACCGCCGCCATAGCGATTCTTTCTGTTATTTCCAGCGTGATATCAGACGGCGCCAGCGCGGTTTGTGAAATTAACTTATCCAGGCGAACAGGTAAGTCCGCATTGAACTGCTGCGCAGATATATTTACAGCAAAATTAAATCCTTTAAGGCCTTTATCCTGAAAGGCCGCTAACTGCCGGCACACTTGTTCCAACAGTTGATCTCCTAACGGCAGGATCAGTCCACTCTGTTCTGCCATTGGTATGAATTCTGACGGTGGTACTTCCCCTAATTCCTTGTGGTTCCATCGCACCAGAGCCTCAAAGCTTTTTATTTCCAGCGATTCGAGATCAACGATTGGCTGATAACAGCAAACCAACTCATCTTCAAGAATCGCCTCCTGGAGAGCAGAACGAACATAGACAAATTTCTTCGCTTCTTCATACATCACCGAATTGAACACCACAAAACTACCTGCGGCCTCCTGCTTTGCTTTCTGTAGAGCTGTTTCACCATCCCTTATCAATTCATCCACAGACGTGTATTGCGCCGAATACTGAACAATGCCCGCACTGACCACGACGCTAACACTCGACTCACCTGCCAGGATTAGGCTCCTTTCAATCTCAGCCTGTATATCGTTTGCAATAACCACACCCAGGCCTACCTCTCCAGCCTCATAAAGCACGACAGCGAAAGTACCTCCTCCAAAATGTGAAATCGTATCCTGTGGGTTTAAGGCAGCACTAATGATCTGACCTACCTCCACAATTACAGTATCACTAGCTTCAATTCCGAGGCCTTGCTTAATGACACTGAGCCGATCAATACCAAATAGAACCACGGTAAAAGCGTCTTTACCCTGCATTTGATCACCACCAGCATCAGATGAAATCATTCGGCTGGTAACCCGATCAAAAAATAACTGCCTGTTGGGCAATTTAGTCAGGGAGTCATAGAAAGCACTCCTGACAAGTTGTTCTTCCTGGGATAACCGTTGGGTTATATCCCTGAAGGTGACTACTTGAAGTTGTTCCTGGCGAAGTTTGAACCAGCTTACGCCGATCTCAATAGGGACTCTTGCAGCATCGCTGCTAGTTAAATACTGACGGGTTACTGCCTGGTCAACTATTTCCGAACTCGGGTCCGGCACCTCCAGCGTTACAACCTCATCACCCTCAGTAAATGCACCCAATGTGAAGGTGGAGTCTAAATCAGAGCCCAACAGCGATTCTTCAGCAATACCTAATATGCGGATCGCCGCCGCATTTGCGAGCAGCACCTTCCCTTGCCTGTCTGCGGTAACAACACCGTCATCAATATTGCTTACTGTTGCAATAAGACGTTCACGAGCAATTTCAAGCTCCACATTTATTTGATGTTCGTAGAGCGCAATCTCAATAGTGATTTCAAGTTCTCGATTATCAAAAGGCTTTAATACATAACCATATGGAACGGTTATCTTAGCTCGAGCCAGCGTCTCTTTATTGGAATAGGCTGTGCAAAAAATAATGGGGACGTCATACTCAGCTCTAATATTAGTCGCAGCATCAATACCATCCATTTCTCCACGCAAGTTGATATCCATCATGACCAGATCAGGCCGCAAATCAAGGACGCGCTCGACTGCATCTTCACCTCGAGCTGCAGTCCCTACCACTTCGTAATCCATCTTCTGCAATCTAGACTGAATATCCCTGGCAACGATGACTTCGTCTTCAACAACAAAAATGGTGTTTTTAGTCATTAACGCTTCTCCCGCGGGAATTCTATCGTGAAACTGGCACTAGGCTCACCCTTAATCTCGAGACTGCCTTCTAGCTGCTCTGTTAATATCGACACAATTTCCATCCCCATGGACGCGTTCCTGCCAAGCTCAAACTCAGCTGGCAGCCCATTTCCATCATCACTGATATGCAAACGATAATTATCACCCTTTGGTGCAAACTCTATATCAATGTTACCTATTCCTTGTCTATCTTTAAATGCATGCTTGAGCGCATTGGATACCAACTCGTTCAATATGAGCCCACATGGAACAGCAGTTTCAAGGTCAAGATGAACATCATCGACTAGAATATTGAGGCAAACCTCAACATTAGGCACCACATAAAATCGGCATAGGCTATCAGCCAGCATGCGGATGTAATCATCCACATCAATTGACAGCAAATTTTCCGACTGGTAGAGATTCTCATGAATCAACGACATTGACTTGATTCTATGCTGACTTTCACCCAATAAATTCGATAAACCCTCGTCCACTACCGAGTCGGCCTGCATATTGAGCAGGCTAGATATCACCTGCATATTATTTTTTACTCGATGATGAACTTCTTTTAACAATAATTCTTTTTCTCTAAGCGATTCCGCCAATTCTCCTCTAGCATATTTGTGCTCGAGAATTTCTTTCTGTAGGGCTGCTGATCGCTCCGCCACCAGATTCTCCAGATTACGACGATAATCCTCAAGTTCTGCTTCAGTTTTCTTGCGCAAGGAAATATCCCTGGAAATGCAGACAAGGGCTGATCCCTGACTTTCACTTTCACTTCCACTTTCACTGACCGACGCAATCGTAACCTCTGCTGTGGAGCCTTGACTATCTCCCTGCAGAGAGACTTCTCCATTGTACCTGCCGTGACTAGCCAAGGCATGCCTCACCTCAATTATTTCATCTTTATGATTAAAAATAACTGGTAATAACTGCTGCCCCTGAGCATCTTTCGGTGCCAGGCCGAACATAGATTCGACGGCGTGATTGGCATACAGAACAACCCCATCTGGATCAGCTATCATAATACAGTCAGTCGCCTCTTCCAGCGATTCAATATATAGCTGCAATCGTTGGCTATAGCGCTTTTCTGCTTCAAATCGCTGTCGCCGAGAGTTGCTCTGTAAAAGCAGGTAAAGAGCTCCACTGACAGCAACAAAATAAAGAAAATAAGCCCACCAAGTCTCCCATGGAGGCGGTTCAACTCGAACCGAAATACTCGTGACTGCCTCGTTCCATAACCCATCATTATTCGAACCCATTAACTCAAAAATATAATTTCCAGCATCGAGGTTAGTGTAGGTAACCCGGTGTTCACCATTAGCATCAATCCAGTCGTCATCAAATCCTAATAATCTATATTTAAAATCATTTTTTTTCGGTGCTGTAAAATCAATAACGGCAAATTTAAAGCCGATAACCGAGTCTGTGTAATCGAGTATCAATTCCTCCGTTTCTGAAAGAGCCTGGGGTAGCGGATAGTTTTTATTAAATTTACTGAATTCAGTCAGGACTACAGGTGCCAGGTGGGTATTTTTAATCCTGATATCTTCAGGATCAAACAAATTGAAACCGTTGTTTCCGCCAAACAAAAGCAAATCATTTTCAAGTTTCAAATAGGCACCACTGTTAAAATCATCGCTCTGCAGCCCATGGGTAGAGTCATAAACTTCGAACTTTCCAGAAGCCGGGTCATACGAGGTCAGCCCTTTACCACCACTAATCCAGATTTTTCCAGCACTATCCTCTAGTAAACCATAGACCGAACCACTAGCGAGACCATCGGCTTTGGTATAATGGGAAAAAGCCCCAGACTCAGGAGAATAGAAGCTGACCCCTCGGTCTCGTGTACCTATCCATATGCCCTTGTCAGTCTCCAAAAGAGAGACAATATTATTGCTGGACAATGACGAGCTATCATCAGGTCTGTACATAAAAGAAAGCGTATCACCGGTATCTGGGTCTAGCACAATTACGCCGCCACCATTGGTTGCAATCCACATATTCCCATCGCTGGCTTGAATGATATCCAAAGCCTGTAGTGACGAAAATTGACCATGGGGGTTATTAGACACGGGATAGCGACGAAAATTATCATTGCCAAGGTACAAGTTTACTCCACCACCATATGTGGCTACCCAAAGCCGCTCCTGTCGATCGACATAAATTCGCGTAACGGCATCAATTGAAAGAGATTCCATATTACTTGCATCATTCAGATAAACCCGGTCAAGCATTTCATCCCGTAAAACATGAATGCCATTGGCCATTGTTCCCGCCCAGATTTCATTCTGGAAACCCTTCACCGCCATGACCCTTCGACCGTTCGGACCTAAATCGGGAGAATCAAATACTTCGGTAGTTTTCTGGCTCTGGCGCCAGATACTGATACCTTCAAAAGTACCGATCCATAAGTCTCCACTTTCATCTTCGGCAAACGAGGAAGTAGATGGACTCGAAACAACGTTCTCAGAACTGGATTGCAATTTGAATACGGGAAACGTTTCTACTGTGGCATTCCACTTGCTGATACCATTGTATGTTCCAACCCAAATAACACCGCCCAGGTCCTCAAACAAATCAATAATAGTTTCATCACTGATACTCTTCGGGTTTCTGAGATCAGACCGGAATCGTTGAAAGTCATTGGTTTCGGGCTTCCATAAATTGAGACCCGCATCTGCACCTATCCAAAGCGAGCCGCTAGCATCACGAATAATGGCTCTTACGCGATTGCTACTTAACGAATTGGTATCATCAGCCCTGGATTTCAAACGAATCCATTCATCATTAATTTGATCGAGTACGCCAATACCCTGAGACATTGTCCCAACCCATTTCCGACCAAGTGCATCGGATTGGATAGCCCGAACTTGACTTGCTGGAATGGAATTAGGATCTGATGGGTCATTTTTATAGTGTCGAACGACTAGTCCAGCAGCATCTAAGACCGTCAACCCGCCCTCTTCAGTTCCGACCCAAAGCAGACCTTGCTCATCCACAAACAACGCCCTGACACCACCTTTGCCAATCGAATCTGGTCTCGTAAGATCGTGTTTATACCAACTGAACTGGCCATCCTTAAAGCGGACCAGGCCATTATTGGTCCCTATCCAGACACTGCCATCGAGTCCTTCAGCTAAAGAAAATACCGCCACTATTTCGCGGCCAGGCTCCCCGGGAAAATCTAACCGGTGACGAATAAATTTGTTGAGAATTGGGTCATACAAATCTAACCCTGCATCGGTTCCTATCCACATCCGGCCAAGAGAACCAGCCAGAAGCGCATGAACCTGATCGTGTGAAAGTGAGAAGGCATCGTTTTCTGAATGATAGAAAACTTTAAAATCATAGCCGTCATAACGATTCAAACCCTCCTGAGTCCCAATCCAAATCATACCGTCTGAATCCTGGGCAAAAGAAGTTACCCCATTCTGGGATAGACCTTCCTCAGTATTGAGGTGATCGAAATTAACCATTCGTTGATTGACCAATTCACCCACAGCGAAAGTCTGCAAGGACACCTGAAAGAGTAAAACGGTCAATCCAAGTAATAGTGAATTTCTACCAATAGCAGACCGAAAACAGCACTGGGCCGAAACGAATCCTGCTAACCTTGAAGCTAATTTTTCCCGCTTAATGGATATTGCTTTGAGGTGGCTTAATTGGTCTCTTGAGAGCAAGGGCCTATCCAGATAATTTGTTTACCTATGAAAACAGTAATCTGTTACAGGTACAAGATCCAATTAAGCCGATTCAGCATGTTCTCAAAAATTTGGCAAAAACCCTTACTCTTTTGATATTACAAATTCCAGATAAAGCCTGCATTCTCAGGTGACGCCAGGTTCCAGATGAAGCCGGCATTCTCAGGAGATGCCAGGTTCCAGATAAAACCAGCATTCTCGGGAGATGCCAGGTTCCAGATAAAACCGGCATTCTCAGGAGACGCCAGGTTCCAGATGAAACCACTGTTGTCAGGAGATGACAGGTTCCAGATGAAACCAGCATTCTCAGGAGATGCCAGGTTCCAGATAAAACCAGCATTCTCGGGAGATGCCAGGTTCCAGATGAAACCACTGTTGTCAGGTGACGCCAGGTTCCAGATGAAACCGGCATGCTCAGGTGACGACAGATTCCAGATGAAACCGGCATTCTCAGGTGACGACAGGTTCCAGATGAAACCGGCATGCTCAGGTGACGACAGATTCCAGATGAAACCGGCATTCTCAGGTGACG
>JABIZD010000030.1 GCA_018666555.1 Gammaproteobacteria bacterium
CCAACGGTGAGGATTTGTGTGGTTGATTGGTAAAACTGAGCTAAGGAAAAGTGCAGTAGCGATTCTTTAATCAGATACCAGTATGCGGCGAGCAGCAGTTGCAATAGTGAACCGATGACAAAAGCCCATGCTGCTCCCGTCAATCCCATAGCAGGCAGGCCGAGCCAGCCAAAAATGAGGAATGGACCAACGATGACCTGAACTATCGGTGCTGATGACATGATGTAGCCTGGATAGGTGGCGTTACCGAATGACCTGATTAGTCCGTTAGAGACCATCGCAATTCCCATGCAGGGAAAGCCAATAAACCAGATATGGGCATAGGCTACGGTCAATGACAGGACAGTATCTTCAGCACCTAGACCATGAAATAGGCTTTCAGCCGTAAGGAAGCCAATAACTGAAATAGAGCAGGTAAATGCCAGAACCAGAATGTAGCAGTGGGTGATGGTTCTTGCGGTTACGTCTCGGTCAGATTCGCCCATGGCCTGGGCAATAATGGTAGCTGCACCCATACCAATGCCTCGCGTGAGGGCGTTTAAGGCCATCGCTATGGGAAACATGTAGGTGATTGCCGCTAGTTGCTGCGTACCCAACCGACCGATATACAAAAGTTCAATTAGTTGGCCGAGCGTCATGGCAAGGAATCCGAGAATCATGACGGTTGATAGATGAGCCACATGTTTTACAACCGGTCCCTTTGTATAGGTTGCGTGTTGATTAGGATGGCTTTTTTCCACATTGGTGGCCTTGCTGCACTCGAAACTACTATAACGGATTTTGTCGACTGTTCAGGTATTTTTTGCTTCTCGTCAGATGAGTTTAGTACTCAGGGATCTCTGGTTATAGTGATGAGGCGAACGGTGGCCTGACTCTAGTGATTAAGGCAAGACCAACTGGTCATAGTAAATTCGCTATAAAAGAAAGGGTGTTCATGCGTATTTTAGTAATTGCAGGGTCTGGCATTGGCAAGGCTTTGGTTAAGCACGACATCCAGGCAGGTCATGAAGTCTGGTCAGGCTGCCGCCATCTGGAATTAAATAATCACTCGGCCAGTGCTCGGTTGCATCTTTTGGAGTTTGACGTTTGTGACCCCAAGATGATTGAAATAGTGGTGGCGGACTTTCAGTTCGGTCTGGATTTGATTATCAATAACGCGGGTGTGGCCGGTGAACGAGAACATTCTTTTGGGTGTTTTCATTAGTGGGTCTGGCAGGGTGAAGTTCACCCCGGGTAGAAATTTTAATATGCTGAAAAATGGCCTGCCCCTAAGCCGGTTTAATGGAAATCCCGAGACTTTAACGAGAAGCTTTCAAGTAATCCACTGTAGTCCTGGATAGACCCGGCTACTACGTGAATGATGGATGCCTGTCTCTCAATGATGCCTTTTATTTTTAGTAGCCTGCCCCTTAATATGGCGGCCCGGAAGCGTTCCAGTAAGTTGCTCCATATTACAACGTTGATGTTGTTTGTTTCATCTTCGAGGGTCAGGAAGATGACGCCAGTTGCCGTTGAGGGTCTCTGCCTGCCCGTTACCAGGCCAGCTACTTGAACAAAGCGGCCATGCTTAATGAGGGTTAATTCAGAGGCTTTTTTACAGTATTTAAGACTGTTTTCCTGCTCCCTGAGGATTGACATTGGATGTCGACCTAAACTTAG
This sequence comes from Gammaproteobacteria bacterium, assembly GCA_018666555.1. GTDB lineage: Bacteria > Pseudomonadota > Gammaproteobacteria > Pseudomonadales > Azotimanducaceae > UBA9926. Next base: position 1,660 of record JABIZD010000030.1, read on the forward strand.
GCCAAGGCTTTCATAATCAGCACGCAGGTCATCTGCTTCGGCTGGTGCATCTAATGTAACGTGATCCTGTTCTCTAACAGAGGCTACTTCCAGTAATGGTGGATGAGGGATGATTCCAGTTGCCTGCCAATGGCTTTGGTAACGATTCCCGGATAAGGATTTAAATGCGCCAGCTTCAATCAGGCGGCCCATCTCTGCCTGGTCGAGGTCTGCCTTGGTTGCCATATCTGACAGGACCTTGATGGTGTGTGTTTCCCGGGCGGCCATAACACGAAGCGCCGTGGCTTTCCTTAAACCCTTTATTCGCTCTAAACCTAAACGAATAGCGGGCTGACGGGTCTGCTGCTGGCTTCCTGAATGAGGGTCTACTGGTTGAGAGTACTCAAGGGAACAGTCCCAAAGGCTATGCAGAATATCCACAGGGCGGACCTCAATGTGGTGGCGAGTAGCATCCTGTACCAGTTGTGATGGGCTGTAAAACCCCATGGGTTGGCTGTTTAATAAACCGCAATAGAATGCCGCCGGATGGTGGCATTTCAGCCAAGCGGAAAAATACACCAAGAGAGCAAAGCTGGCTGCATGGGATTCTGGAAAACCATAATCGCCAAATCCTTTGATTTGCTCGAATATTCGTTCGGCAAAAGCCTGATCATGGCCTCGTTCAAGCATGCCATTAATTAGTTTTTTTTGAAAATGTTCGAGCCCACCGCGTTTTTTCCAGGCGGCCATAGCCCTGCGGAGTTGATCAGCTTCACCAGGGGTAAAACCAGCGGCAACTACAGCAAGTTTGATTACCTGCTCCTGGAATATAGGCACTCCAAGGGTGCGTTCCAGGACAGCCTTTACCTCATTATTGGCATAGCTGACAGTTTCTTCGCCATTCCGTCTTTTTAAGTAGGGGTGAACCATTTTACCCTGGATGGGGCCTGGTCTGACGATGGCGACCTGGATCACCAGATCATAAAATTTTTCCGGTTTGAGTCTTGGCAGCATGGCCATCTGGGCTCGTGATTCAACCTGAAAGACACCGATACTATCTCCTTGCTGCAGCATCTGATAAGTCAACGGGTCTTCAGCTGGAATATCGGCCAGGGTGAGCTCTGTTTCCTGTTGATGACTGATTAGTTCAAGGGATTTCCTGATAGAAGTGAGCATACCCAGAGCTAATACATCAATTTTAAGTAGGCCGAGGGCTTCAAGGTCATCTTTATCCCATTGGATGATGGTTCGCTCGGGCATGGCTGCATTTTCCAGGGGAACGAGTTGGGACAGTGGACCGCTGGAAATAACAAAACCACCAACGTGCTGTGATAAATGCCGAGGAAATCCGAGGATTTGCTGGGTCAGGTCGACGAATTGGTTGACGACTCTGTTACGAGCGCTAATCCCGGTTTCTTCGAATCGCTCCAGTAATGAGGATTTTTTATCCCACCAGGATACAGTTTTTGCCAGTTTGTCGATCAGGTGGGTGTCTATTCCCATGGCTTTGCCCACATCTCTGATAGCACTCTTAGGCCTGTAGGTGATGACTGTGGCTGCCAGAGCGGCTCGATGACGGCCATATTTTTTATAAATATACTGAATGATTTCTTCTCGTCTTTCGTGTTCAAAATCAACATCGATATCAGGTGGTTCATTACGTTCTTTAGAGATAAAACGTTCGAATAGTAAATTTATTTTTGCAGGATTTACTTCAGTGATGCCGAGGCAGTAACAAACGGCGCTATTAGCGGCTGAGCCCCTTCCCTGGCAAAGGATATTCTGGCTTTTTGCAAACTGGACAATATCGAACACGGTTAAGAAGTAGTATTCGTAGTTTAGAGAGGCTATTAGTTGTAGTTCTTTGTCAATTTGTAGTTGTACCGATGCCTGTATCCCATTGGGCCACCGTTTCAATGTTCCGACCTGGGTTAACTCGAGGAGATATTGCGTTGGTGTCTTGTCTGCAGGGACCAGTTCTTGCGGATATTCATAACGCAGTTCATCCAGTGAGAAATGACATTGGTTGGCTATTTGTAAAGTGTTTTCTAATAGAGATGAGGGGCAAAGCTGGTGTATGGCTGGGATATTACGGAGGTGCCGTTCACTATTTTTGTGGAGCAGGCGGCCTGCCATCTGAATAGAAACGCCTAATCTGATAGCAGCCAAAGTATCGAGTAATGGTTTTCTGTCGGGAATGTGCATGTGAACATCGCCACAGGTCAGCATGGGTATGCATATCGCATTAGCTAAATCAAAAATGTGTTGGTAGGTTTTTTCATCCTGGCCATCGAGAAAAATTTCCAGGCCGAGCCAGAGCCGGTCGGAGAACCATGTTTTGAGGGTTTCACCATAGATACGGTTTTTTTCCTGACTTGCAGTAGGTAGCCAGATCATGATGATCTGGTCAGTTGCGGTCTGCAGGTCTTTTAGACTCAGGGTGTAATCACCTTTTTCAGCTCGACGTCGTGCACGGCTGATAAGGCTGCAAATCTGGCCATATCCAGTACGGTTTGGGGCGAGCATGACAACTTTAATTTCTTCCTGGAGGGTAAACTCGCTGCCGATAATTAGTTTTAAAGCGCAGCTTTTAGCTTGCTTATGTGCTTTGACAATACCGGCCATTGAACATTCGTCAGTAATTGCCAGGGCCTGATAACCGAGCATCGCAGCCTGTTGAACTAATTCCTCCGGATGAGAGGCGCCTCTCAAGAAAGAATGGTTGGTAATACAATGCAATTCGGCATATTTGGGCGTGGGCGTGGGCGTCGGTGCTGCTGCTGATATTTCAGTGAAAGAGTAATTATGATGGTTCATACTGGGTCATTTGGCGAGGTGGGTTAGATGTTAAATAACTGTATATATATACAGTATATTGAAAGAGCCGTAAACTCAAGTTTTTCCATGTAAGTATGGGGCTTTACCCGATTACCTTATTAGTTTGACTTTGTTCTCAGCATTGACTTTCAGGGCTGGCAATACGGTCTCAGAAATAAAAAGGTTGCTGAGCCTGGTTGTACGAACACCTATAATGATGACCGAAGGAGTATCCCTCATGGCAAAATTCTACTTTTACTATTCCTCCATGAATGCGGGGAAATCGACCTCTCTGCTGCAGTCAAGTCATAACTACCGAGAACGTGGAATGTCAACGCTGTTGCTGTGCCCGGCACTGGATAACCGTTATGGTGAAGGAAGGATTACTTCTCGTCTGGGAATTGAGGAAGAAGCCATCAGCTTTGATCAAGAAGAAGACTTATATCAGTTAGTGACTGGCCACCATAATAGTCGAAAGATCCACTGCGTGATGATAGATGAAGCGCAGTTTTTGAAAAAACCCCAGGTCTACCAGTTAGGACGGGTCTGTGATGAGGTTGATATTCCGGTGCTCGCTTATGGCCTGCGGACTGATTTTCAGGGTGAACCTTTTGAGGGCAGCCAGTATCTACTGAGCTGGGCAGATAACCTTCGCGAGCTTAAGGCCATCTGTCATTGTGGCAGTAAAGCAACTATGGTTTTACGAACTGATGCAGTTGGCCAAGTGCTTACCAGTGGCACACAGATCGAGATAGGCGGTAATGACCGATATGGTTCGGTATGCAGGAAGCACTTTCATCAAGGTTACGTTAATACCGGTGCCGGTCCGAATGAGCGGTAAACCAGTAGCCACCTCGATGCTAATAGGAGAAGACTATGATTAAACACAGGCAGTGTGCGGTAGAAGTGAAAATCAGCGCTATTGGCGATAGACCGAGCAGATTCAAACCTATGCAATCAATCTTACCAGGGTTGATTCCGGGTCAGACCATGGGCCGACCCGGTCTGAAACAGTATCAACAGAGTTGCAAGTAGGGTGGCGACGCATCCGTACCAGATTTGGGTCGATGCCGATGCCTGTCC
>JABIZD010000029.1 GCA_018666555.1 Gammaproteobacteria bacterium
CCAGGAATCTGAGACTTGCTGGGTCAGCCAGTTCGGTAAAGACAAAATAGGCCTAACAAAACCTGCAACCCAGCTACTGGCCAATTTATTGTAGAACTAGGCAATGACCAGTCCTTACCGTACTTGAGACTTTCAGTACTGCCTTGGTATTCATCAAACCTGTTTTGCTACGAAACTGACATCGCACAAGACCCTGCTTGCTACCCGGCGTCTCGCCGAAGAATTTTTCACAGGCAGCTATTCCGGGTAAGCAATGGTCCTGATGAGCAATGACCGGAAAACTGGCCACCAGGTCTATCAGATAACAGCAGCACAAGAGTATCTGGCTATGATATCGAATCCATTTATACTCGTGGTAGGCAATCCATTTATACTCGTGATATGAAATCCATTTATACTCGACACTACCGTATTCACGCTCTGATGCTAAACTATAATTAGCGAAACCATTAACTGAACATCCTAATGAGTGAAAAAACAATATGTCGCGTACCGTATTCTGTCAATTATTAAAGAAAGACTTGCCAAGCCTTGCGCAAGCCCCTTTCCCGGGCCCGCGGGGCGCAGAAATATTTGAAAATTTTTCAGAACAAGCCTGGAGCCAATGGCAATCAATGCAAACCATGCTGATCAATGAAAAACACCTGAGCATGCTGGATAAGGATCATCGTCGCTACTTAAACGAGCAAAGAGACCGGTATCTGGCAGGGGAAGACATAGATCAAGCAGAGGGTTACATAGCTCCAGATTAGACCACTTAGGGCCTTTAAAACGCTTAATCCAGAGTCAGGCGAAAACTTCTTCCCAGCCAGGTAGGCCCCACCTCAATATAACCATCTCAACAACGCAGAACCTGCTAGCCGGAAACCCCTATCGAATTTCGTGCTGTGGTTTGCCATGCCACCAGAGAGGTTTCAGTTTCGCCTCACCGGTTAAGGTTTCGTTCAAGCTATCTGCAGCAAATATACGGCCATTGATGACCACCCAGACTATACGGTCGGAATTGCGTATATTATCTAAGGGGTCAGCATCCAGCACCAGTAAGTCGGCTAACTTCCCCGGCTCAACTGAACCCAATTCGTCAGCCATCCCCAGATAATTGGCCGGGTTCACGGTAGCAAGGGAAAGCGCTTGCATGGGAGACATCCCCCCCCGCACAAAACTCCATAATTCCCAATGTGTCGCCAGACCTTCTCGCTGACCATGAGCGCCTGTATTCACGGTCACTCCAGCCTCAAGTAATAATTTAGCGACCGCTGCTGCATCATCATCTCTGAAGTCAGCCTCAGGCGCCATAATCCGCCTGACCGACCTGGCCTGTAAAACTGTCGGCGGAACAAAATTGGCAAGCAGATCATGCTTCCATACTTCTGTATCCTGATAATAATAATCCTCGGAAGTCAGGCCACCATAAGCAACCACCAGCGTCGGCGTATATCCGGTTGAGGACTGTTGCCAGAACTGAATGACATCATCATAAATATTCAACGTCGGAATATTGTGCTCCACACCAGTTGACCCATCTACGATCAGGTTCATGTCCTGGTGGAACAGGGAAGCTCCCTCTGCGACCACCAGCATGCCTTCTCGGCGGGCCGCCTCAATCACCTGCTGGCGCTGAGACCGGCGTGGATGATTATAATTCTTGATGCTCACAGCACCCTGTGATTTTAATCTTTTAACATGGGCTAAAGCGTCATCAAGAGAATCGACCGGCGCAAACCCGGTACTCTTGGCTCCGTAGACAATCTCCCCAGTCGAAAAAATTCGAGGCCCTAATATACGACCCGACTTCTGATACTCTGCCGCAGCAAACACCTGCCTGGAACGACTCGAAGGATTGTGTACCGTGGTCACACCCAGCGCAAGATGCGCCAGCAAAGACCAGTTCTGCTGGGGAATAATCTGGTCTCTGGCATAGGGTCCATGTGCATGCGCATCGATCATACCAGGCATAACGGTTTTACCCGTGACGTCCAACACTTTAGCATCGGCCGGGATGCTAACCTCGCTGCGAGTGCCCACCTGCTGTATCCGGTTTTCTTGGATCAAAACGACACCTGCCTCAAGCACCGAGCGGTTGGCGTCCATGGTGATTACTTTCCCGCCGACCAGTGCGATTACTCCAGCTGGTTTAGCGGCATCAATTGATTGTGACAAATTAACTGCTGTAGTTTTCGCCTCATCATCGAACAAAAAAGATTCAACCTGAATACTCTTGTAATCCGGGCCGATCGACCAGTTCAGAGTTTTGCCATCTTTTGAAAAACTGACATAATCAGCTCCCCATTGGCTCACCTGTTTCACGGGCATGGCTGTACTCGATGGGCCAACTTGGAAAGTCAAACCCTGGGCTGGCATCACGGTCAGATACAGCTGAAAATGTTCAATGAAAGCAAGATAACGGCCATCAGGAGATATCCGGAAATCCGTTGCAAATTCGCTACTGGCGTGCGTTCTAGCATCAAACCCAGCTGAGTTCACGGAAATCAGCTTCGACTGAGCACTGCTATCGCTGCCTCGTCCTGCGGCAGCCCAGGTCCGTTCCAGGGCATAGATTCGACCATCTGCCCCATAATGCGGATGCGTGCCTTTTTTAGAAATTCGCGTTTCCTCAGAGCTGGCCAGTAACAACTGATACAGTCCAGGTTTATCTCCCCAACCAGGATGGGTCATATTACTACCCGACAATCGTCGGTAGACCAGCGCCTGATCATCTACACTGATTTGCAAATCCACATAATGGCCTGGGTGATTACTGACCTGTCGAGATTTGCCACGGTTACTGGAAACGACTCGGATTGAGCCTAATTGATCATCCTGCCACCTCAGAAAATATATTTTCTTACCATCAGAGGACCAGACAGGAGCATAATCGTGCCCCGCCAGTTTATCTCTGGTTAAGGGTCGTGGCGGCTTATCTCTATGTTTTAGCCAAAGCTGACCCAGCGACTCGAATACAATTCTATCTCCACTTGGGGAAGCGCTGGCAAATCTCACCATTTTTGTCGTGAACTGATCAGGTGCTACCGCGACCTGCACATCAGGGGCCGGGAAAATAGCACGCTCATTATTCACCTTAAAAGGAATCAAGGTAACTTCACCGGAGGCTGTATCTACCCGCCAGATGCGGCCTTTTGCCCAATATACCAAGCTGCGGCTATCTGGCGTCCAGGCCATATTAGGATACAGACCATAGACTCCCCAGGTTTCCTGCATATCCGGATCAAGATCACTCACCAGCATAATCTCTTCCTGGCTTTGCAGGTTTTTTATAAACAGCCTTGATGCCGCCCTGACTCGCTTTACATACGCCAACCAAACACCATCCGGCGACGGCGTCGCTCTCACCGCGCCACCTGCACCCCCAGCAACCACGTCAGTACTGCCATCTGTCAGATTCAACCTCTTGATTGCAAACAAAGCGCCATTGCTATCTTCATGATAGATAAAAGTATCGCCTGGTGTTGCACTCTGGGTGTAATAAAGCAGGTCGCCCTGACTACCATAAGCAGGCTCACCTAATTCTTTCTGATAATTGGGACTTGGCCGCTTTACCAGTGGGGCACCCATCGCGCCGTCTTCGGCCTTCACATGATAGGTCCAGATCTCTCCAGCACCCAAAGACCTTGAAGTCGTGAAGTGTTTACG
>JABIZD010000028.1 GCA_018666555.1 Gammaproteobacteria bacterium
GGGCTGTGATTCCTTCTTTATTTGTCGTATCCATTCTAGGTGGTATGTATCTCGGGCCTTCTTTCGCCATGACTCAGGCCCTGGTCACACTGAGAATGCGAGCGGTTGCTTCTGCTATTTTATTGTTCATGCTCAATATCATCGGGATGGGTCTGGGGCCCTATTTTGTTGGTATTGTCAGTGATTTTTTTGCACCCCAATTCGCCATAGATTCATTGCGCTATGCCCTATGCATTGCGGTACTTGCAAATCTATGGGCGTCAATACACTATTTTCGTGGCGCACATTCACTGCGCACAGACCTAAAGCAAACCGAGGCACTATTGGCGCAACAGCCTTAACCATACCCGTTCTATAACCAAACAAGCCCTGAGCCTGGGTACGCTCTCAGTAGATATCTCGACACTACGTATACCAACTATTTTTTTGTGTTCGCTGCCATCAATAATGATTACTTAATGGCCGGCAAAACAAGCCGTATCTGGAATCAAATAAAATAAACCCAACAATAATGGTTCAAACCAACATCAACCTGATCGGGCTAGACAGCGCCGCATCCTGGCCTTAGCAATTAACGCCACCAACAACTGAACACCCCCTGGCGGCTTTTACTGCCGTTCAGACAATCGAATACAGAACCCTACTCGCGAATGGAAATTTATTGCTTAGCGCCTTAATTCACTGCTGCACAATGACCTCATGTAGAGGTATACTCACGGCTTATCAAAACAATAAAATAGCCAGTTAGAACAGCATCATTAAGGAATAATATATGCAGTGCCCAAAGTGTGAAGGCGTAATGGAAGAAGCGACCTATGGACGTAATATGACCATTGACAGATGTGCTCAATGCAAGGGAATGTGGTTTGACACTGGAGAAGCGGAAAAATTAAAGGGTAAATGGATGTCAGACTTCCTGGATTCTGGCGACATCAAAACTGGCAAGGCTAATAACAAGATCACGGACATTGATTGTCCCCGCTGCGGCGACCAGATGGTTCATGTAAAGGATACAGAGCAGCCCCATATTGGCTATGAGGCCTGCTCGGAACACGGTATGTATTTTGATGCTGGAGAGTTCACTGACTACAAATACGAAACCATTGTCGAAAAGATACTAAAATTCATACCCAGGAAAGGAGCATAAGCCAGCCGCTTTAAGCGAGTTGCGATGAAGCTTTCCGCAACCAGGACACTTGCCCTGCAGAACTTAATAAAACCCGGTTAATCATAGAAGAACCCAGTTCCTGGGTTTTTCACTTACCTTCGCGCGATAATTGTTGAGCCACTCGATAGGGTTCCCGTAAATAGATATACACCACTACCAGAACACTATACCCAAGCAATAGTAACCAGCCAGTATTACCAATAAAACCCCATGAAGAATAGATGCCATAACCATAAATCAGCACCGCGATGAGAGGCAGGAGCTTGGTTAGGACCACAGGCAGCCTAAATGGGGCGTTTCGATAAGCTTCGGGATTACGTTTGGCCAGGTTATAAAGAGCAAACACTGGGAATAATCCGAAAATCGCCCCAACCGCATTGCCGAGAATAGTCACGTAGGTCAGGGTCATTCCGGTGAGGATCGGCAGGATGCCAACAACCAGAAACACAGTAAGAAAAATATAGGGTGTGCCGAATCGATTCATGACAGCGAATCCAGAAGGAAGCCAGCCATCTTCCGTCGCCATATAAAGACCTCTGGTACACCAGGCAAAGATAGCATTGAGTGACGTGACCAGCGAGATCATGATGCCGCCGGCAATGAACGCAACATAAACGCCAGGAGAAAAGATAATCTTCGCCGTTGCTGCCAGGTTCTTACCCGCGATCTGCTCAAGCGGCAGCACGCCGGTGGCAACTATGGCAATCAGAATATACAGAAGACTAACAATAAACAGAGAGATGCCCATTATCAGCGGAATCATCTTGCCTGGGTTTTCCATTTCATCCCCGAATTCCGATATGAACTCTGAACCAATTAAACTCAGGCGCAACAGAAATGCAGCAGCAAAAAAACCACCAAACCCGTTTGGCATGACCATCGGCAGCTGGGTATAAGGCGTATATTCCTTAACATGGGTCAGTCCAATTACAATATAGAGCATCAATGCTCCAAGCAGCCCTAAAACCATCACGCTTTGAAATCGTGCGGCTGTTTTAATGCCAAGCAAATTAGCGATAAAGCAGAGAATCATTATGCTGGCTGCGACCAAACTCATATTCAATCCCGGCATTAATGCCTCACCATATTCGGCAAACCCAATTGCAAAACTGGACAGAATCATCTGGCCCGCAACCAGTAAAGCCAAGTAGAAAAAAGACGTTTTACTCCCTAACAGGTCCCTCACATAGGTGTAGTTGCCACCAGTACTGGGAATGGCCGACCCCAATGCTGCAATACAGATAGTCGGAATCACGACGATACCCAGCGCCAGTAAAAATGCCCAGGGGGCACCGTGACCCGTCATACTGATGCTGATTCCCGTCAGAACAACGACTCCCGTACCAATGATCTGACCTAACGAGATACTCATCAAATCCCAAAACTTCAACATCTTTCCAGCTGGCTGATCCATACTAAAGCTCTCAAATTATCTTAAATTTCATGCCAAACAAACCAATAGCCACCAGCAGATCACTGGTAAATGCCTACCGCAGCGTCTGCATGGCCTGGTCAAGGTCAGCAATCAGGTCCTCTATGTTCTCGATCCCAACTGAAAGACGCACAATATTATCTGCAATTCCGGCCTTTTCCCTTTCCTCTTTGGGGGTGGCGCTATGGGTCATACTGGCAGGATGTTGGATCAAGCTATCGACATTACCAAGGCTCACTGCCAACGTTGGGATGGTCACCGCATTGGTAAAAGTCATACTGTTTTCCACGCCGCCCTTGATCTTAAATGACACCATCCCGCCAAACCCATTCACCATCTGCTTCTTGGCAAGCTCATGGTAACGGTTGTCAGGTAGCCCAGGATAAAACACTGCTTCGATTTGGGGTTGTTGCTGCAGCCAGCTAGCCACTGCCAACGCGTTTTCTGCGTGCTTTTGCATGCGCAGCTCAAACGTCTTTAATCCGACGTTGATTAAAGAGGTATCAGTAGGGCTTGGCGCCACTCCCAGCATTTTGTAGGTTAAGCCAACCCCGCTGCCACCCGCTGCCATGTAATCCAGATGGGTACTGACTATCGCACCACCGATTACCTGACCATGGCCGCTGATATACTTTGAAGTCGAATGAAGTACGACATCGCAACCAAAAGTTAACGGCCGTTGATGATAAGGGGTCGCAAAAGTGTTATCCACCATGACCCATATATTGTAGGCATGTGCTGCCGCCACCAGATGGGCAAGGTCGATTATTTCAATATTCGGGTTTGATGGAGTTTCGAGAAATATCAATTTTGCATCTGTATTTTGAGCAATCACTTCAGCCAGGTTTTCCGGTCCCACATCAGAAAACCAGATCACCTCAATACCAAGCCGAGGTGCCAACTCGTACCACCACTTGAAACTATTCCCGTACAAGCCGCGTTGGACAATTGCTTTATCACCATGGCCTATTTTTGCCAGTACCGCAGCCGAGGTCGCTGCCATACCCGAAGACGTTACCTTGCCTAAAACAAGGTCCGAAACCTCTGTATCAGGGTTTGATCGAATCAGGTCGAACCCTTCCATATAAGCGATTTTATTAGCTAGATGATCCATATTCGGATTGTGGGTTCGCGTGTAGGCGTAGCCCTTTTTTTTGCCAGCAAAAACTTCAGCCGCCTCCTGCACGGAATCAAAGCCAAAGGTTGAAGTCTGGTAAATGGGCATAAGATGCGCGTGCTTATCATGGCTGCCCTCACCGACATGGTTAACGATGGTACCCATACCATGTTCAGGTAATACTTTTTTCTTCGTCATGGCTTGTATCTCACTAGTCGGTTTAGGTGGCTCTGCGGAACAGAGGTTACTGGGTCATAACAAAATCGGCGGTACGCATTGAGCGTCCGTCGTCTGGCTAAGAACATCTAACATCAGGTTCACCATATTAGCCCTCACTTCATTGATGTTGCCGCCAACCAGCGTTATGTTTTTTTCAAGGCCTGCCGCAAGATTGATCGGCAGGGCCACTGCGGCGAAGCTCATGCCCAGCTCTGCTGCCAGATAGACCTCGGGGCAGCAGGTCATGCCGACGACGTGACCACCTAACTGCCGATACATCCTGATTTCCGCGGGCGACTCAAATCGAGGACCATTAGTAGCCACATAAACGGCTCCATCGTGAACTTTCAGGTCATGCTTTGCGCCCAGTTCCAGCAGGGCATCACTTAAAACAGAGCAGAACGGCTGGCTCATTTCAACATGTCCAACGCTTTTATCTATTTGGTCAAAGAAGGTGAAGTCCCTGCCATGGGTAAAATCAAGGAAATCCCTGAGGACCCCAAGTTCGGACACCGGATAATCTGTCGAGATAGATCCAACCGCATAAGTAGACAGGATGCGCTGAACACCCAGATCCTTGATGGCCTTGATATTAGCCCGATAATTTATCTTGTGCGGCGGTGTCGAATGATCTTGCCCATGCCGGGTTAAAAAGATCACGTCTTCATAGTCACCCTGACCAACATAGATCTGTACCTCACCGTACTCGTTTTGAATTTTCCTGGCTTTAACTTCAATACCAGGCAAAGAATAGATTCCAGTACCCCCAATCAGTGCGGTAGGCATAAATACTCCTTTTTGCTGGCTACCATTTAGGTACGTCGTCCAACTCAGAAGGACTGACAATCCCTTTCACGGTAACAATACCAGTAACATATTCTGGGGGCGTAATATCAAAAGCAGGATAGCGTGCCCGAATAACATCAATGGTTGTTGCGGAGCCCAGCGCAATTCTGACCTCTGCCGGGTCTCTCTCTTCAATAACTATATCTTCGCGCACCTTCTTCGAATTATCACGACCCCAGGCAAAAGCGTAAAAAGGTATGCCATGGGCCCGAGCAGCGATGGCATTTTGATAGGTGCCAATTTTATTGACGACGTGGCCATCAACAGTAATAAGATCTGCTGCTGTTACGTATTTTTGAATTTCTTGCTTTGCCATAAAATAGGCGGGCATATTGTCAGTCACCAAATTAACCTTTATTCCCATTTCATGAATCGCCGGAGCGGTTAATTTTGCGCCCTGAAAATAAGGTCTCGTTTCCGGGCTGAAAACGGTTATGTCTTTACCATCCCTTTTCGCAAAAGCCAGCGATAAAATGAAGCCAGCTTCGCCAAAGCAGTTGGTAAGAATACCGTCCCCATCCTCGATCTGATCCGCCATTGCCCTGGCACGCAGGGTGTAATCATCGTAAATATCGCCGAGCATTATTTCAATGCCACGCGCCACTGCAAGATCGACATCGTCATCGTTAAACACGGCCTCCTGCGCCAGAAGAACGATGGCATCTAATCGTTGCTTCATGGCAGTATTCGTCGGACGGGTCCTGACCAATACCTCCCTGGCCTGGCCCAGATGATCGAGCAAGCTCTGTTGACTATTTTTACTAGAGATCCCGGCCTTGCCTTTGTTCGTCAGTAATCGCAGCGCATTAACTGCAGCGAGCCAGGGCCCGCTGCCCTGGGTGACCATATTGCTGATCGCACTGGCTACTTCATCAATGGTTTCACAGGTCACAAAGGATTGCTGAAAAGGATATTGGCGTCGATCTCCTATTAAGACCTTACCCGGTTCGAACCGAGCTATATTGTCAGGGTTCAATATGAAAGGCAGAAGCTGGTATATCCCTTCCTGCTTTGCTGGCGATAGACGCCCGGATGAATTAAGTTTTTCGCTACCCATGAATACTAAACCAGCTGGTGGACAATCATTTAAACTCGGCACGACACCCAGTATTGGTGAGGATTGTCTCATTCAATAGCCACAGTTGGAACCGATGGCTGTTATTTTGAATAATGGTCAAAAAAATAGCCCGGTAGCAGGGCCAAGGCTGCTCACACCTTTGTGTGCACTCGAGCAACTTTTCAAACTAATGAGATATCCCTGCATTGGCTAACTATCTGGTTAACATTTCCGAACAAAGCCCGCCAACCTTGCTAATAGGTATCTGCCTAGATACAGTCAGTGGGCATAAAGATTAACGAGCTGGATGTGCCGCTTTTAATATTTTCGTAATACAACAAAGCCTTGGTTATAAGCTGCGCATGCTTATTTTGGAATGGTCTGATGAAAAACAATATTAGCCCCACTGGTGGTAATGTCCTGTCCCTTGCCGGCACCAAAGCCGCGGGCCCCCTGGGTTACTTGAGTTGGACATTCGGCCAGGGTGGACGCGACCCTTACTACATCATGGTGGTCATCTACATCTTTTTTCCTTATTTCAGTAATACGGTGGTTGGCGATCCGGTACAGGGGCAAAGCTTAATCGGATATATGAACGCAATTGCTGGATTCGCGTTGGCGCTTACAGCACCTTTCCTCGGAGCCATTGCAGACAAGAACGGCAAGCGCAAACCCTGGGTCGCGAGCACCGTCATGATTATGGTCGTCGGCGCCTGCCTGTTGTGGTATGTCCTCCCGAACGACAAGGGCCTCAGCATTAACGCAACCCTGGCATTACTGCTAATAATCAGTATTGCCTTTGCAATATCGGAAGTATTTCACAATGCCATGCTACCCAGTATTGCGCCCACCAATAAGGTCGGCTTGATATCCGGATTGGCATTTTCACTTGGCAACGTGGGTGGATTGCTATTGATGGTCTTTGTTTTGTTTGCTTTTTCAATGCCTGGAACCATCGACTGGTCCTTCTTGCCTGCGGAGCCCCTATTTGGTATCGATCAAAGTCTTAACGAGCATGACCGGATTGTGGGACCAATAGCCGGCGTATGGATGCTCGTTTTTACGTTACCACTACTACTGTTCACCCCGGATGGAAAGAGTTCTGGAATACCTGTCCTGAAGGCAGCGAGACAGGGCATAGAAGATGTCATAACAACCGTCAAACAACTCAAGCACTATTCGAATATTGGTATCTATCTGTTATCGAGAATGTTTTTCATCGACGGCATGGTTGGCGTTATGACCTTTGGCGGGGTCTATGCCTCTGGAACTTTCGGCTGGGATACAACGACCCTGCTCATCTTCGGCCTCTTTACCAGCCTATCGGCGATGATTGGAGCTTTTGTTGGCGGAAAGCTGGACGATCATATTGGTTCTTTGAGCACTCTGAAGGTTTCCATTATTGCAGCATCAGTTATATTGCTAGTACTGGTTTCCATCCAACCGGGGACCCTCCTGTATGTGATTCCCGTCAGCCAGCAAGCCACATGGAGTTTTCCTTATTTCCAAACACCTGCAGAACAATTTTACTTTGTCACCAATCAGGTTTTCGCCATGTTTTTTGTGACCGGGTTGTCCTCTTCAAGAACCTTAATGGCTAGAATTTCACCACCTGAGATGGCGACTCAATTCTTTGGTTTGTTTGCCCTGTCTGGAACAGTGACCGCATTTCTAGCGCCCTTACTGGTGGCAACAACAACCGCCTGGTTTCAGTCCCAACGCGCTGGGTTTGCTTCACTGGCTTCCTTGATGATCATCGGTGCAGTCATGTTGCTATTCGTAAAAGAAGAGCAGGCCAAGGTAGCCCCAGGCAATGTTTGAAGCTGATCAGATTAGCTATGCAGGTTGAGCTCAGTTAACCATTAAAAAGGCAGATTAACCTGAGTATGGCAACCCTATAGCCCGAGTGACTGGTATCCGGTTTCACTACTGGCAGCACTATAGATCACTCTGGTTTAAAACCACTGAAGCTGAATTTGAATGAGGTACGCCTCAGCAGTTTATCAACCCGAGTTGACAGGCCTACAGTTGAATGGTTTATTGCCCACTTACACAACAAACAAAAGAAGTCCAATGTCTATCAACACCATCGTCACCACAGAAGGAAAATTCAGCTACGAGAGATTTCATTTCGCCAGTGCCACTGAATCAAACGGTTTCCTGTTTTGCTCTGGAGTCATCGGCGCAGATGAGAGAGGTAAAATTCCTGCCGACATTTCCGAAGAATTTCACAATGCCTGGAAAGCAGTTGGCAGTCTGCTTAAGGAAGTGAACGCTGATTATTCAAGTATTATGGAATACACTACTTATCACGTTGGTCTACAGCAACACATGGCAACGTTTATGGCAATTCGCGACGAATATCTCACGGAACCCTGGCCAGCCTGGACCGCAATTGGAATAACTGAACTGGCTATCAGCGGAGCTCATGTTGAGATCAGAGTGACCGCGCGATTACCAGATTGAAACATTGAACTTCGCCTTTCTGGCTTGGCTACCTATTGAAAAACTAGCACTGAAAGCGGGTCCTGAGCCTCGAACCGTGCCTATTGGATCGGGACAAAGCACACCCGCACCAGTGGCATAGTTCCCTCAAGAGAACCTGCTCACAGTCCAACCAGGTTGCCAACACGGCAACAACGCTGGCGCTAATATAAGCCTCTAGCAACAGCGCAGCCACTCGCGCGATTTCCAGGGCAGGGAGTAATGCCTTGCCAACACAGACAGTTGCCTGAAGCATGCTGCGATCACCCGACCACAAACCTTCTTGTATAAATGAGTTGTATGCTATTGAATGGATCTCAGCACATCACAACAAGTCCCTTCGGAGCCCTCAATGCCAGTTGAACCTGCTCTTGTTCTTTACTATTTCCCCCGGGCCTGTTCTCTGGCAGCCCATATTGCCTTGGAGGAGTCTGGGCTAGATTACCAGCGTCGAATGGTGCACCTGCCTAGTCAACAGAATCGCACGCCAGCTTATCTGACTACCAATCCCAATGGCGCGGTACCCACTTTAACCATCGGCGAACAGACACTAACCGAAACCCAAGCCATTCTGACTTATGTCGGCGACCAGGTTGCAGCAGATAAACTATTACCACCTGCTGGAGACCTGCGCCGATACCGGGCCCACGAATGGATGAACTTTTTGTCGAGCAGCATCCATACCTATGTGCGTTCAATTTTTCGCTCAGCGGTATACGCTGGTGACGATGAAGAAGTCAGCATCGCCGTTAATACTCAGGGCGTAAACAATCTGGCAAAGGCAACCGAGATTGTTGAAAAGCGCTTAGAGGGCCAGACTTGGGCACTGGGAGACGCGTTTTCTGTTGCTGATACCTACTTATTTGTTATGTATCTATGGACAACCGATGAACGCATAGCGTCCGTACCAGAACGTCCCAATTGGGAGGCGCTGGCAAAGCGAGTCTGGCTCCGGCCAGCAGTGCAACGCATTGTTGCCATTGAACGACAGGATCGCAACTATGCCATACCCTGGGAATAGCTTCACCTGCAGCGGTGTCTCTGGATGAGCCTCTATTACGTACAAAAGTTGCTCTACAACCTTAATCGAGACCCCGACCTCAAACATCGTTTTGATTCAAGCAAGGATAGCGTTATGGATCAATATGTGCTTTCTGAGGAGGAGACAGATGCGCTTAAAAAGCCCGACATCGGCCTGCTCTATGTGCTCGGAGTCAACGGTCAGTTACTGATGCACTTTGCAACCATGAACGGCTATTCCTGGCCTGAATATATACAGGCTATGCGAGACGGCGTAGAACATTACGGCCCTGTTCGTGAAGGACTTTACGCAATGATTGATGGCAACGGAGCCACCTAAGGATAAATCATGAGCTTGGTTTACGCTGGCACCTGTTGTCATGCACCTGGTATTACGTCAAGAGGAGAACAGGCTGATCCGGAGATCAGGAAGCAGTTATACGAAGCCTTCGATCGTCAGCGTCAGGCAATCGAAAACGCCCATACAGAAGCCATAGTCATGGTATCGTCCGAGCACTTTGCCAACTTTTTCATGGATAACATGCCAACTTACGCGATTGGAATGGCCGACGAGTATGAGGGGCCAATCGAAGACCCTGACTGGCTTAAAATTGATCGCACGCGAATACCCTCTAATCCAGACCTGGCGTTACGCATTATCAAACAAGTGCTGGAAAGCGTAGACGTCAGTTATGCTCAGGAATGGAAGTTTGATCATGGTATGGCGGTGCCTCTACATTTCCTAACCCCGGATTACGATATTCCAATTATCCCCGTTAACATCAACTGCCAGAATCCTCCCTTCAGTCCCCTGGGAAGAACCTGGGAACTGGGCAAAGCACTACGCAGGGCCATCGATGCTGCTCCGGAAAAGATTGCTCTGATTGGTACCGGTGGCACTTCCCATTGGCCCTGCACACCCGACTCGGGCAAGATAAACGAAAAATGGGACCGAAAGCTCCTCGATGATCTCATCAACAAGCGCAAACAAGATCTGCTTGCCTATTCAGATGAAGAAACTTATCAACAAGCCGGCCCTGGCGGCTATGAGATCAGGACATCAATCTGTATTGCTGCGGCCACCGAAGATCAAACAGGAGAAATCTGGTTCTTTGAGCCCATACCCATTTATTCCACTACCTGCTGCATCACGACGCTATATCAAAAGTAGCAAGATATCGCGAGAAAATAAGGCAGCTTAGCTATACCCAATAGCGGCATTGACCACCTCATCATATTGGCAGCATTACAAGTACAAGTTGAACTAACGATCTACCGCATCGGCTTCTCGGTGGGGCCTTTTATTTAGGTGTAAATATGCGCAGGAATACATCATCATCATCAAACATCAGATGCTTGAGCGCACCTGCAGCATGAACTAGCGTTACTAAAATAATGGTCAGTCCACTCATGTGGTGAACCCTTTCGCTCAGTTCATGCAGAACCGGCATCGGCCCAAAAGGCCCGGGAATCACAAACCAATCAAAAACTCTGATCTCACCCCCACCGGACCAGACCATAACTGGGCCTGTCAGCAGCAACAAGGCCAACGCCAGCAGCAGTAAGTAATGGGCCAGTTTGGCAACCAGGTGATCAACAGGCCCCTGATCAGCAATTTCTGGGTGACCCTCCCTTAATCGCCAACCAATTCGTAACCACAGAAACAAGTATGCGCTTACAGCAATAGAAATATGCAGGCTTATCTGCTCGAGTTGCTGTTGCTGGGTCTCGAGGGTAGATGCCGAGTCAGCAATAAACCAAAGTGTCAGGACAATACCTGTTGTGAACCAGTGCAGCATGATCGAAACCCAGCCATAGCTGCTTGGGCTATCTTTGAATTGCAAATCTATCTCCCAGGTTGCCGGACACAGGATATCACTGATTGACAACGCCTGGGTTAAATATCAGGTGGCAGCCCTCGCAGGGAGGGTAGAGTTCGTAGCCTGCATCGAGAAGTCTGTCGATGTTTTTGTCGCGCGCTGCGTCAAGAGAATCTCTTGCCGCTTTATCGAAGGCATTGGAAAAAGCCTGCCAGCTAGGGTCCTTGACCCATCTGTTATCATCAGGCCCCGTACCGCCTAGATCCATCAGATATCTGGCTGCAATGGTTCTGATAGCCGCGTCCTCAAGTATCTGCCATTCCTCTTCGGTCTGAGGGTCGTCTGCCGCCCATAGCGTGTCTGATGCCGGGACTATAATGGACTCCATCACTTCCTTAATGGTCAGAGCGGCATGAGCATTCGCTTCAGCTTTGACGCTGGTAGAGGTGACTAGAACCAGTCCAATCGCTAGTATCCTTGTAACCGAACATAGATGAAACATAAACTATATCTCTCTGGTAGCATTACTTGGTGGGCGCCACCTGGTGGATGCCAGCATGGTCTAAATCTGTGGGCCTATATCTATATATTCATGACTATCGAAGGTACCACTGATACTCACCTTAATTCTGACAGGTCGGGTTTCCAGATTCAAAAAGTACCAACCATGATCACCTTTAAAAGGTGTCTCAAACTGTCCAGATTCAGAGGTTCCTTCCTGGGTTTCCAAATACCTGACAACAATTTCTTCCTCTTCTCCTGCCTCTCCCATAATAAGTGTGTGACCATGAAGGTCGGCATAAACCAAATCGGTTCCGCTATCCCATAGATATGAAAGCCGTGCACTCTCCGATGTCTTTAATTTGAATTCACCTTGACCATAGGGTTCAAGAATCAGCTCCACATTGACAAATTTAAGGGCTGGATCAAAATTAGTATGCAGTGGGCTCTGTGCAGTCGATGGGTCCTGCGAGACTGTATCAGGAGATTTGGTTTCGACCTCAGCCTGGTTTGATAAACCCTTTATTCCAAGTGCGGCGCCAATACCCGTTGGGTCAATATCATACTCAGCCGGTAGCACAATTATGATCAGTAATATGGCAGCACTAACGACGGCCAAGACTGTATTCCGGGCCAACTGATCTTTACCGATAGGGGTATTTTCACCAGACATATTATTTATCCTTGCATCATAAAGTAGCCAGTCAACTGATCGCCAATCAAGACAAAGCCCGCCATCATAATCAGTGTATTTGCCAGAATACTGTTTCGTTGAAAATGGCTACTGCTTCGCAGCAGACTAAACACCATAATCAGAAAAGTCAGCGCAACCAATTGGCCGAGTTCTACGCCAACATTGAAGGAGATCATGTTCGCAATAAGGCCTTCCTGAGAAATATTCAGATCCTGTAGTTTGGTCGCCAGACCCAGGCCATGAACGAGACCAAACAGGAAAACAGCTGCTCTGGTATCCAGCCAGGAGTCAAAATAAGCCCTAAACCCACCTAGGTTTTCAAATGCTTTATAAACCACTGATAAGCCAATGATCGAGTCAACCAGATAAGGATTAACATGCCAACCCGCCAGCACACCCCATAACAGCGTGATGCTGTGGCCCAAGGCAAACAAACTGACAAAAACCGCCACATCGCGGATCTTAAAAAGGAAAAAAATAACACCGGCCAGATACAACAGATGATCGTAGCCGGTGACCATGTGTTTTGCACCGAGATAGATATATGGCAAGACTTGCACACCCTGACTCTGCTCGACAAAAGCCTGATCACCACTACCAATTTTATGCGCTGAGACGCCCATCGTTAATAAAAGTAATAATGAAAGCAGCAGCACTGCTGCCATTAATTTATTGAGCGATATGTGTTTTTCTGTCATACCTAGTTTACTACTCTCAGCCTGTGCCGACATAGGGAATCAATCGCCCACAGATTAACACAGCAAACCACAAAACCAGCGAGGTTGAGGCGATAAATTTAGCCGAGGCTGGCGGTGAGTCGACATCTGCCCAGGTGTTCATTGTCCTGACAACCTTGAAATAAAACCAAAGCACATTCAGGCCAGCCAGAATAATTAAGCCAAACTTGATTTGAAATCCAATGTTGATGGCATAGCGCCCAGGGTCACCAAAGAAAAACAGGATTCCTGATACAAGATTAATAGTGAACCCAAGAAAAACGATAGCCAACAGTTTATGGGTCACCATCGGCGGTATCTGTTTTAGAAAACCCATAAATCGAAGATCGATAACAAGCAGTCCTCCCAGCAGCAACGTCAGACCAACAAAATGCAGGATTTCCAGAATCACCCAGGTCCAGTTCCAACTGAGTACCCAGCCATTCATAGGCGTTGTAATGGCCCAGTCAACCAGCGCTTGTAACATTATTTGGCTCCCTTTATTGACAGGAATTAATCTGTGTATGGGCGAGAATTAATCTATATAGGCTATTAACCTACCCGCAATGATCGCAGTCACCCAGAGCAGTAGCGACACCATGGCCAGGCCTTTTGTCAATCCCGGAACGGCCCCCCCTGCATCCCAGTAATCACCCTGGGTTTTAATCAAATTCTGGATAAAAGCCGCGTTGACTAGGGCTAGAATAATCGCTGTAATTTTTATCAGAAAAGCAATATGGGTCGCAAAATAGGTTGCCTGAGAGCTGAAAAGGCAGAGCCCTGATACCAGATTGAGTATAAAACCTGACCAGGCCAATTTTAGTAGACTGCTAAGACTGACAATGGCAATCTCCGAGAACAAGCCAAGAAGACGCAAATTCAAAACAAGCAGAATACCCACTATGATCGCCAGACCGATGGAATGGGCGGTTAGCATAATAGGATAGCCCCAGGTAGAGGTCGCCACCCAATCAGCCAGGGCACTGTATTCAAGCCATTCGAGAAATGCCATAAGTCTGTCCTGCTTTAATCAGTGTGTAAGATCGCTCGCTTGTCTTTCTGGTTATTACCGCAAAAAAATAGTCACCGCGCCTAAGATATCGGGTTTGTTTCGGTAAGGTAAATCTCTACCCGCTAACGCCGACGGGCAACAATTCACTTTGGTGCGTCGCTATAAAGCGATTTTAATTATATCGGCATTCTATCCGATTCATAGCTATTCACTGAATTCAATTCCAACTATAGCATCATCACATTGAATTAACTGACCATCAAACATCGCATACTGATGCTGCCCTTATAAAAAGAAGCATTGTGCCAACTCAGGGTATCACGCTTAGAGGCGACACCCAGTACATACAGCAAAGGCAGAAAATGCTCATTAGTAGGATGTGCTAAATAGGCCAGTCGACCCAGCGACTGATAATTCGCAACCGCACTAAAATCCCCCTGCAGAACCCTTGCCGCGACATACTGATCGAATTCCTCTGCCCAATCGAACGCGGTTGTTTGCTGCCTGCGCCGCGGCAAATTATGAACAAGGTTACCACTGCCAAGAACAAGCACACCTTGATGCCTTAAGGCCGATATTTCTTTAGCCAAATTCAAATGCTGGATCGGTGAAAGATCGGCATTGAGACTTAACTGGACAACGGGAATATCCGCCTCGGGATACATATGCACCAGCACGCTCCAGGAACCATGGTCAAGCCCCCAGCGTTCTGTTGGCACAATTTCCTGCTGAAGTTCTGAAGGCAGCATCTGTTGCTTAAAACTCGGCAGCCCTTGGGCGGGGTATTTCACCTCATACAATGCCTGGGGGAAGCCGCGCATATCATAGATAATTCGCTGCCAGGGGTTACTGGTCAAAAAACTACCGTTTCGTGATTGCCAGTGCGCCGATATGGCTAAAATGGCTGCAGGCTTATCAAACTGGCTGGCAAGTTCTCGCCACGCCAGGGTATGCTGATTATCCTGAAT
This sequence comes from Gammaproteobacteria bacterium, assembly GCA_018666555.1. Classification (GTDB taxonomy): domain Bacteria; phylum Pseudomonadota; class Gammaproteobacteria; order Pseudomonadales; family Azotimanducaceae; genus UBA9926. Next base: position 15,055 of record JABIZD010000028.1, read on the forward strand.
CGCATTTAACGGCGACCCATGGCCTATAAAAAATGCCGGCATCGGCTCGGTCGGGACCAATCCCAGCGCAGTCGTTGAACCAAGCAGTGATGACAGGCCCAAGAGGGATGTCAGGCGAATGAATTCTCTTCTAGAGGTTAGCATCAGGCGCTGATCAACCTGGCAACGACAGATTATCCGTGTAGATACAGTTCGCTTCTTTTACATCCGACCTTAGGACCCGGTCTCGAAACTTAATGTGCTTCCATTCACCAACCCAGCTATCCGGGTCGGTCATGGTCAGCTCCATGACTAACGTGTTGTTGTCATTGATCATGGTATATCGTTCAATAATCTTAAGTTTCTCGCCCGCCCTGATGCCGGCTTGTATTAAATGGTTCTCATCGGTGAAACCGATGGTTTCTACGACCAGTGTATCGCCCTCCCAATAGCCCAGTGATTCACCACCCCAGTTTCGGTCCAGATTAGCCTCTGCAGCACGACCCCTGCCGTCGAGATAGATCACCCTGTATTCATTGCTCAACCGGGAAACCATGAATACTGCGGTAGGATATTGCAACATCATTAACGACCCATAGCGCGTCATGATGCGGGGCATGCCAGCGGGATAGCATTTGGTTGCAGCATCACCAAAACGAACACCGGTTCTGGCCTTTTCTTTATACAGTTCATAGTAAGCCGCGGCTTCTGGTGTGAGCTCTGGTGTGGGTTTGAATTCATAGGACCCATAATTGGCCCGAAACTGGTCTTCGCCACGGTATTGCCAGACACCCGTCATATCAAATGCTGCCGAAGTTCTCTTCCTGGTGAGATTCTCAGGATCGAGCGCTCCAGCGCTTCGGCCTGTAGAGGCATCATCTCCGGCTGATAACCCCTTTGAAATAATAGGTAGTTGGCTCGGCCGGGTTTTCTTTTCTCGCATCTGCCAGGTCTCGTCCTCAGGTGGGGGAACCCATTCAACCAGGCTTGGCGCAACCTGGCGCGCTCTGTCCTGCTTCTTATAGGTTTCTGCTACCTGCGAGGCATCCATGGAATAGGAAACGCCATTGGCACCGGTCAGACCCTGCAACAAACCACCGGGTTTGCCTGATTTCAATGGTCGCATTTTGACCGTAATAA
>JABIZD010000027.1 GCA_018666555.1 Gammaproteobacteria bacterium
CCTGGTCATTAAAACGCTCGGCCAGGTTTCTTAATACTTCGAGGTGACCTTCTATGGTGTTTTCAGGTACCAGCAGATAAAAAAGTAAATCTACCGGTTTGCCGTCAATGGCGTCAAAGTCTATGCCCTGTTCCAGTTTTACCAGGCAACCAATAGTTTTTTCACATTTCGGCACACGGCAGTGGGGAATAGCAATACCATTGCCCAGACCTGGACCTAGATGCAGCAGAGTCACTGCCGGTCTACCGGTTAGTCTTGCATAGCCATCAGCAGCTCCTGTACAGACTCCTTCAAACAGGCACAGGACGCCCCGCATTTCTTCCACACCATCGATGGCCTGTACCAGGTGCATTTCAGAGGTACCAGGATTGGCAAAACACACGTCTACGCCTGCCCCTACCAGTGTCCTAATTAAACTTTCAGCTCCATTCATCGCAACTTCCTGACTTTCATCCTATTTATGGTCAACTCAAATGAGTGTGCTGGAATTTCCCCTTTGCTGCAACAGCGGAGCACTGCCATCGATGACTCGAAGCAATATAAGTGAAGGATTCTATCGTTAACTAGATTATGATAAGTATTTTTAATATGAGCGCGACATGTTTTTACCACCCATAAGACAACTCCAATACTTGGTTGCATTACAGCAACACCTACATTTCGGCAATGCCGCCCGCACTCTGCATGTAACCCAATCGACGCTGAGTACCGGGATAAGGGAACTGGAAAAATCACTAGGCGTTCAGCTAGTGGAGAGAACAAACAAAAGCGTTTGCTTCACAGAATTGGGGTTGCGTATTGCTGACCGAAGCCACAACATCATCATCCAGTCGGAAGAGCTGGTAACCGAGGCGAAAGCCTATACAAACCCGCTGGCTATACCCGTTAAAATAGGCGGTATACATACGATCGCACCCTATATCATGGGTCACTATGCTTTGGCTCTTAATACCTCATTACCCCAGTTACAGATTTACTTCAGGGAAGACACTACCGCTAACCTGGTCCTCGAACTGCAACAGAATAAACTCGACCTGGCCCTGCTGGCACTGCCGTTTGCCGCCGGTTCTCTTGCTACCCAGGTACTGTTCAGGGAACCTTTGTACCTCGCCTACCGCAAAGGATCGAAATTAGTTTCCCGGGAAAATATCGACTTTGACGAATTGCCAGACGAGAGCTTATTACTCCTCGATGACGGGCATTGCTTACGTGACCATGCCCTGGCTGGTTGCCGTCTCAAGAATCATAAAAAAATCCACACATTCGGAGCAAATAGCCTGCAAATGCTGGTTCAAATGGTCAACAACGATATCGGCGTTACCATCCTACCGCAAATGGCCATCGATGCAGGTATTCTGGTTGATACCCAAATACAATCTAAACTCTTGCCTAAAGATCGATTTCATCGTGATATCGGTTTTGCCTGGCGGCGAACCCATCCTAGGCTCAATCTACTCGAAGATATTATGCTGAATTTACCGCATTAGATTTTAATACTGGGGAATCGAGCTGAGCGAGTACTTGCTATCGGGTGGTTATCAACATCGTGATAAGTAAACACCACCGAATATTTAATCGTATCGGTTAAATTTCTTCCTGCCGCATGGAATAGCTTACTATGAAAAAACAGCATATCACCTGCTTTGAGCTCGACCTTCTCAGCACACTTTATCAGTGCTTTGTTTTCAGCAAGGTCTGCTCTTAAAAACATAGCGGCATCAAAACGTCCAGGTTCCAGCACCATTCGATGGCTGCCAGGAATGACTCGCAAGCAACCATTTTTCCTGTCTTCATCACCAAGCGCTAACCACGCACTAATCAGGTTTTCCTGGTCGAAATCCCAATAGCGAATATCCTGGTGCCATAGGGTTGCACTGGAAAACCCGGGTTGTTTGGTCATGATGCAATTGTGATGACATTGCGACAAACCAATATTCTTAAGGGAAAATAGTTGCTGGAGACAAGTCTTGATGTTAGCGTCAGCGGCCCAGTTCCTGAACGCCAAGTGTCTGCTACAGGCCTGCAGAAGACGTCGAGCAGTCGCCCCGCCAGGTGCCTCAGAGCCAAGCGGAGAACCCGGGTATTGCACATCGACTTCATATTCGATGGGCGCGAGATTCTGCTGCAGGTGGCTTTCTGCTATCAACTGCAGCTCAGCACGAGTCGTGTCGGGAACGAGTCCTTTAGCTACAATAAATCCATTTTCGTGAAAACCACTCACATCAGCTGTCGTTAACAATTCACCCTTCCTTTGCTAAATACCTAGACTACAAGCACATGATTATACTCAATTACCATGGGTTCGCTGGTTGATCCAGCCATAAAAATTAACGCTGTCAAAGCTTGTCAGGTTACAGCCGGCGTCAATGACCAATTCAAATCAACCGCCTAAACCAATCAGCACAATGGGCTATACCAGGCTAATGACTCCCATTTGCTGTTACTCCGTCATCTGCAGGTCCAATAAAAAAGCAGCAAATAATGCCAGAACAACTACCCGCACCGATCCTTCACACAGGATTACCACAAGCTTTGAAGGGACCAGTGTTGATATTCAGGTCGGCAGCTGTACCGCGCCAGCGGTTTCACTTCCTAAATGAGCCGTGTCATTGAACCTCCGCAAGGCAATTCGATCTCCCTCTACAACGATATGGCTTATCGACCCGTTATCGGCTGCGTTAAAGGCAAATGGACGTGATTCCGTGATAGTGGCAAGCACTTGACCAATCACGCCACCGTGAACAAATGCGGCAATTAATTTATCCGGGTTGGCTAAGGCAATATTACGAATACCACGCATCACTCTTTCTTCAAGCAGCTTGGTCGATTCGGCACCAGGAATAGCATCCCATCGCTCCTCAGCCTGCATCTGCAGGAAAATCGGATCATTCTGATGCGCTTTCATCCGCAGAATCCCAGCTTCCCATTCACCTAAATGAACTTCATGTAAGTTCGGCTCGAGCTGGGGCATGAGGCCTAAATGCTGACACAACGGTGCTGCGGTTTCAGCCGTTCGTTTC
>JABIZD010000026.1 GCA_018666555.1 Gammaproteobacteria bacterium
CAGGTCAGCTTCCAACCAACTCTTAATAGCAATATAAGCTGGCAACATCGAATTAGTAATGGCCAAGCTCGCCTGCTCGGTCAAATCCCTGGCCTGGCTGCTGCTGATCTCACCTCGAGCTACTAAACTTTCCGTTTTACCAACGATATCCTTCCAGATTGGCGACTCGCCCCTGTCTGTAAAGGGCTGTCCCTGGGTCACACGCTGAATCTGGGATAGGGCCACCTGGTAGTCAAAATAAGGTGCCCTGATACCTTTAGAAGCAGATAATTTTGCTTTATCCAGAGCCTGCATGAGATATCGCCCAGATTGGCCAAGTCGTGATACATAAGCCTGCATATCTGAGAGGCTATCCACTTTATGATAATTAATCAGGCCATTTGGTAACCCAGTATGCGGGCCCCTGCGTCCAAACACATAACGATGAAATCTAAAACGGACACTCTTTTGACTTTCGGTGCTCAGCCTGAGCCACAAATCGAATGATCTCTTGCCTTCCTCAGTAAGATCAGTTCGTTTAAACGAACGCTGCATTTGCGAGGCACTCTGCAATCGCCAATTCACATACCGGTCATCCATTTCTGGTGAATTGTCATCTAGAACAGCATAGTCGGTCTTGATGCCCAAGCGTGTTTTAGCCAGTGGGCTAAAATCGAGATACGCTTTGAACTGATCATCCAGCCATTGATTTAACCTGATGGTTTCTGCGCCAGTTGCAGGTCCAGGTTGTGTCATTGGTTCATCACCCCGATTGGCATCAGCTAAGGCAACACAAAAGTAAAAACACAACGCCGCCAAAACAAAAGGCCGGACCCTAATTTTGTTCACCATGATTACCCCTGAATTTTTGCTTATAGTCTAACCCAAGAGAGGGTGATACCAAGGGCCCCTGGCATCATCGCCAAAGCCAGGACTACCTCCTACTTGACCGAATCCATACAAAAAAGCAATGATGTCCTCAAACACAGGAACGTTATTATGCTAGCTGATGTAAAAGACAAAGTTATCTGGATAACCGGAGCAGGCTCAGGCATCGGACAAGCCGCTGCCATTGCCTTGTCAGCGCAAGGAGCAACAGTGATCGTATCCGGGAGAAGAAAAGATCGGTTAGAGGCTTTGACAGCCGAACTAACGGGTACCATCAGAATAGAGCCCCTTGATATTGCCGATCAACAAGCAGTTTCCGCCGTCGCCAAAAGAATAATCTCTGAATTTACAAAGATCGATATCCTTGTTAACAGTGCTGGCTTAAATATAGTCGGGCGATCCTGGCAGGATATTGACGTCGACGACTGGGACGAGGTGATTAACGTCAACCTCAATGGGGCTTTTTACTGCGCTCAAAGCGTTCTGCCTGCCATGCGTGAACAGGCAGATGGGCTGATTATTAACATTTCCTCGTGGGCCGGGAAACACGTCAGCCGTCTGACTGGGGTGGCATATACAGCGTCCAAGCATGCCCTGAATGCCATGACTGAAAGTATCAACCAGGAAAACTGCCAATTCGGTATCCGCGCCTGTGCAATCTGTCCTGGTGAAGTAGCCACAGAAATTTTAGATAAACGACCCGTCCCAGTCAGCCCGGAAGACCGAGCGAAAATGGTACAAGCCGAAGACGTGGGTGATCTCATACTCCACGTCTGCTGCACTCCAGCACATGTCTGCCTCAATGAAATCACCATCAGTCCAACCTGGAACCGAGGCTATATAGGAAGATAGAAATGCAAATTGGTACCGCCATATTCCCAACTGACTATAGCATTGCAATGGATGAACTGGCCCCTGCCCTTGAGGCAAGAGGATTCGAATCATGCTTTGTTACAGAACACACACATATTCCAGCTAACCGCCTGTCTCCATGGCCAGGTGGTGCTACGCTGCCGAAAGAATATGCCCATACCTATGATCCATTTGTATGCTTATCGTTCGCGGCAGCAGCGACAACGACTTTAAAATTAGGCACGGGTATCTGCCTGCTGCCACAAAGAGATACTCTGATCACAGCGAAGCTGGTTGCCAGCCTGGACCGCATGTCAAATGGCCGGTTCCTGTTCGGCGTCGGCGGAGGCTGGAACAAGGAAGAAATGAACCACCATGGGGCTGACTACAAATCTCGCTTTGCTCGCCTCGAAGAGCAAATAGCAGCCATGAAAGGCTTATGGACCGAAGATGAGTATGCTCACGATGGTCAGTGGGTTTCGTTTAGCCCGACCTGGTTATACCCTAAACCGATTCAAAAACCTCATCCTCCAGTGTTACTAGGAGGAGACTCAGACTATACATTGGACCGTGTCGCTCGATTTTGCGATGGCTGGTTACCCATTGCGCGTCCCGGCTTTGATGTTACCCGTAGCATGGCTCGGTTGAAGGCAAACGCAGCTCGTCATGGCCGTGACTCCAGCCAAATCAGTGTCAGTGTATTTGGCGCCAAAGCCGACCCTGCCACGTTGGATGATTTCCGCACTGCCGGCGTCTCCAGAGCATTAATCGTACTGCCATCCCAATCCAGGGAGAAGATACTGCCTCTACTTGATGACTACGCCCAATTACTGAGCTGAAGACTTTATTTCTCAGCTGACTATCTCAGAGCATCAACTCGATCAGTCGTGGCCCAGTGGTTTGCATCGCGTCCTGAAAATGCTGATTAAATTCATCAGCAGTAAAGCAACGATGCGCCTGCACTCCCATACCTGCGGCCAGCTGCGTAAAATCAAGTTCCGGATTGGTTAAGTCAAGCATATCCAAGGTTTTCTTGTTCATTGATTGGGCCCCTACCCTGGCCA
>JABIZD010000052.1 GCA_018666555.1 Gammaproteobacteria bacterium
CAGACGCTGAACATTAATCTGGTTTCGATTGATGGCAGCCAGGTGTTCTGGCAGCGGCCCAAAGGGTATGGGTTGGATCCCTTTATCATCGACCTGGCAGGCGACCTCAATGCAGGCATCTTCAGGCAGGTTATCAATTAAACCGCGATTAGGAACATTGCCATAGATGATCTCAGCTTGATTACTGGTAATCGCATGAATAATCTGTGAGCCATACTCGATACTTCTATCCAGGGAAATCGGCGTTTCCCAGCTTGCCATCTTGCGCATGGTCTTACGCCAGTCAGGTCGGTTGTAGAGCTCTTTTATAAAACCAGGGGCGCCGTTCCAGCTTCCACCTGGGCAGTATCGATTGACCATTGCCGCATTTTTGCGGAACCAGGGTGAGTATTCGGAGTTGTGACCAGAAGCTTCGGTGACGGGATAACCAAAGTGTTTGACGTACTCCATTCTAGAGGTATCCTGTCGCCATATTTCAGGTGTTTCTGCCAGCCTGCGCAAGTCAGGTAGAAGGTCGTTTGGGCCTGCGCTGAATTCTGTAATCCAGGCCTGGTGGTTAATACCCGCGCAGCGAAACTGAACTTCATCGATGCTTAGGCCCAGTCGTTCTGCCCATTGCTCGGTGGTCCCCTGAACTGAGTGACACAGCCCTACCAGTTTCAGTTCTGGGCATGCCTCGCTCATACCCCAGCAGAGCATGGCCATGGGGTTGGTATAGTTCAGTAGCAGAGCATCAGGGCAGAGCTTGAGCATGTCACTGGCCAGGGCTGCCTGGACGGGTAAGGTACGCAGGCAGCGCATGATACCCCCGGGCGTAAGAGTATCGCCAATGGCCTGGCATACCCCGTATTTTTTTGGGATATCGATTTCAGCCTGTATGGCCTGATAACCACCCACTAATATGCTTGAAATCACGAAATCGGCATCGACCAGGGCGGTAGTACGGTCCTGATGCAGAGAGTAGCTGGCATGGGGGTAGGGGCCTTGTTCACATATTTTTGATACGATCTGCCCCGCGTAATCCAGTCTTTCCGGATCAATATCAACCAGGGCAAAATGGCTGTCTGCAAGTAATGGGTAACTAAGCAGGTCGGCGGTTAATCTGCTGGAAAAGACCAGGCTACCGGCCCCAATGATAACAATTTTCTTCATTCTGGCATCCGTGTTTTGGTTTCCATAAATCTGTTTGCCGGCAAGAACAACAATCAATCATGGCTAGCCACCAGCGCATGGCTTAGGCCTAAGCATATGGCCGGGCTTTTTTTTAATACCTAACCTAATGCCTAAACTACTATCTAATCTATTTGCTAATCTATTTGCTAATCTATTTGCTAATCTATTTTCTTATCTGATTTCTAATCTACTTTACAACCCAATCTAATTTGTTATAAATAAGTTATATCTATCTGAAAATACACGAATTAAAATATCTATTTTCTTAGTTTCCTTTGAATATTGCAGGTCTTTTGTCCGTGTAGGCATTGATAGCTTCATTGAAATCGTTGGAATTGAACAGATTGACCACGCTCAGCAGCACATGATGCGAGTGACTTTCAAAGTCCTGGGTCAGGCCATGTCGGAACAGGCGCTTCATTTCCTGAATTGCCAGCGGCGCATTGGCAGATATCTTCTCCGCCCATTGCCGACATTCGTCCATCAGAGACTCATGCTTGACCACTTTGTTGATGAGGCCGAACTCCAGCGCTTTGTCGGCACTGAGGGGGTCGCCGAGCATGGCGACTTCACAGGCTTTAGCCCAACCCAGCAATCTGGGTAGATACCAGGTACCACCGCTTTCTGGAATGACCGCCATTTTAGCAAAGCCGGGCAGCAGTTTAGCCTGATCAGACATTAGACGCATGTCGCAGCCAAGTGCAAGGTCCAGACCATACCCGGCAGCTGGGCCATTGATGGCTGCAATGACAGGCGTATCCATGCGCTGAAGTGTCACCGTACAGATTTCTCTGGTTGAATAATGGCTTGCACCTTTATTGCCTGTGAAAGCACCCGCGATACCTTCACCCGTGGCGGCTTGTTTGAGATCCAGGCCAGAGCAGAAGGCACGACCTGCGCCGGTCAGCACAATGACCCTGACATCGCTGGCATCATCGGCTGCCTTCAGCGCAGTATTAAGCTCAGTCAGCATCTGCGGCGTAATGGCATTCATGACATCCGGCCTGTTTAGCGTGATGCAGCGTAGGTAGCCCTGGGTTTCCACCAGTAGGGGTTGCTCTTTCATGTTATCTCCTAGTCGATGGGTCGACTTAGTTGTAATTGGCTGTGCTGGTGGGCCGTCAGCTGCTCCGCTGCGTTGCCGTAGTGGATGGCTATCCTAAGGAAACCTTCCCAGTCAATAAAGCCAATCCATTGTCCGCGGGGGACGTCAGCGTATTGCTGGCCCAGGGTGATCCTCATTTGCCGATTATCGGTTTGTATTAGAAATTGATCCATGCTGACCAGTCCTAACTGGTCGAGGTCTGCCTGGGTAAAAGAGGTATTCAGGTTGCCATACTCAGGCGCGATGTTTCTGATATGTCCCGTGATAGTCAGGTTCTGATCTGCCTGAGCAAAAAGCCCCGCAAAAAAGCACCCTAAAATGAGCGCTAACCTGAAACCTCGTTTGATGGTCATGCTATCTGGACCCCTGGCCATCATCGATTTTGATGACCGTACCCGTGACGCATTCTGATGCCGGTGAAACCAGGTAGAGAAGCGTGCTGTCCATCTGGGCTGGGTCGCATATGCGTTTTCTGGGAAAGCCGACACTGATATCACCGATTCGTTCCAGCATGCCATCCATCATCTCGCTGGAAAATGCGCCTGGGGCAATACAATTGACGTTAATAGGGAAACGCGACCATTCAACCGCATGCGCTTCGGTCATGCGCGCCACACCGCATTTCGTGGTTGCATACAATGATGCGGCTGACTGAGCTGTGGTATTAAATGCAGCCATGGATGCAATATTTACGATTCTGCCAGCCAGCTTATGCTCGATCAGACGTTTTGCCACTTCGCAGGAGAGAATCCATGGGCCAACCAGATTAGTGTCAAACACCGCATCAATGAGCTCGTCGGTCATCCGCACAGCGCGCTGTGCGTCGGGAATGCCGGCATTATTAACCAATATGGTGACAGTCCCCAGCGTTTTCTCTGCTTCGCTTAATGCCGAGCGTATACTTTCTCTATCGGTCATATCTACCGCTATCGGGGTGCAGATACCACCATCACGACTGATTTCATCGGCAAGTTCATTGAGCTTTTCTACTCGACGACCAGTCAGCGCAACTTTGGCACCACAGGCAGCCAGCACCTTGGCGAAGCGCCTGCCCAGGCCGGATGTTGTGCCGGTAACGAAAGCCACCTGGTCTGATAAATCTATTGAGAAATGGGGTAGAGGGAATGCTGACATATTCGTTTTCCTATGGTTATCTCGGTGTAAAGCTGATGGTTTTGGAATTTGCGAGACCGCTTAATTCGACCTCCAGATTACCTTGTCTGAGACTTCGTGGATATCTCTTAATCCACAAAAAGCCATGGTCAGGTCGAGTTCGTTGCGAAGAATGTGCAGGGCCTTTGTGACGCCGGGTTGTCCCATGGCGCCCAGGCCGTAGATATAAGATCTGCCAATGAGCGTCGCTGTCGCTCCCAGTGCGAGCGCCTTGAAAATATGCTGACCGCTGCGGATGCCGCCATCCATCCAGATTTCACAGGCTTGATCGCCAATCTGGGAGACGATCTGGGGCAGGGCGTCGATGCTGGCGGGTGCCCCGTCGAGTTGACGGCCACCATGATTTGACACAATGACAGCATCGGCGCCGGCATCTACCGCCATCTGAGCATCTTCAGGGTCGATGATGCCCTTGATGATCAGCTTGCCTTGCCATAAATCCTTGATCCATTTGACGTCATTCCAGCTCAGCGAGGGGTCGAATTGGGCTGCGGTCCACTGCGACAATGAGCTTTTACTGTCAACGCCTTCAACGTGACCACTAATGTTGCCGAAATCTCGACGCGGTGTCTTTAGCATCTCCATTGCCCACCCCGGTTTACAGGCCATATTGATCAGATTCACCAGGGTTGGTTTGGGGGGTGTTGACAGGCCATTTTTAATATCCTTATGCCGTTGGCCGATAATTTGCAGGTCTACGGTCAGTACCAGTGCGCTGCAATCGGCGGCCTTGGCCCTGTTGATGAGACGCTTGATGTAGTCCCTGTCCCGCATGACATAGAGCTGAAACCAAAATGGTTGTTGGGTACTTCTGGCAACATCTTCGATGGAACAGATACTCATAGTGGATAGGGTGTAGGGCACACCAAATTCCTCAGCCGCTCTGGCAGCCTTGATCTCTCCGTCAGCCCGTTGCATGCCGGTGAGTCCTACTGGAGCCAAAGCAACCGGCATGCTGACACTTTGGCCAAGCATGCTGGTGCTTAAATTTCGATTCTCCATGTTTACGAGAACGCGTTGGCGGAACTTGATTTTTTCAAAAGCATCAGTGTTATCCCGAAAGGTAGCTTCGGACCATGAGCCGGATTCGGTATAGTCGTAGAACATCCTGGGTACTCTGCGTTGATAAAGCGTTTGCAGATCTTCAATGCAGGTGATGATAGTCATGGTGTCAGCCCTTTAGGTTATCCCTTCAATGTTAGCAGGCTTGTTAAATCGTAGCACTGTTGAGAGCCGGCACAGGATGCGCAGCTTCTCCGGATACGCTATTCTTTATAGAATTGAAGTCGCAGGAGTTGGTGATGAAAAGAACATGGCGGTTTGAGCAAGGTCTGCATGAAACAGGCAACGGCCTCTATGCCTGGCTGCAACCTGATGGTGGTTGGGGCTGGTCCAATGCGGGACTTATTGTCGATGGTGACCAGTCCTTACTGGTTGACACTCTGTTCGATGCAGACCTTACCAAGGTGATGCTTGACGCCATGTCAGATGTTGCTGGCATTGCCGCGGACGACATCAATACCGTGGTTAATACCCATGCTAACGGGGACCATACCCACGGCAACGGATTGTGTACATCAGCCGAGGTTATCGCCTCGGCTGCCAGTGCCAGGGAAATGGAGTCATTTACTCCGCAGATGATGCAGGGTTTTATGGATTCGGCGGATCAACTCGGTGATGCCGGGCTTTACCTGAAAGAAATTTTTGGACCCTTTAATTTTCACCGGATTGCTGAAAAGCTACCAACCAGGACCTTTTCTGGCGATCTGGAACTGCAAGTAGGTAGTAAGCATGTTGAGCTTATTGAGGTGGGTCCCGCCCATACTCGAGGAGATGTCCTGGTCTATGTGCCTGCAGATAAAACAGTTTTCACAGGAGATATCCTGTTTATCGAGGGTACGCCGCTGATGTGGGCCGGACCGGTAGCAAACTGGATTGCGGCCTGTGACCGTATTATAGCCATGCAGGCTGATGTGATTGTGCCAGGCCATGGACCGATTACCGATGCTGCAGGCGTACGACGAGTTCAGGAGTATCTTCTTTATGTTGAGGCGGAAGCCCGATTACGTTTTGATGCCGGACTATCGGTCAGGGAAGCTGCTTTGGATATCAGCCTGTCAGGGTTTGAGACCTGGGGTGATGCTGAACGCATCGCTATTAATGTGGATACGCTGTACCGTGAATTTTCAGGGGCTCGGGGTAGTACCGATACAGTGGCGCTGTTTGAGATGATGGCCGATATCAGGAAAGATCAGAGAGGCTAGTCCAAATGATGCAAAGAAGTGTGTTGTCACTGGCTATGCTGGTGAGTGTGGCGGGGTTTATCTTAAATTATTATGCCCTACAGCCCCCTGAGCCGAAACCAGCGTCAGTCAGCCAGAATGAGTTCTCAGCGGAACGGGCATTTGATTTGCTAGCCAGGCTTCTTGGGGATGAAAGTCCTCATCCAGTGGGCAGCGCCGAGAATGTCAGGGTAAAACAGGAAATTTTAGCCTGGTTGGAAGAACAGCAGATTGCCGCTACTGTGCAGGAGACCTGGGGTTGTAGTCACTGGGGTTCGCGATGCGCCTGGGTTGAAAATATCATTGCAATCCTGCCTGGTCAGCGTGCGGGTCCTTACTTAGCGCTGATGGCGCATTACGATTCCGTGCCGCCGGCTGCGGGTGCGGGTGATGATGGTGCAGGTTTGGCTGCGGTGCTCGAGGCGGCCAGATTGCTGAAAGCATCCGGTTCGACCCAGTATCCAGTCATGTTGATTATCACCGATGCTGAAGAGGCTGGATTACTGGG
>JABIZD010000025.1 GCA_018666555.1 Gammaproteobacteria bacterium
GTTCGAGTCTTCAAGCGACCATCCTGGGGCCTTCGTTTTTCAGCGACATCCATCCTTCCCAGGCTTTTCACCCTGCTGACGACAGCAGCAACAATCTGGCTAGGTAACTCATAGACCGTGTGCAGGACACCATCAATTCTAAATCGAACCTTACCTTTTTCCCGACGTGGCTCAATATGGATGTCGCTGGCTCTTTGGGTAAATGCATATTGTAATAACCAATCTACAATATTAACGATATGGCCGTCACTCGCCTCCATGCCATCAAGTTCACCCAGTTCCAGCATGGTCTCGAGATTACTAAGGGTATTGTTGGCAAAGCCTTGCGCGGTGGCCTGGCTGACAGATCGGGCAATGGTATAAAATTCTGCACTATATCGACGTATATCAGCAGGATTTGCTACAAATCTAACGATACGCTTTCCGGGCTGGGACTGTCCTATAGTGGCTTCCCAGCTAGATACATAAGGCTCGGCGCTGACTATTTCCACGCTCGTATCATCTACCCCAACCGCCAGAATACCGTGGCGCTGGGCAAATTCGCTGGACATCACCTTGGTAACCACCTGGGCATCAATCTTCAATGGATCAATTCGTTTAAAGGGCTGTTCTGATTTTTCGCTTAGCCACCTGACCAGGGCTTCGATGGTCAGCTTTTTACCTGGCATTGAAGCATCAGCTACTGCTTCTTCACCGAGCAGTTCCACGGGATGCCAGCCCTTCTGGTCAGGGCGCCTAACCTTCATGGACAAGCTGTCAGCGTCTTCTGCGGTCAGGCGACCATCATTTAATAGATCACTCACTAACGAACGGTAGTTTAAAGTGATATCCGGTTTATTTTCAGAGTGAAGATGATCGTTCAATGATTGCGATCCTGCCGTCCCCGATGGACTTTAAGCTTACACCTTTTTTACTTTTCATGCTTCGCTTAACAGGCTAGAGGGGGCTAACCAGAATCTAGCTAACCGACGGCCCACGACTGCCTGGATCAATGCACTGACTCTGCCATTACTGTTCAGGATGAATTTGGCTCCTGTAGGGGTATAATGAGCGGCTCGGTTAAATTGGCCAGACAGAAAAACACCATGAACAACGGTTACGATCACATAAAATGGTTCAGGGATGCATCCCCATTTATCAATTCACATAGAAAGAAAACCTTTCTACTGTACCTGGGAAGCCAAGCCCTGCAATCCGAAAATCTCGCTAATATCATCCGCGATATTGCTTTATTAAATTCTCTGGGTATCAAGCTGGTCATTGTTCATGGCTGGTCCGGATTATTAAAGCAAGCTTCAGCTTCCATTGAAGAGAATGCCTGGTCAAAGTTCCTCGATGGTATCATTGTTCCAGATCTGCTCGAAGCCAGCGTCAACCTGATCGCTGGCACCCAAAGTCAACTGCTGTCAAAACTCAGTGCCGGTACACCCAGCTCTTCAATGTATCGATCCGATTTAGTCGTGACTACAGGCAATTTCATACGTGCCCGCCCCAAGGGTATTATCAATGGGATTGATCACCATCACAGTGGCCTGGTTCGGAAAATTAACAGAACGGCTCTGACCCAACAGCTTGATAACCCGGCTATCGTACTGATTTCACCATTAGGTTACTCGTTGACTGGTGAGACCTTTATTCTCGACCCCAGAGAGCTTGCGGCAGAGGTAGCGGCGGTACTAAAGGCAGACAAACTTATATTTTTCGTGGCAAACGATGGCTTGCTCGACCCTGAACAACAACTCATCAGTGAAGTCATGAGCAGTGAACTAACCGGTGAATTACTCAACACCGAACAAGCCATCCTGCAAGCGGCTAAAAAAGCCATCGAGCAGGGTGTCGACCGCTGCCACCTAATTGGATTCAAAAGAGACGGCGCCCTTCTTCAGGAGCTGTTTACTAGAGAGGGCTCTGGTACCCAGATCGTTCAACACAGCTCAATTCGAGTAAGACAAGCCACCGCCAGCGATGTGCCTGGCATCATCGCCTTGATAGAGCCACTCGAACAGGATGGTTATCTGGTTAAACGTTCTCGCGAACTACTCGAATCCGAAGTCCATCATTTTACGGTTATTGAAGAGAGTGGGATCGTCGTTAGTTGCGCAGCTATCTATCCCTATGGAGATATGGCAGAACTTGCCTGCCTGGCCACCCATGCGGACTACCGTGATCGAGAATTGGGAGACCTGCTATTGGAAGCCGTTACTAACCAGGTTCGAATGAAGGCTATTCAAAAAATATTTGTGCTGACGACGCAAACTGATCACTGGTTTATAGAAAGAGGATTCGCTACTGATTCGCTTGACTCCCTTCCTGCAAACAAACGTTCATTTTATAACTACCAGAGAAATTCAAAACTGCTGACGAAACACCTATGACCTGGTCGCAGCTGAATATTCATGAACAAAATCGACCAGCCCTTTAACATTATCAACCGGTGTTTCAGGGATAATGCCATGACCCAGGTTGAATATATGCCCTGGCCTTCCTGCCACATCATCTAATAATAATCGTGCTTGGCTGGTTACTGCCTCGGGTGTACTACAAAGCACAATAGGATCCATATTACCCTGGACTGCCCTGACCTCAGTTGCATTCCAGGTTTCGACCAGATCGCAACGCCAGTCCAAAGCCAGGACATCACCACCCGCTTTTGCCATTTCGCCTGCCAGGGCCGGGTTACCGGTACCAAAATGGATTATCGGTACCCTACCGGATATGGCTTGGATCAATCTCTGACTATACGGTTGGACATAACAAAGATACTCGGCTACGCCCAGGCATCCCACCCAACTATCAAAAATCTGAATAGCCTGGACTCCCGAACGAATCTGATAGTCAAGGTAATCGATGGCCGCATCAGTTATTTTTCCCATTAATTCATGCCAGGCCCCACTATCACCGTACATCAGCTGCTTAACATGCACATAGTTGCGGGAGCCCTGCCCTTCGATGGCATAAGATGCCAGCGTAAAAGGTGCACCACCAAATCCAATCAAGGGTATATCAGCGGGCAATTCAGACCGTATCAATTGAATAGCTTCGGCTATATAAGGCATGGTTAACTCGGAAGCGCTGATCTTGATGTCATCAATATCTTTATGCGACCGAACTGGATTATCAATTTTTGGACCCACACCAGGCAGATAGTCAAGCTTCAAACCCATGGGCTCAAGTATAGGAAGCAAATCAGCAAATAAAATCGCCGCGTCAACGCCAAGAATCCGCTGGGCATCGCAGGTAACCTGGGCAGCGAGATGAGGGGTCTTGAAAAAATCTAAACTTTCCGTACCCGCCTTGACCTGGTGGTACTCGGGCATGTATCTACCCGCCTGCCGGTTGAGCCAGATGGGCGTGTAAGGCGTTTTTTCACCGCGACAGGCCTTCAGAAAGACCGAGTTATTCAATTGCTGACTCATTTGTATCCTACCGATTTTTATCCATTATACCTGCACCTGTTGATAATGGCCCACCCCGATTATGAACTGAAGTCAATTTCAGACCCATTGCCGAAACGAACCAGCTTACGCCAAACTGCATGGAGCACTAATCGATTAAAAAGCTCGTGCCATGACCCATTCTGGTTATCGAATCCTTCGCCAGTCGAGGGCCCGGGATGGTCAATAACACGCAGTTGTAACCACAATTATCCTGCAGCCAAATATATCTATGGCTGTTCCGGGGTCACTATTCGAGGGCTTCCACCTGCATCGATACTTCTGGTTCGATATCAAGGGTGTAATTCACTTCGGCAAAATCAAAGCCATGCAGTTGCAGGAATGCCTGTCGATAACCCTCAAAATCGGTCAGTTCCTCCAGGTTTTCCTGGTTAACTTCATTCCAATAACGTCGCACATAGTCCTGAATAGCGTCATCCAGCTCAAGATCATCCATTCTAATTCGCCCAGCCTCATCTTGCCGTAATGGCTCACCGGCAAATAACTGGGTTCTAAATAACCTGTCTGTCTGTTCAATACAACCTTCATGAGAACCGGCCCGTTTCATCGCCTTAAATAGCAAAGACAGGTAAACGCTCATCCCCGGTATTGCCGAGGCAGCTTGTGTGAGTAATCCTTTCATGACCACCACATGCGCTTTGCCTGAAACCTGGTCAAGAGATCTGGCTACATTAGCTGCAGCACGATCTAAATCTTCTTTCGCTTTACCGATGGTGCCGTGATAGTAAATCGGCCAGGTGACCTCACTCCCCAGGTAGGTATAATTAGTGGTCAAGCATCCCTCTGCCAGGCAATCATTTTCAAGCAGAGTATTGATCCAGTCTTCCCAGTCTTCACCCCCCATTACCTTTACAGTATCGGCTATTTCCTGGGGCTGAGCTGGTTCCAGTTGCAACGATCGGAGTTGCCTAGTATTGAAATCAATCGTGCTGCCGGCAAACGATTCACCGATGGGTTTTAGCACCGACCTGACGGTTTCACCCGAAGCCAGGGTACGCGCTGGAGCAGCCAGGGAGTAGATCACCATATCGACCTGGCCCAGGTCTCGTTTAATACAATCAATCACTGCCGACTTCATCTCTGCAGAAAAAGCATCGCCGTTAAAATTCTTGGCATAAAGACCCGCTTCATGAGCAGCCTCTGTAAATGCAGCCGACTTATACCAGCCCGGTGATGCAGTGCGGCCTCTTTTTGAAGGTCGTTCAAAAAAAACACCAATGGTTGATGAGGCACAGCCAAAAGCTGCGCTTATACGAGAGGCGAGCCCATATCCACCTGATGCCCCAATCACTAAAACTCGCTGAGGGCCAGTTTTCAGCTTTCCACCGGCTGTGACTACGCCAATCTGATTTGCTACATCCTGCTCGCACCCAAGAGGATGCGCCGTGGTACAAAGGAAGCCCTTTATCCTAGGTTGTATGACCATATCTTACCGTTTCCTTCTGTATTGATTACCCACCCTGTTGACTTTATCGACCTCTGCTAGCAATGCGATCTGTGCTTACCAGCCAGAGAATAAACGCACCTGTTAATACCATCGGAATACACAAAAGCTGTCCCTGCGACATCCATCCCAATGCGACAAAACCCATATGATTATCCGGCATTCTGAAAAACTCAGAAACAAAACGAAACAGGCCATAAGCGATCAGAAAGCCTCCGGAGACAGCGCCTGTTTTCTCAAATCGACCTGCAAATATCCATATCACAATGAAAAGTAACGGCCCTTCCATACAAGCCTGGTACAGGCTGGATGGATGCCTACCAACCATTTCCCCAGGGTAAACCAACGCCCAGGGGACCTCAGTGACTCTACCGGGTAATTCTGCATTGATAAAATTGCCTAAACGTCCACAACCCAGGCCAAGCGGAATAGCCGGTGCTACAAAGTCTGTCACAGCCAGAAAAGATCGCTTCTGCCTGCGGGCAAAATAGAACCCGGCTAATATCACCCCAAGAAGACCACCATGGAAAGACATTCCACCTTGCCAGACTTTAAATAGATTCAATGGGTTAGCTAGAAGGTTATCAAAGCCATAGAAAAGCATGTAACCGACACGCCCACCCAATATAACTCCCAGGACACCATAAAAAATCAGGTCAGATATCTGTTCCTCTGACCAGGCCGGTTTCACCCAGGCTGCGCGATGCAGCATGACTCGCCAGCACAAAAATATGGCGACTAAATAACTGATTGCATACCAGTGAACATTAAACGGACCCAGGGAAATAGCCACAGGGTCAATTTGAGGATAGTGCCACATTTTCTCCACCCCTGCTTATTGATTAATGAATGCACAGACTAACCATTCTGATAGACTGGGAATTTGCCTGATCACCATGTGCCTAATATTATTTGCCTACCAACCCAACGACCAGTATGAATTGATCGTTGCTGCCAATCGTGATGAATTCTATCAGCGTGAGGCCGCAAGAGCACATTTTTGGGAAACAAATGAGCAGGTACTGGCCGGAATCGACCTTCAAGCTGGTGGTTCCTGGTTGGGCATTGACCGATCAAATCGATTTGCGGCTGTGACAAACTATCGAGAGGACCCACCCGAACCCCTACCCCCCCGCAGTCGCGGCGAACTGGTGAGCGATTTTCTAACTCAGAACTGCACCGCGTCTGAGTATTTGACTGAGATTCGGACAAAGAAATCGGAATATCGCGGTTTTAATCTTGTCCTCATGGATACTACAGGCTGCTTTTACTATAACAATCGCACCGATGAAGTAGCTGAACTATCACCCGGTTATTATGGTTTATCGAATCAAACATTGAATTGCAACTGGCCAAAGGTAAGTGACGGAACTAACAAACTTGAAACGCTAATTGCCGAAAAACCAGATAAAGAACTGGCTGCAGCTCTGCTGGAACTACTGCAGCATAGCGGAGACGACAGAGAATTTTCCAACAGCTTTATCCAATCTCCGGGTTACGGAACCTGTGTATCCACTCTCGTGAAAATTCAGCCTCATGAAGTCGCATTTACGGAACTAGCTTACCCACCTGCCGGCAATCCAGACGGGCCACGTCACTTTTACTGGCAATGCTAACCTCTGGAACGGATTATCTGGCTCAAGCCATTTTCACGTAACACACTTTCTGCCCGCTTTTTAATCTGAGCAGCCGAGTCCATCTGTAGAACTTCTTCCAGTAATAACTGAGACTGCTCATAACTGACCGTAGTGAGAACCTTTTTCACAATCATGAGATTAGGTGAATTCATGGACAGAACCTGATAACCCATGGCCATTAAAAGTAGCGCAGCAACTGGATTGCCTGCCATCTCACCACAGATACCAACGCCTTTTCTGGCCTTATTGGCAGTTTTCGCAACATAATCCAGAGCCTTCAACACCGCAGGATGAAGTTCCTGGTAGAGGCTAGCCACGCGCGAATTATTACGGTCCACTGCCAGCATATACTGCACCAGATCATTACTACCTACAGACAGGAAGTCTACTCGCTCAAGAATATCCTCAGCTTGATAAACAGCGGCTGGAACTTCAATCATGACACCAATATCAGGCATCTTTACGTCAGCCCCTTCATCCTTGATTTCGGTGTAACACTGCTTGATCAGTACCTTAGCGGCATCTATCTCCGATACACTACTAACCATGGGCAGCATGATCCTCAAATAAGATTCAATACCTTCGCTAGCCCTGATCATGGCTCTAATCTGCGCCAGGAATATTTCCGGGTGATCAAGCGATACGCGAATTCCTCGCCAACCCAGGAAAGGGTTCTCCTCCTTGATCGGAAAATAAGGTAAAGACTTGTCTCCGCCTATATCTAAGGTACGCATTGTTACGGGATAGGGAGAAAAAGCCTGCAGATGCTCCCGATAGATCAAGCGCTGTTCCTCTTCTGTGGGGAAGGCTTCATTCATCATAAAGTAAACCTCCGTACGATACAGGCCCACCCCCTCTGCACCTCTATCAAGCGACTTTGCAACATCACTGAGCAGTCCAGTGTTCACCCAAAGCAAAGTGCGCCTGCCATCAGGTGTACGACAAGTCAGGTTCTTAATCCCTTCCAGGTCTCGCTGCAGATCAAGTTCTTCCTTTTGAACCTTATCGTAATAGGCTTTCTGAGATTTGGTTGGAGCGGTAATAAGGTTACCCTGAAACCCATCGACGATCATGGTTCCGCCATCTATCAACTCCATAGGCAGATCCTGCACACCCATGGCCGTTGGTATACCCAGGGCTTCGGCTAAAATAGCAAGATGCGAATTCACCGAACCCCGACCTGATACCAGCGCCTTCAAACGAGACAGCGGCACCGTTGCCAGATCACCTACAGACAAGTCATTACCGACTAAAATGGTATCTCTGGGAAAGTGCAGCTTGCGCCGGTCAGTCTTTTCTAAATGACCCAGAATCCGCACGCCGATATCCCTGATATCATTACCTCGCTCACGCAGATAGCTGTCTTCCATTACTTCAAAGCGGCTGACATGATCCTGGATAACTTGTCGCAACGCTCCCTGCGCCCACTGACCCTTGCGTATTTTCTTGATAACTTCACGGGGTATCCCGGCATCATCCAACATATGCAAAAAGGCATCAAACAGATTGAGTTCCTGCTGCTCCAGACTCCCTGCCAAGCTCTCAGAAATAGTCCTGATATCCTCCCGGGTATCGGCTACTGCCTTCTCAAACCGATCCACTTCTCTGGCAACATTACGAATTTTGCGATAAGGCACCTGGCCTAGATCGACACTCGGGTAGATTACCACTGCTGTGCCAATCGCGACTCCTGGCGCACCTGGACTGCCTTTGAATAATCGTGAGGATCTCCTGGCTCTGGTCTGGGTCAGTGTTCCGGTAGCTTTTGCATGAGCAATGACGCCGGCCAACTGAGCCGAAAGAGTGATCAAAAATGCTTCCTCACTCTCGTCAAACTTCCTTTTAGTCTTCTGCTGAACCACAAGCACGCCCAATACCTGACCCTGGTGGATAATCGGGACCCCCAAAAAGGAATTCAAGGCGTCCTCACCAATTTCAGCAATGTGCTGATTCCTAGGGTGAACGCTTACATTTTCGATATTCACGGGTTCCGCCCGCTCGGCAACATATCCCACTAACCCTTCACTTTCACCAAGTGATACTTTACCCACGACCTCCTGGTTCAAACCACGCGTTGCTCTGAACACATAGCGCTTGGATTTTTCATCGAACAGGTAAACACTGCAAACTTCACTCGCCATGATGGCTTGCGTCCGATCAACAATAATTTTAAGCGCGCGCGTCAAATCAGAGACCGCACTGACCTCCTGAACGACCCGCCGTAATTCTTCTAGCATAGCTGCTTAATTACTTCATACATGTCTTAGACTCGGCGCTAATTCTTTCATAGCTTTTCTATAAACGTTTTTCTTAAAGTTGACTATCTGGCTAATCGGATACCAATAGCTAGTCCATTGCCAGTCATCGAATTCAGGTGATCTGCTGCAATTGAGATTAAAGTCATCCTCATTTCCAGTAAAACGCAACAAAAACCACTTCTGTTTCTGACCGACAAAAGTAGAGTTTCTGTTTTTCAACATTCGGCTCGGCAGACGATAACGATGCCAGTGCTTTGTTACCGCGACTATCTCTACACTGGATACCTCCAGTCCGGTTTCCTCTCGAAGCTCGCGAAACACCGCTGCTTCTACCGATTCTTCCGCATCAATGCCTCCCTGGGGAAACTGCCAGGCATCTTCCCGAGCTCGTTTTGCCCAAAAAACCTGGCCTTGCCGGTTGACGATAACCATACAGACATTGGGACGGTATCCATCCTGATCAATCATGTCTTATAACCTAATAAACATTATAATGAAGCCCGCTTTCCAAAACGTGGCATTTCCGCTATCAGGTATACCATGTAATGACTATCACATCGAATCGGAATAGAAAATGGCGCTGGCAATATTCGACCTGGATGAAACCCTAATCGCTGGTGACAGCGACCATGCCTGGGGTGAATTCATTTCCAACCTGGGCCTGGTTGATGCTGACCAGTACCGAAAACAGAACAATGAGTTTTACCAGCAATACCTCAATGGGACCTTAGACGTCGAGGCTTATCTGGCATTTGCTTGCGAGCCGCTAACAAGAATAAAACTAGCCACCCTGAAACAACTGCATCAACAATTCATGATGGAAATCATAGAACCCCTCATCCTCCCCAAAGCCAGGGCATTAATTAATTTCCATAAAAGCCAACAGGACGAGCTTCTCATCATTACTGCAACCCTTGATTTCATAACCCGGCCGATTGCCGAATCACTGGGCATAACCAGCATCCTGGCCCCTGAGGCAGAATTACTAGACGGTAGTTATACCGGTAAAATCATCGGTACGCCCAGTTTCGCTGATGGCAAGGTAACCCGACTAAGACAATGGCTGGAAACACGATCTATTTCTCTTGAAGGCAGTACTTTTTATTCTGATTCTCACAATGACCTGCCATTACTATCCCTTGTTGACCACCCCATCGCTGTGGACCCAGACTCTAGACTAAAGGCAATAGCCGAATCAAAATCCTGGCAGATTATCAGTTTACGTTAAGGCCGGGTCATGAATCTCTGGAGTAAGCCAAGTCCAGGTCTCTAGCAGCTTTGACATCATCAAGACGCTGGACTGTCATGGTATGCGGCGCACTGGTCACCAGTTCTGGCTGCTCAGTCGCCTCTTTAAGGATCATCGCCATAGCAGCAATAAAATCATCAATTTCGCCTTTCGATTCGGTTTCCGTCGGCTCTATTAATAAACACTCTGGAATCAATAAAGGGAAATAAGTGGTCGGTGCATGATGGCCATAATCCAGCAGGCGCTTGGCAAAATCCATGGCAGATACACCCAGGTTCTTTGCCTCCAAAGCTAGGCTGATAATAAACTCATGGGTTGCCCTACGATCCGGATAAGCCAATTTAAAACCCACTCGAGCCAGTTCAACCGCCATATAGTTAGCATTCAAGGTCGCGTACTGAGCCACCCGGTTCATGCCTTCGGCACCAAGTAACCTGGCATAGATGAAAGCACGCAGTAATATCCCGGCATTACCCATAAATGCAGATAGTCTGCCAATGCTGTCTGGAATTTCATCTGAACCTTTCCAGTAATAATAGTCGCCCTCTGGGGTCTTTCTTTTACCCACAATAGGAGTCGGAAGGAAAGGTTTCAAACGCTCTCCCACACCCACTGGCCCTGAACCAGGACCGCCACCGCCATGAGGCGTAGCAAAAGTCTTGTGCAGGTTCATATGCAAGACATCAAAACCCATATCACCTGGCTTCACCTTGCCTAAAATAGCATTCAAATTTGCGCCATCGTAATAGAGCAAACCACCTGCTTCATGAACGGTGGCCGCTATTTCCTGTATCTGTCGTTCGAAAACACCACAAGTAGATGGGTTGGTCATCATTAAACCTGCCGTGTTCGGCCCCACCACTTTTACCAGTTCCGCAAGGCTCACATCCCCCTCACTGGTTACCGGTATTTCCCGTACTGTATAACCGCACATAACAGCGGTCGCAGGATTAGTACCATGAGCCGCCTCGGGAACGAGTATTTCAGTCCTGGCAAAATCCTGGCGTTTTTCATGGTAAGCACGAATCATGGCGACCCCTGCAAATTCACCCTGCGCTCCTGCCATTGGAGTCAGTGAGACCGCCTGCATACCGGTGATATCCATCAAATATTGCTGCAGTTCGTAAAGGCACTGCAGAACACCTTGACTGTATTTTTCTGGCGCTAAAGGATGCCGACCAAGAAAATCCGGTAAACTCGCGGCCTGGTGTGCACCCCTTGGGTTGTATTTCATAGTGCAGGAGCCAAGGGGATAAAACTGTCGGTCAATGGCAAAATTCAAACTAGACAAATTAGTGTAATGCCTGACTGCCTCCAGCTCAGAAACTTCCGGTAAACCAGGTGATGATGCTCTTAGATGGCCTTCAAGACCGGGATACTCAGATGAGGCTCTGTGCCCAACAACTTGAGCCTGTGCAGTCCTGCCTGGACGACTTCTCTCATAGATCAACATGACTCACTCACTGTCTCAAGCGATGTTTTCAATACAGCCATAAAGCGATCAAGATCAGCAGGCGTTTTCTTCTCGGTCACATTGACCAGTAAACAATTCTCCATGCCAGCAAAATACTCGCCAAGATCCAACCCCGGTAATACGCCGTGTTCCGCCATGGCCGAGATAAGGGCAGCTGCAGGAACCGGTAACTCAAGTACACATTCATGAAAATGAACTCCCGTGAAGTGCTGCTGGACACCAGCTACCTGTCCGGCTCTCTGAACTAACTCCGCCATTCCTGCATGACAGGCCAGCGCTACCTGACGCAGGCCCTCATTACCCATTATGCTCATGTAGACCGTTGCTGCTGCCACCAGTAAACCCTGGTTAGTACAGATATTTGAGGTCGCTTTGGCCCGGCGTATATGTTGCTCACGAGCCTGCAGGGTCAGGGTAAAGCCAGTTTTGCCCTGGAGATCCACGGTTCTACCAATAATCCTGCCAGGCATTTGCCTGACAATAGCCTGTCGACAACACATGAAGCCGAGATAAGGCCCACCGGACGCCAACGGGATACCCAGGGGCTGACCTTCTCCAACAACAATATCAGCTCCATTTCCACCCCATTCCCCCGGTGGTTTCAAGATCGCCAGGGCTGTTGGGTTTACTACGGCAATCACCAAAGCACCACTGGCATGAGCCAGGTCAGTCAACCTATCGACCTCATCGAGCCCACCAAAGAAACTGGGATAGTTCAACACAACGGCAACTGTTTCATCGATGGCCTCAAGCAACTCAGGTTTTAATAACCCGGTCTCGGCATCGCATTGCAGCTGTTGAATTTCAATACCCTGGTTTCTTACAATCGTCTGGCAGGTTTCTACGTATCTAGGGTTAATATTTCCGGCACAAACAATGCGCTTGGTTTTAATCTTTTTATTTGCCCGCACGGCCATGAGCATGGCTTCAGCTAAAGCAGTTGCACCATCGTAAACCGAGGCATTAGCAACCTCCATTCCAGTTAGCCGAGAAATCATGGTCTGGAATTCATAAATTAACTGCAAAGTTCCTTGGGAAGCCTCAGCCTGATAAGGCGTATAGGCCGTCAGGAACTCTCCTCTTCCAACAATATCCCAAACTGCAGCAGGTATGTGATGATCATAAGCACCAGCACCGATAAAACATAAATCCATATGGTCGCGGGCAGCTCGTTCCTGCATCAGCCGCATCATCGACATTTCCGACTCCCCCGGAGGGATCTGATCTATAGGTTTGGCTAATATTGATGCTGGAATTTCATCAAAGAGCTCATCAATACTAGCGACGCCAATAGCATCGAGCATGGTTTTTTCATCATCCTTTGTATGGGGAATAAATGGCATACTTTAGATCAGGCCTTTTAAGGGGTTAGTGTTCTTCTGCTTCACATAATTCAGCATACTGTTCTACGCTTAACAGGTTAACGGGTGTAGCCGGGTCACTCATCTGTAACTTGAAGATCCAGCCAGCATCAAAGGGGGCACTGTTGACTAATTCCGGGTCAGATTCGAGGGCTTCATTAACCGTGATAACCGTCCCGGTAACAGGACTATAAATATCAGAAGCAGCCTTAACTGACTCTATCACTGCTATTTCATCGCCTACCGCGAATTGCTGACCTAATTCTGGGGGTTCAACAAAAACAACATCACCCAAGGCTTCCTGAGCATAATCAGTGATTCCTACAGTCGCAACGCCATCTTTGACCTCAATCCATTCGTGAGTCGCCGCATATTTCAAATTACTTCTGACTTCAGCCATCGTTAACTCCCTGATTAATTTCTTCATCGCCATATGATTGGCAGTCACAAACACCCCAGCGCTTATTATAGCGCCTCGACTATCCAACCCTGTTGGTCTAAACAAGACTGTAGACACCTCGCCCATTACGCACAAAGGGGAGCTTGACCTGATCAACCGGCACTTTCTTACCCCGTATCTCAACGCTCAACGGCCCTGAACTCGGTAGGATACGTGCCATACCAATACCCCGCTGAAGCGTCGGCGAAAAGGCCCCACTAGTTATTTCACCAACACAATTACTTTCTTCATACACCGGGTAATGTGCACGCAATACGCCCTTGACCTGCATAATAATACCGATCAACTGCCGATCTATGCCCTGGTCTGCTTGTTCTATAAGCGCAGCACGACCGACGAATTCGTGATCATCCCAGACTACCGTCCGGCTCATATTAGCTTCCAACGGAGTGATAGATTCGTCCATTTCATTGCCCCAAAGATTCATCCCCGCTTCCAGGCGCAAGGTATCTCGCGCACCCAGACCAATGGCTGAAACCTGCAGTTTTAACAATCGCTGCCAAAGCTCCACAGCTGCCTGATGAGGCAAGATGATTTCCAGACCCCGCTCGCCCGTATAACCTGTTCTGGCCAGGTACCAGTCTTCCGAGTAACAACCCTGGTACGATTTCAGAGCAGCGACCGCTCGACTCTGTTGCTCTGTCGCAGCAGCATTAAATGTTTGCAGGGCTTTAGGACCCTGCAGGGCAATAATTGAAAGGTCAGCACGCTCTTTAATCTGGCAATCAAACCCTGCCACCAACTGAGCCAGCCAAGCTAGATCGACTGCCCTTCTCGAGCAGTTCACTACCATTATAAAATCGGGCCGATTCGCATATACAATGACGTCATCAATAATGCCACCTGCTTCATTTAACATGGCACTGTACATGGCCTTACCACTATCGCGCAGAAGACCAACATCATTAGCCAGACTGTATCTGAGAAAAGCTTCGGCCTCAGGACCACTGATATCAAGGACCATCATATGGGATACATCAAACATACCGACACTCTGTCGGACGGTGTTATGTTCCTGGAGTTGCGAACCGTAGTGAATCGGCATATCCCAACCACCGAAATCTACCATCTTGGCGCCGGCAAGCAGATGCAGGCTATGCAGCGAAGTTTTTCTCGTCACTATTTATGTTCCCACAAATTCGCTTCGCAGTTTAACAGAATCCAGCAGCCATCAGATGCAAATTCGTCAACTTAATCTCTAATTTCGTTCAAGTCAGCCTGATAAAACTAGAGTCCAGCGGCGACTCTCACTAATTGGGCTTTGATCAAGTCCTGACTATTCAACCAGTCCATGCCGGTATTTCTCGCCCAGCGAACCAAACTATGGTCGGTATCAAACAGCCGCTTGAGACTCTCCATAGTCGCAGTCATCAGCATATTTTTGGGTCTCTGCCGTTGCTGATATCTTGCAAATATTTTCGCCATAGACTGATCTGGATTTATTTTGAGCACAGTCAGGGCATTGACTAAACTTTCCACATCGGCAAAGCCAAGATTCACGCCCTGCCCTGCAAGTGGATGAATACTGTGTGCTGCATCGCCGAGCAGGACTATATTTTTTTTTGCATATTGAACTGCGTGAGCCTGCCGTAGCGGAAATTCAAATCGACGGTCAATGGCAGTGATCTCGCCCAAAACAAATTCTGCCTGCGAAGATATCTCCTGGCACACCGATTCATCGTTCATTGCCATGCGATCACTGGTATTTCGGCCGGACCAGACCAGCGAACAAAGCTTTGGATCCGGCAATGGCAACAGCGCTAACGGCCCATCCCCGGTAAAACACTGTCGGGCAATCCCAGCATGCGCTATCTCGGTCTGCACGGTACAGGTCATCGCAGTCTGCTCGTAGGACCACTCAATCACTCTGATGCCTGCCTTTTCTCGTATAACCGAATTAGCGCCATCGACACCCATGAGACAACGACCCTGGAAATCTTCACCTGTAGTCAGACGGATTTGAACCTCATCCCTTGAATAATCAATATCAGAAATTTCTGACTGCCATGCAGGTGTCAAACCCAACTGTGATATCTGGTACAACAAAGCCCACTCCAGAAAATGGTTTTCAACAATTCTTCCAGATGCTTCAAATTCTATTTTTGCCGTACCATCACCATCCCAGACATGCATACCGTGAAAGACTGCCGAGTTCTGTTCAAACCAATCAGTATCAACGCCTAAATCATTCATCAAATTTAGGCTGCGACTATTTAACGCACTCACTCGGGCTGAGAATCCTGAATCAAGCTGATAATCACGGATGCCAAATGGCTGCCTTGCCGGTTTATCAGGCGCGGTTCTTTTATCTAATAATAAGACCTGCCACCCTTGCTGCAACAAAGCCAGTGTCAAACTAAGACCCACCAGCCCAGCACCAACTACAATGGCGTCAAAAGGCGTTTTACTTCCCATTATATTCTCTCTTTTTAACCAGATCAGCCCAACACCGAGGATGCTTCTTTGCCAGAAAAACTGACTGAGACGTTAACCCTTAGTATCAGGGCTTTAATAATTCCCGGCAGACAGCTTGCACCATGAGCACCCCGACCCTGATGTATTCATAAATCTCTATCATATCAGTCTCATTTTCTTCAGCATCCGGTATCTCATCGGACATCGCCGCAATTCGCTGAAAGTCCATCAGAATTTCCTTCACCTCCTCATGCTTGAGCAGCGCTCGAACAGACTCTGATTCACCTAATTGTGACAGAAAACCGCTGCACCAGCAGGTCAAAGCAAGAAACCGGTCACTCAGGGCATGATCATCTCCCGGCAGAAGAATTCTAAAATCAAAGTCTGAAAATTCATGGAGACTTTCGCTGGTCTGAACAAACATCTCATCCAAACTTGCAAGAATTTCGGGTTCTACTTTATCCACTTCCAGCCAGTTTGAGGCCAGCTGTAATCGCGCGGCCTGCTGTAAATCAGACATAGAACACACGACTGCAGTTACCCGGCCGTGCATTTCAGCAAGACCAATATCAACTCCGGCCGCTTCCAGCCGACGCTCAAGTTGCTCATAATCCATGTAATCCACCTTTCCTAACAGACCAAAACCCATCATAATAAAATTTTTAGATCAGCGCAGTGTCCAGTTTCACTAAGCTGCCCTTAACGACATCACGCACTCGCGGTATAAAAAGCTTTTTAGCAGGGGTTTACTTTGAATAATTCAGAGCTAGAAGACAAAATTGATCAACTTGTGGCGCTTTGCGAAAGGCTTCAGCAAAATCACCAGGGTCTTATGACTGAGAAACAACAACTACAGCTTGAATGCAAGGCGTTAAAACAAAGAAACCAGTTGGCAAAAACCAAGGTAGAAGCCATGATCACCAGACTTAAGGCTTTGGAGCAGGATTAACATGAGCGATCAGCAGACCATCAATATCTCCATCTTCGATAAAGAGTATCAAGTCAGTTGTAAACCTGATGAGATCCAGGCACTGAGAGATTCTGCCTATTACCTTGACAGTAAGATGCGTGAAATCAAAGCCAGTGGCAGTGTACTGGGATTAGACCGCCTGGCCGTGATGGCAGCACTTAACATCGCAAATGAGTATCTTTCAAGTGAGCAACAGAAAAAAGCCCTGCTGAGCCAGTCTGATGGACGCAGTAACCAAAGCCATGACAAGCTCGACGCCGCCATCTCTCGCTTAAAGTCAATTGTTTGATAAATACGACTTTTTTTAGGGTATCTCTGGATTCCACTGTTATAATGCTGTCAGCTCCCTGGGTTGCTAGCCAGTCGATATGTCCTCGACCCTTTATGCGAAACTTAGGAGGTCTTTTTTGCAGGTTGATGTGCAAGTCTGTTCTGCGGAACGCCTAATACCGCTTGGAGACCACCGCCTTGAACCGCCGGGTTCAAGGGCCTTTCCGACAGCGGCAACTTGGGGAGCCTATCATCACTTCATGCAACCTGATCGCCAGCCAGAGCCCGTAACTAAAACCGCTGGAATAATCCGTGTCCTCAATCAGAGCTAGCCTTCGTAAAAAAAGACGGGCCTTAACACAACAACAGCAGTCGATCGCAGAACAGGCGTTGTATCAGCGATTGGTTAAACAAGCCTGGTTTCAAACTGCTTCTGATATAGGATTCTACTGGCCAGCCGATGGTGAAATCAGTCCCTTGGCCACACTCAACTGGTGCCTGGATAACAGCAAGACCTGCTACCTGCCCATCGTAACCGACCGCCATGATGATATTACCCCTGCACTTGTGTTTCAGCCCTATGAGGCATCAACCGAACTCAACCTGAACCGCTTCAAGATTCCTGAACCGAGTTTTAAAAAAACCAGCGCGGTGCAGGCAACCCAACTGGATGTCATCATCGTTCCCCTGGTTGGCTTTGACCGAGCCGGTTTCCGACTCGGAATGGGGGGAGGTTACTATGACCGGGTTTTATCACAACCCGATTCAGGATATGCCAAACCCCTGCTGATTGGCGTTGGCCATAGCTGCCAGGAAAGCCAATTCCCTGTGCAGGCATGGGATGTAGCCATGGATTTCATAGTGACTGAACTCGAGATTATTACCGCCTCATAGGGTCGTTGCCACCGGAAAGGATCCTTGCTCCTGACCGAATTACTATACTGAGCTAGCATTCAGCATCTCCACAGATATACTCGTTTATTTCAGGATTATCATCCCGTGGCCATCAGACAAATCATCAGAATGGGACACCCCACCCTGCGCAAGATCGCAGACCCTTACCCAGCGGATCAAATCGGCAGTGTGGAATTTAATGAGTTATTGACTGACTTGAAAGATACCCTTGCCGCCTCCGGAGGGATTGGCCTTGCCGCCCCACAAATCAATCAATCCGTTAAAGTCGCGGTAATTGAGATCTCGGCAGCAGAAAGCCGGTATGACCAGTCCATCTCCATGCCTTTTTCAGTGTTTATCAACCCTAGAATCGAAGTTCTCAGCAAAGAAGAACAGGGTTACTGGGAAGGCTGTCTCAGCGTTCCCGGGCTACGCGGTAAAGTGTACCGACCACAACACATTGCTGTTCATTATCTTGACCAAAATGCCGATACCCAGAAAATCAAATTACAGGGATTCCTGGCGACAGTATTCCAGCACGAATTCGATCATCTTCAAGGCAAGCTCTACCTGGACCACATCAAGGATACAACCCAATTGAGCTTCGAAGCTGAGTTCCTCGAATTCGAACTGGACCGCCAGGACCTGACCCATTAAACAGCCACGGCTGAGTCAAATGAAATTTCTACCACTCTCACTGAACAGCCTATACGACCCACGCACTGATGGTTTTCAAGTACGGTCTTTTAGCTAGTTTTTAAGTTTTTAAGTTTTTAAGTTTTTTTAAGCACTGGGCCGCAAAAACAGATCGCAAGCAGGGTTATGCGTTTCCTCCCAGTAACGATAACCCAATGAGCGCATGTCAGTCCTGAATTTAGACAAGGCCCCATTTGGAATCTGTAAACCGATGAATACCCTGCCAAATGCAGCCCCATGGTTCCTGTAATGGAACAGGGTTATATTATACTGCCGGCCAAGGACCTTCAGGAATCTCAGCAGAGAACCAGGTCTTTCAGGAAATTCAAACCGATACAGGCGTTCATTAGACAGCTCTTCTAAGGGACCACCGCCCATGTGCCGAACATGCAGTGCTGCGACCTCGTTACTGGACAAATCCACCAACGAATAATGCTGTG
Source organism: Gammaproteobacteria bacterium (assembly GCA_018666555.1). GTDB lineage: Bacteria > Pseudomonadota > Gammaproteobacteria > Pseudomonadales > Azotimanducaceae > UBA9926. Next base: position 19,024 of record JABIZD010000025.1, read on the forward strand.
AAAGCTTATCTTTAAGCACGGCATTCTGGTCTATTCCACCTGCGCTCTGGATCCCCACCAGAACTTGGGCCTCATTCCTATCTCGGTATCGATAATTGAATTCGGTAACATGCTGTTTTCCCAGAAGCTTACAGAAGCTCTGAAAACTACCCGGCTTTTCGGGAATGGTCACGCCCAGCAACATTTCACGTTTTTCACCTGCTTCACTGCGCTCGGAGATGTATCGCAATCGGTCGAAATTAACATTAGCCCCGCTGACAACCGCTATCAGACTGGCATCAGAAGACACGTCGGTTGACTGCTGTAAATAGTGCTTAATGCCTGCAAGCGCCAGTGCCCCGGCTGGCTCAGTAATAACCCTGGTCTCTTCGAATATATCCTTTATGGCAGCACAGATCTGATCCACGGTTACCGTCAACATCTGGTCAATCGACTGCCTGGCGATTTCAAAACCGTGTTTGCCTACCTGTCTGACTGCGGTGCCATCAGCAAACTGGTCCAGGTCTTCTTTTTTCAAACTAACCCGTTTACCGGCATTTAACGCGGCCGTCATACAGGCAGAACCCTGCGCCTCAACACCAATAATCCGAACATCAGGTCGAAGATACTTAACGTAAGCGGCGATTCCGGCAATTAAACCTCCCCCTCCTACAGGGACAAAGATGGCATCAATAGGTTCACGGCACTGCCTCATAATCTCCATACCAATGGTACCTTGGCCAGCAATAACATCCTCATCATCAAATGGGTGCACATAGGTATAGCCTTGTTCAGCACTCATCTGCCTGGCGACTTCAGCAGCCTCATCATAACTTTCGCCCGTGAGGATCACCTTAGCACCCAGAGCATTGACGGCATCCACCTTGATATCAGGTGTATTCTTCCCCATGACAATCACCGCCTTAGTACCGAGTTTAGCGGCAGCCAAGGCAACACCCTGGGCATGATTGCCCGCCGAGGCAGTAATCACTCCAACATGATCCGGCTCTGCTACCAGCTTCCTGATCTTATTGAACGCTCCCCGCACCTTAAAACTGAAGATGGGTTGCAAATCCTCTCGTTTTAACAAAATCCGGCGATTCAGTCTTGTTGAGATAATCGGCGCTAATTCCAAGGGCGACTGATCTGCCACCTCATATACATTGGCTTCGAGTATCTTCCTTATATACCTATTCATGTCATTCGATCCCAGTCGTGATTGGTGATGCAGCAGTTATATCCCTAACAACTGCCTGAGGCAGTTATGCCTGACCCTATTTTTAAAATGTTGCATACAATTATGGACTTTTTGCTGCCTTTCCTTAAACATTGAATCTTCTCCATCGGCAGTTGATGTAGATCATGCTTTTAACCAGATACTAGCGAGATATTCCCGATTCGCCGTTAATGTACCTAACCCTCGATACCACACCCTCGATACCACAAAGGACAGACCGACATCATGGACCAGGAACAAGTAAAAGCAATGCTGGGAGCATACGCTGCCCATTATATCGATAAATATCTAACCCTCGAGAGTTATGTTGGTATCGGTACCGGTAGTACCGCAAATCATTTCATTGATGCACTAGCAAAAGTAAAACATCGCTTTGCTGGCGCGGTGGCCAGTTCAAATGCTTCCGCTGAGCGACTCAGACAACATGGGATCAGTGTTTTAGAATTAACCCAGGTAGATGAATTGGTCGTTTATGTTGATGGCGCAGACGAAATCGATCCTCAACTTGCCATGATAAAAGGGGGTGGCGGCGCCTTGACCCGAGAAAAAATTGTTGCCTCTGCTGCCCAACAGTTTATCTGCATTGCCGACCAGAGCAAGTGGGTTAAGCAATTGGGAAGCTTTCCCTTGCCGGTGGAGGTCATCCCCATGGCCCGCTCAGTAGTCGGTCGGGCATTGGCTGGACTGGGCGGAAAACCTGTTTACCGCCAGGGATTTACCACCGATAACGGCAACATCATTCTTGATGTCAGCGATTTGAAAATAGCCTCCGTCACCGAGATGGAAACCGCCATAAATCAAATTCCGGGGGTGGTCAGTAACGGTCTTTTTGCTCTTCAGGGTGCAGACGTGCTGCTCATGGATAAGGCGGATTCAATCCAAGAAATAACAGCTCATCAAGCCTAAAGTAATTTTCCTGGATTCATAATATTGCCTGGATCAAACAGGCCTTTCATCTTACTCATATAGAGGCGATCAAGTTCTGAACGGCTGTGCTCAAGGTAGCCTTTTTTCAATAACCCGACGCCGTGTTCGGCAGAAATACTACCTTTAAAACGCGCTACTACCGCCATTATCTTTGATCCCAACTTTTCGCATACGGCCCGAAATTCATCGATTTGCCAGTCTTCGGGACGAAGGATATTAAGATGCACATTACCATCACCGATATGCCCAAACCAAACAACTTCAAAGGCAGCCGATTCTTGTCTCACTACCGCTTCAATGGCTCTTAAAAAATCTGGCGCTTGGGAAATCAATACTGATATATCGTGCTTATAAGGAGTCCTTGAGGTAATCGCTTCTGATATGCCTTCTCGGTACTGCCATAGACGCAGACGTTCACTTTCACTTTGGCTCATCACACCATCGAGGACCCAGCCCTGGCTGAGGGCCTTTTCAAACACTGGCATTGCACTTGAAGCGCCCTCGCCGCCCTCAAATTCGACTAACACATAGTAAGGCGCATACCCTGTCATGGGTGCCGCAAGATCCTGGTGGTGCATGACTTGCTCCAATGCCGCTGCCGAGAAAAATTCGAAAGCAGTAACCGGCAAGTCAGCCTGGCAAAGCTTCAACAATTTCAACGCACTCACCATATCTGGGATTGATACCAGCATAACGTGAAGGGAAACCGGTGCTTGAGTGACTTTCATAGCGGCGCCCAGAATCATACCCAGGGTTCCTTCTGAGCCAACAAACAAGTGACGGAAATCATAACCGGTGGCATTTTTTATCAAGCCGTTATTCAATTCCAGTAAGTCACCCTTTCCGGTGACAACGGTTAGTCCAGCCACCCAGTTTCGGGTTAAACCATATCGTAATACTTTGATGCCGCCTGCATTAGTTGCAATATTGCCACCGAGTTGACTCGACCCCGAGGAAGCAAAATCAACCGGATAAAGACAATTATGCGCTTCTGCAAAGTTTTGCAACTGCTTTGTAATGACCCCTGCCTCGATCCACACTAATTGATCTGCATCATCGAATTCGAGTATTTTGTCCATCTTGGAGAAACTAACAACGACTTCCTGATGCCGAGCGACTGCACCACCACTTAGCCCAGTTCGACCACCTGACGGCACCAATGACAGATTATTACGGTTCGCTAATTGAACCAGTTCAACCACCTGATTGATTTCTCGCGGAAATACGATCGCGGCCGGATCAGGCTCATAAAACCGCGTCCAGTCAGTACCGTAAAATTTTAAATCAGCTGATTCAACGGACAGACAATCCGCGTCAAAGATACCCTGAAGATCTCGATACGATGATGAAATCAATGCCGTACCAAACTAGACATTGCGATAGAAATCGGCCATGTCCTCAAGTCCAACTGGCTTTATCTTGGATGCATTGCCGGCAGTTCCAAACGCTTCATAGCGATCGATAACAATCTCCTTCATGGCCTTTAAAGATTCTCCAAGATATTTTCTGGGATCAAACTCTTCTTTGTTGTTGTCCAGAAACCGTCTTATCGAACCGGTCGACGCCAGGCGCAGATCTGTATCAATGTTTACTTTACGTACACCATGACGAATCCCTTCCTGAATTTCTGAAACTGGGACACCATAGGTTTCCGGGATTTCACCGCCGAATTCATTGATCACTTGCAACCATTTCTGCGGCACACTCGATGAGCCGTGCATGACCAGGTGAGTATTAGGTAATTGTTGATGAATCTTTTTAATCCTATCAATGGCCAGGATATCACCGGTAGGTGGCCGAGAAAATTTGTAAGCTCCATGACTGGTTCCGATGGCGATGGCTAAAGCATCGCAACCGGTCATTTCAACAAAATCAACTGCCTGGTCAGGATCGGTTAATAACTGGTCCATGGACAAGGTACCCTCTGCACCAACACCGTCCTCTTTACCTGCTTCACCGGTTTCCAGTGATCCAAGACAACCCAATTCTCCCTCTACGGTGACACCACAGGCGTGCGCCATCATGACCGTTGTTCGGGTCACCTCAATATTATATTCGTAACTCGCTGGCGTTTTCTGATCCTCAAGTAAAGACCCATCCATCATGACCGATGAGAAACCCAGTTGGATTGATCTCTGGCAGGCTGCCGGTGAGGCACCATGGTCCTGATGCATCACAACCGGAATATCAGGGAACTCTTCGATAGCTGCCAGGATTAAATGCCGCAAAAAATTGCTTCCCGCATATTTTCGGGCTCCAGCAGAAGCCTGCACAATCACCGGGCTATCGGTTTCCTGGGCACTTTCCATGATTGCCCGCATTTGCTCCAAATTATTTACATTGAATGCAGGAACTCCGTAATTATTCTCTGCTGCATGATCCAGCACCTGTCGCATGCTTACTAACGCCATTTTGGTATCCTCTTAATTAATTCTGGCTACGCACCTGCAAAGCGGTCACTGCAGGTAGAGCCTTGCCTTCAACAAATTCCAGGAAGGCACCTCCACCTGTAGAAATATAGCTTACCTGGTCGCTGATACCAAACTGCTCTATCGCCGCCAGGGTGTCACCTCCTCCTGCAATTGAAAACCCTTGATTACTACCTACGCTCTCAGCAATGGCCCGGGTACCGGCTGAAAAACCAGGTAATTCAAACACGCCTACAGGCCCATTCCAGATGATCGTTCCTGCAGGCTTGATTATTTCCGCAAATGCCGCTTGAGTCTGAGGGCCGATATCAAGAATCATTTCATCTTCTGCGACAGCATCGATGTGTTTGATGAGCGCCTGGCTTTCCGGACCCAGACTATGGCCGACTACCACATCAACGGGCAGGGGTACCTGAACTTTTGTCTGAATGCGGCGAGCAGCCTCCAGTAAGGCCGGTTCATATAAAGACTTCCCGACCTTGATACCATTGGCAGCCAGAAAGGTATTAGCGATACCGCCACCGACAATTAAAGCGTCCACCTTTTCACTTAATGCATCCAACACTTCAAGTTTAGTAGACACTTTACTGCCACCAACAATAGCCACCACCGGATGACCAGGCGCCTGCAGGGCCTTGCCCAGTGCCTTTAGTTCAGCCATCAAAAGTGGCCCGGCGCAGGCAACCGGAGCAAAGGGTGTTATACCCGCTGTTGAGGCCTGAGCACGATGTGCGGTACCGAAGGCATCCATCACGAAAATATCGCATAACGCAGCCAACCTTCTGGCTAAACCCTCATCATTAGCTGCCTCACCCGGATTGATACGAACATTCTCCAGCAACACAATATCGGCCTCAGGCCATTCAAAGCCGTCCAGATAATTATCTACTAGCCGTACCCGGTAACCGGTTAATTCCGCAATCCTGCTGGCCACCGGCGCAAGGCTAACCTGCGGCTGTGATTCTACCGGCAGGCCTTCTTCAGGTCGGCCCAGATGGGACATGACTATTACTTTAGCGCCCTGCTCCAAGGCATAGTGCAAGGTCGGCAGCGCTGCCTGAATTCTTTTATCACTGCTGATCTTTCCCTGGCTGATGGGCACATTAAGATCTTCCCGAATCAGTACCCTTTGACCCTTGAGATCAATAGATGTCAGTTCAGGAACCTGCACGACTGACCAGCTCCTGCACTGCAGCGACAACATTGTCATCGGTGAAACCAAAGTGGGCCATTACCTCAGCACCGGGACCAGATTCGCCAAAAGTATCCAGGGAAACAACCGAACCATCTAAACCTACCCACTTAGACCAGTAATCACCATGACCGGCTTCTACTGCTACACGGCAACGTAGCGACAGAGGTAACACTGCCTGCTGATAGCTATCGTCCTGCTCTGCAAACAATTCAGCACAAGGCAGGGAAACCAATCGAGTCGGAATACCCTGCTCTGTAAGCCTGGTTGCTGCCTTATGACTGATTTCAACTTCTGACCCAGTGGCAATCAGAACTGCCTGAGGGGCCTGATCTGGTTCGAACAGGATGTAGCCGCCTCGGCCAACTTCAGCCAATTGCGCTGAACTTCTCGGTTGATGAGCTAACTTCTGTCTGGACAGAACCAACGCACTTGGGGCAGACATTCTCTCAATAGCTGAGCACCACGCAGCGACTGTTTCAACCCCATCACATGGTCGCCAAACCCTCATGCCTGGTGTTGTTCGCAGGTTAGTTAGCTGCTCTACCGGTTGATGGGTAGGACCATCTTCTCCCTGGCCAATAGAATCATGACTGTAAACATGAATATTACGTATCCCCATGAGTGCTGACATTCTGACGGCATTGCGAGCGTACTCCATAAACATGAGAAACGTCCCTGTAAACGGTATCAAACCACCGTGCAAGGCCATGCCATTGGCCATTGCAGTCATACCAAATTCTCTCACCCCGTAGTAGACATAATTACCTGCCGGGCTCTCAGACACGGGTATGGCTTCTGGCCAGATCGTATTATTTGAGCCTGACAAATCCGCTGAACCCCCGATTAATTCCGGTAGCCGCGCAGATAACCAACCAATAACCTGACACGAGGCAGTTCGACTGGCAGTACTCTCTGCTGCTGCCTGAGTTTGCTCTAACAGACTAGCCGTCTGCTCGGCCCAGTCTTCGGGAAGTTCACCGGCGATACGTCTCTTATATTCTTTCGCCAGATCCGGAAACTGCTGCTGGTAAGCATTGAGACGCTCATTCCAGTCAGCCTCCAATCGCTGACCCTTTTCTACACAATTCCAGTCAGCCAGCAGCGTCTGGGGAATTTCAAACGGATCAGAAGCCCAGCCGAGCTGAGCTCGAGTGGCTTTTATCTCTTCAACCCCTAGCGGCGCACCATGGCTACCCGCAGTGCCTGCTTTATTGGGTGACCCAAAGCCAATCTGAGTACGACAGCAGATCAGGGTCGGTTGACTAAGGTTTGACCTCGCCTGGTTCAAGGCCTCAAGCACAGCTTCTCCATCGTGACCATCAATTCCAGCTATCACCTGCCAGCCATAGGCTTCAAAACGGGCCGGCGTGTCGTCACTAAACCAAGCCTGTACTTCGCCATCAATAGAGATGCCGTTGTCATCATAAACACAGACCAATTTACCCAGTCCTAAGTTTCCAGCCAGTGAACAGACCTCATGTGAGATACCCTCCATCAGGCAACCATCACCAGCAAAGACGTAGGTATGGTGATTAACGAGTTCATGAAAATGTCCCGTGTCATCAGTTTGGTTGAAAGTCGATGCGAGTACCCTTTCCGCCAGCGCCATGCCCACCGCATTCGCCAGGCCCTGCCCCAATGGTCCGGTGGTCGTCTCAATACCAGGCGCGTAGCCATACTCAGGATGACCCGGTGTTTTTGATCCCAGTTGCCGAAAATTACGCAATTCCTCCATGGACAGGTCATAACCGGTGAGATGCAGCAAAGAATACAGCAGCATGGAGCCATGACCATTTGATAATACAAACCGATCACGGTCAGCCCAATTTGGATTAGTCGGATTATGCCTTAGCACTGACGTCCACAGTGCCTCAGCTATGTCGGCCATACCCATGGGAGCACCGGGATGTCCGGAGTTAGCCTGCTGTACAGCATCCATTGCCAATGCCCTAATCGCATTAGCTTTTTCTCGTCTTGAACTCATCTGAATCACCACCTGACTGGAAGTTGCTATTGTCGCTTATAGACCCGCTTTCAGCAATCCACAAGCCCCCCTGAAACTATAATATCTGAAAATTTTTGACATCCGTGATGAATGAAAGTCAATCAAGAAATCTGGTACAGGACCGCAACAATAGATAGAATGGACTTGCCGATTCGAGCCGCTATGAGAAACCGTTGCAATGATTAAAAATTCGTTATTTACCTCCGAATCAGTCTCTGAAGGTCATCCAGACAAAATGGCTGACCAGATTTCCGATGCTATTCTCGATGCAGCAATAGCCCAAGACCCCAACGCCCGAGTCGCCTGCGAGACACTGGTGAAAACCGGCATGGTGGTTCTGGCAGGAGAAATCACAACAACAGCCAATATTAACTTTGACCAGGTTTGCAGAGATGTCATCACCGAGATTGGTTACAACAACTCCGAGATTGGTTTTGATAGCGCCTCCTGCGACATTATCAATGCGCTGGGTAAACAATCTCCTGATATTGCTATGGGCGTTGATGAATCAAGCGATCACGAACA
>JABIZD010000207.1 GCA_018666555.1 Gammaproteobacteria bacterium
TTTATGGATTGATAACTTGGTTATCATGGGTTTATTAACCAAACACCTGCACATAACGTCAAATGCCCTACCTAAAATACGCACAATATACGGGTCTGATTCTATTGACTCTTTTCGGACTGCTCTGTTTTATCGCCTATTCGCCCGACCTGCCGACTGATATCGTCGATGCCCGCTACCGTAGTGCTACATCACAATTCCTGCTAACCGACACTGGCGTGCGTATTCATTTTCGCGATGAAGGTAACGAGAACGGCAGACCCATCATTTTGATTCACGGTGCTTTCTCATCTCTGCATGCGTTTGAAGCCTGGTCGAATATTCTGGGAGATCAGTACCGAATTATTAGCCTTGACTTGCCTGGGCATGGCCTCACCGGCGCCACCCCCGGCAACTCTTATTCTAATGATATCCACCTCCAGGCAGTCCATTCAGTCAGTCAGCACTTGCAACTCAATAGGTTCACCATTGGCGGAAATTCTATGGGAGGAGGCGTCAGTTGGCGTTACGCCCTCAAATATCCAGAACGTATTGACGCGGTCATATTAATCGCCAGCTCAGGACCAATGAGTTGGTATAAGAGTACCGATGAGCAGGCAAAAACCTCGCCAAGACCACTAGTGCTACAGTTACTCGAACAAGCATGGTTCCGCACGGTGGCTGAAAGCATCAACCCCTATTACCTGGTTAAATGGGGCCTTGCCAGCGCTTATCACCAGCAACAAAGCCTCACTGAAATGGTCATTCAAAGGTACACGGATATGATATTGCGAGATGGCTCCCGCAAAGCTATTTTAAGCCGAAGCCAATCCCGTAGAAGTACAAATAACCAAAGCCTGGACCCCAGTAATATAAAACAACCTGTCTTAATACTCTGGGGTCAAGAAGATCTCTGGATTGAAGTCTCTCAAGGTCGACGCCTGACAAGTATAATAGACCACAGCCAATTAATTGTTTACCCCGACGTCGGTCACCTTCCCATGGAAGAGATACCCAATATTTCTGCCAAAAGTGTGCGAAACTTCCTTAGTGAACTCAATCCAGGGAAATTACCTCATTTGGTTAAGCAGCAGTCTATTCAGTGAAAATTTCAGCATACCCTATTACAGAAGCCAAGCTTAGTAACGCCGGTGGCCTCGACCTCTTGTTACTGGGGTGTGGCTCAGCATTTGCCAGCACACTGAACCAGACAAATATCCTTTTGGTCAAAGATAATCACCACCTGCTCATCGACTGCGGGACCCGATGCGCCACAGCTTTGCAGCAAGTTGGCCTGAGTCTTTCTGATATCCAGATGTTTCTTATCACGCACAGTCATGCAGACCATATCGGTGGCTTAGAGCAAGCGCAGCTCACTGGCCGCTACATCAGCAAAAACAAACCGAGCATGATCATCACCCCACAATATCAAGACATCCTATGGGATCAATCGCTTCGAGGCGGTGTAGAGCAATCAGAAGTAGGACGATTGACCTTCTCAGATTTCTGGAACGTTATCAGACCAAACCCTTTGACTGGATTTAACCGCGATTGCTGGCAAACCAGTGTAGGTAGCATTGACATAAAAATGTTTCGTACCAAGCACTTCCCGGACCAGGCAAAATCGTGGCAGGATTCTGCCTGGAGTTGTGGAACGCTCATTGACGACCGCATTCTGTTCACTTCCGATACCCGGTTTGATCCCGAGTTACTGGAGGAATTTGATAGTAGCTTCAACCTAGAGGTTATCTTTCATGACTGTCAGTTATTTACCGGTGGAGTCCATACCGGTATCGAAGAATTAGCTGGCTTGCCCAAGGATCTAAGACAAAAAATCGTCCTGGTCCACTATGGTGATAACTGGCGCGACTTCACCTCTCTGGCAACCAAAGCGAAATTCCACTCCTGGGGTCAACAAGGTTACACCTACCAGTTTAATTAGCAGAGTGTTTCCCAAACCCTAGCCTTAAAAGCCCCAATGTGGTTAACTTGCCGGCAGATTTTTACCCTATTAACGAGCATGTAAGGAGCAAACTATGGGTTTATTAGATGGCAAGGTCGCCGTAGTCACAGGAGCAGGTGGAGGACTCGGTGAAACGCATGCACTGCTGTTAGCAAAAGAAGGAGCCGCCGTTGTCGTTAATGACCTGGGTGGCAGCAGAGATGGTTCTGGGGCTGACAGCGCCATGGCTGATGTTGTTGTAGAAAAAATCATTTCCGCAGGTGGACAGGCCGTCGCAGATTATGGAAATGTCGCAAATGAAGAAGATGCTAATGCCATGGTCAAAAGAGCTGTGGACAGTTTCGGAAAAATCGACTTCATGATTGCTAACGCTGGGATTCTAAGAGATAAATCCTTCAAAAACATGACCAACGATATGTGGGATATCGTAATTGATGTCCACCTAAGGGGCACCTACCTGACCGTCAAAGCTGCCTACAACCAGATGCTAGAGCAAAATACTGGTGGTAGTATCGTCGTAACGTCTTCGACCTCTGGGCTGCTAGGTAATTTTGGTCAATCAAACTATGGCGCTGCAAAAGCTGGCATTGCCGGTTTTGCGCGCTGCCTTTTCCAAGAGGGCCTGAAATACGGTATCCGGGTAAACGTGTTAGCACCGGCAGCATGGTCTCGATTAACTGAAGATATTTTCCCGCAGGGACAAAACATGGAAGAGCTTCTCTCCCCTGACAAAGTGTCTCCACTGGTAGTATGGCTAGGCTCCGATGATGCAAAGGACGTTACCGGAAGAACCTTCCTGGTGACCGGCAATACCGTTCAGCTATTATCCTGGCAATCCCAGACAGTCTGCCAGAAAGATAATACTGAAGGGCCGTTTGAAGTGTCTGATATTGGTGACGCGGTCAAAGCCAATTTCGAACACTGGCCAAAAGGGGTTCAGCCTACCTCCAGACCCTTTCAATAACAGCCTGGAAAAGTAAACTAACAGGGTGGCCCAGCCACCCTTTTAACTATTAGAGGCCTTGGTATGGAAAATCGTTACGGTGATATCGAAGTCACGCGACTCGAAAACTATGTGGTTACCTGTGAAATAAAGCGGGGACCGAACAACTTCTTTGACCAGCACCTGATCGGTGATATGGCTGACTGTTTTAATGATATAGATAATGATGTGGATGCCCGGGCGATTGTCCTTTGTTCAGAAGGGAAACATTTCTGTGCAGGTGCAAATTTTGCCTCCAGCAGCAGGGATAGCGACGTACAGACGCGTACTGCTGACGGTCCCAACCCTCTATACACAGAAGCTGTCCGCCTGTTTCGCTGCAAAACACCCATCGTTGCCGCCGTACAGGGTGCTGCAGTCGGTGGTGGGTTCGGGTTAGCGGTCATGGCGGATTTCCGAGTGGTATGTCCCGACACCAGGATGACTGCCAACTTTGTTAAACTGGGCTTCACTCCCGGCTTTGGCTTGACCCATACCCTACCAAGAATAATTGGCGTTCAGAAAGCAAACCTATTATTTCTGACGGGTCGGCGAATTAATGGTACAACAGCCTATGATTGGGGTCTGGGAGATATTCTCGTTGAAACCTCTGAAGTACGCGCAAAGGCGATTGAACTTGCGTCTGAAATCGCTATCAATGCACCTCTGGCGGTCACCGAAGTACGTGAGCAGGTCAGGCCTGGCCTGGCGGATGCCGTACAGGCTGCCACTGACATAGAAGGAAAAGCGCAATTTCATTTGCAGCGCACAGCCGATCATAAAGAAGGTGTTAAAGCCGTGGCTGAAAGACGCCCAGGAAATTTCAAGGGCCAATAAAGCAGGCTAAGAGGTGGGTAAATACAAACAGGACTCGCTATCGAATCTGCAGCCATTTTTGTACCTATTAGATTGCAATTTGACTATGGTCAATCAGCCGAGTTAGCCTGACCGCAGGTTATTTTAACTTGGTTTCATGCTAGCAGACGCGGGGCAGACAAAACGTGTCAGTCCAATGCGACTGTCACTCAGATAAAATCTATGTAAATATAGCGGGTAATTAAACACTCAAAA
>JABIZD010000024.1 GCA_018666555.1 Gammaproteobacteria bacterium
AGGGGCCGACAAATTATGCCGGTGTCCAGGATCTGGCAATGCCTTGGGGCAAGATCCACCGGATGACTGAAGATGGTAGTATGCCGCAGGACAACCCGTTTGTAGATACACCGGGAGCACTGGGTTCTATCTGGACCTATGGGCACCGTATCCCGCAGGGCCTGGAGTACAACTACCAAACAGGACAGCTCTGGGGTACTGAAATGGGGCCAAGGGGTGGCGACGAGGTTAACCTGCTACTGACTGGGCGCAACTACGGATGGCCGTTGGTATCTAAGGGTTTAAATTACGATGGCTCTCCAGTTGATTATGGCAAACTACTGGGATTATCAAGCGACACCCTGGACATTGTACAGCCTATAGTGGATCTGACACCCTCGCCCGCCGTGTCCAGCTTCATCATCTATACAGGTAATGCATTCCCGGGTTGGCAACAGCACATGATTGTTGGATCTCTAAAGGCCACATCACTCTATCGAATAGTTGTGGAAAATGGTGCTCTAGTCCACCAGGAAACGCTGATTCATGGGCTTGCCAGGATCAGGGATGTAGAGGCAGATGCGAAAGGCTTGATCTACCTGTTACTTGAACATGCCGACGGTAGTCTAATTGTTCGGATGGTACCTGAATAAAAAAAGGAGAACGCAATGGAAAATGAAAAACAAGAGCAACTCAACCCCTGGTTATCGATCTGGTCTGAACCTCGCGCCACTATACAACAGGTAGTCGATGGCGATACGAATATGATGGTGCTGATTCTGGCGCCACTGGCCGGAATCGCCTCGGCACTTACCCGCAATAGCGGATTAGCATACAGCGGACTTGAGAATTTTCTTGGCCTCGTTGTGGCTGGCGGCATCGGTGGTTACGTGATTGTGTTCCTGGGCGCCTACCTGGTTCGATGGACCGGCGGCTGGCTGGGCGGTACAGCGTCGCTCAGTTCGATTCGAGCAGCGAGTGTCTGGTCCTCAATTCCCGCGATTACCTCTGCCGTACTACTGCTTTTGCTCTGGGTCGTACTCAGTCAGCTCAGCGGACCCGTTGCGGGCATGGAGGTCGCTGCCCAGCTAATGATATTGACATTGGGCATCTGGTCTTTTGTCCTCACCTGCAAATGCCTTGGGCAGGTCCAGGGATTTTCTGCATGGAAGGGGCTTGCAAACATGTTGCTATCGTTGACGGTAGTTTTGGTGCCGATTCTAGTGATCTGGGCTGTGGTGGCGGCGCTGAGTAGCTGACTACTGGATACGCATAAGGCGTATACCAGATCGGCGAACTATAGGCGCAAGGTCTTAAGCTGGGCAAACATCAGTTGCTAACTATCTACAACCGCTAGCCTACCGATACAACTGCTAACCCTCTAAAAGTAAGGAACCACTAGATGCCACATGTCACTATCAACAAAGCCAGGCTCTGGTACGACTGCCTCGGCCATGGGGAATCCTTATTGCTACATCATGGGTACACGGCATCGAGGGTTAACTGGCTTCCCGTAGCAGAGGAGCTCAAACAGTATTATCAGGTGATTCTAATGGAATGCCGAGGAACCGGTGAAAGCGAAGACACCGCTGGTGGGTACAATCTCGAACAATATGCCCTGGATGTGCTTGGTCTCATGGATCATTTGAGAATCGACCAATTCAGCTTTGCCGGCCACAGCATGGGGGGAGGCATTGGTTTTATGCTCGGAGCACACCACATGGAGCGACTTAACCGCCTCATCCTTATGGCGCCCATTCCCAGCAAAGGGACGGGTATGGGTAATGCTGCCATGCTGGATGCCCGAGTTCAGCAGCGCAAACAAAATAATAGAGCTGCCATTAAGCAAAACTACCTGGATACACGGTTCCGCCCGGAGGTAGAAACTGACGCCTGGATCGAAAGCCGAGTTGATCACATCATGCGAGTATCTGATGGGCACCTCATTGATGGCGCCAAAGCCATGGCTGAAATCAATCTTACCGAAAAACTAGCTGAAATAACCATCCCCACACTGATGCTTGCAGGCTCAGTCGATGGCCTGCTTGCAGCCAACCTGGAAGATTTCAAACGGCTCCCTAATGCGGCTCTCCAGGTATTTTCAAGGGCTGGGCATGAGGTTGCTATTCATGAACCGGTTGGCGTGAGTCAGGCTATACACACTTTTATGCAGCATGGCGCGCTTTCTGCCAGGGATCTATACAAGCGAACCTGACCGCCTGCAATCTTCTCCTAGAGCCCGCATTCAGATCAGATTACCACCATGTGATTAGGAAGCTCATCCTTTGTAGAACTTGCAGGCAGATGAGTCTCAAGCAATTTGCCGCTAGCTTCAACGCAACCCAGAAAGCCTTCTAAAGTTTTTCCGGCGGCGACCTGTTTAGTCATCGTTGCAATAATTTCGGCCCATTCGGCGTCGGCTATGTATTGACTAACGCCGCGGTCAGCAATGATCTCAACATAATGTTCGATTTCCGACACAAAGATCAAAACGCCCACCTCAGCCTCAGTATGATGCAGATTGTTTTCCAGAAACTGGCGTCGCGCGAGATTACTTGCCCGCCAGGTTTTTACCTGGCGGGGAATAATCCTCGCCAGAATCGGCGGCCATCTCAGCAGCGTCGCCAATAAGATAAACACCCCTAATTGAATCAACATTAAGTCACCCATTTCCACCCAAAAGGGTAGAAAACTCACCACGCTGGGCGACAACAGGGCCAGCATTGCTGCCCAAAGGGTCGGTATATAACTGTAGTTATCTGCTCGCGCTGCCAGCACCGTCACCAGCTCGGCATCGGTTTTCTGTTCGACCGCCTGAATTGCGGTTGATACCTTTTCTAATTCGCTTTCCGTTAACAAAGTCATTGTCTACCAGCCTCCACTTGCACCACCGCCACCAAAGCTACCACCACCGCCGCCACTGAAACCACCACCGCCAAAGCCGCCTCGACCACCGCCGCCAAAGCCGCCACCAATGTAACCTGTCGTCCTACCATAGCGACTGCGACGACCTGAACGCGGCCGACCCAGGCCCATGAGGTTACCCAACAAGGGCAAAAAGAAGTACAGCATCCCCATGACTAGCAGCGAAGCCCAGCCATATGGCTTTCTATCACGGCTCTCCCGAACATTATTTTTAGCGACATAGGTGCCACCTAGCGCCTCGATAATCGACTGAACGCCTACCTGAATACCCTGGCTGAACTGAGCTTTCTTGAATGCCGGCCTTATCACCTGATAGATGATATTACTGGCAATGGCATCGGTTAATTGGCCCTCAAGGCCATAGCCCACTTCTATTCGAACCTGGCGTTCTGCTTTGGCTATTATCAACAGCACACCATTATTGGCGTCTTTCTGACCAATCTGCCAATGACGACCTAACTGATAACCGTATTCTTCAATCGCCTGGCCCTGCAAGTCAGGCAGAGTCACGACAATTATCTGATTTCCCGTTGCTCGTTCATGGTCATAGGATAATCGCTCGATCATGGCCTTTGCATTTGCGTTGACCATGCCTGCCTGATCTACAACCCGCCCGGTCAATCCAGGGAACTGAATCTCAGCACTGACCGGGAAGACCAGAAACAGCAGCAGTAAGCTACGCGCTAGCACTAAAAATTCACCTGAGGGGCCTGTTCGGCACTTTCAGTGGTGGCTTCATAGTAGGCATCTCTGGGTTTGAGTTCACTGTACAGCCAGGAATGCCAGAGCTTACCTGGATAGGTCCTCATTTCAGTATTGTAACGCTCGATCGCACCAATATAATCGCGACGGGCAACGGAGATACGATTTTCGGTGCCTTCCAGTTGGGACTGAAGTGCTAAAAAGTTCTGGTTTGACTTTAAATCCGGGTACTTTTCAACTACCACCATCAGCCTGCTGAGTGCTCCAGACAATTGACTTTGAGCCTGCTGAAACTGTTGCAGCTTGGCTGGGCTGTTTATGAGTTCTGAATCAACCTGCATACTGCCTACTTTTGCTCGCGCTTGAGTCACTGCAAGTAAGGTGTCTTTTTCCTGAGCGGCATAGCCCTTTACGGTCGAAACCAGATTAGGAATAAGGTCAGCACGCCGCTGATACTGGTTCTCCACCTGAGACCAGGACGACTTAACCTGCTCGTCGAACGTAGGCAGATTGTTGACACCACAGCCCGTTGTTAAACCAAGCACCAGTATCACCAAAAAAACAAGTCGATACATAACACACCTCCAATAGTCAGATTAGAGTATAAGGTGTTAGCACACATAAGAAACAAAAAAGCCTGAAAAAGGACCATAAGATTAAACCAGATCTGCGGTCTGCAATGCCTGGTCCTACCAACTACTATGAGTCCTGGCCGATGTCCTGTATCAAAGACAGCCTGACTGCGTCCGCTGGCTGAACCGGATTACAGGGATAGGCAACATGATCAACGCCAAAGGTGATAGCACCACCGGATTTAACAACGACAATATCTTCCGGTGCTAACTGATAACGGATAAAGTGCACCGCGGCGGTTTTGTCATCGGTGGACCTGTCCATATCTTCATCTGCTATCGGCCAGACGCGACTTCCCCCCCCTATCTGTAACCATATTTTATCTTCGATGCCAAGTAAATCTGTAAGCCGCTGCTTACGTTCTTCAACATCTTCATACTGAATTAAAAGCGTGCACTTCCAGTTATCCCCATCGGGGATAAGCGGGTTGTAAGCGTCTAGTTCTTCCTGGATTCCCCGGGCTTCAAAGATTTTCTCAATCCGCAGCATTTCCTGGATCTGGTATTTAATGGTTAACCGATCCTCAAAAATGAGCTGCATGGCATCACCGATTTGAACTCTACGATGCAGCTTGTGAGAAAGGACTTGGTTCCTAAAAGCCGAACGAACCTCTGAATAGTCTTCGAGAGACCATAAATCGGATCTTGATAACATTGGCACCTCAGTGAAGCGCGATCAAATGATCGCACTCAGTCTATTTTCCGCTATTAACTGTCGAGTGTATCCAAGGCTTTTTGAAAGCGATTAGCATGACTTCTTTCCGCTTTAGCCAGAGTTTCAAACCAATCGGCTATCTCATCGAAGCCCTCGTCTCTTGCGGTTGCCTCCATACCTGGATACATATCAGTGTACTCGTGAGTTTCACCTGCAACAGAGGCTTTAAGATTATCTGAAGTGCCACCTATCGGCAGGCCAGTCGCCGGGTCGCCGGTTTCTTCAAGGTATTCCAGATGACCATGAGCATGGCCTGTTTCGCCTTCGGCTGTAGAGCGAAATACCGCGGCAACGTCGTTATAGCCCTCTACGTCAGCTTTGGCTGCAAAATACAGATATCGACGATTAGCCTGGGACTCTCCGGCAAAGGCATCTTTTAAATTCTGTTCGGTTTTGGAGTCTTTCAACGCCATTTTATTCCTCCTGAAGGTTTTAGTTAACTCAATATATGCTGGCAGAGCATATGAATCCAATAAATCTTTTCTCTTATGTTAATCGATTTTTTCAATCACCTTAAGTATCTCTGCCTGAAATACGCTTTTTATCCTATGCCAGATTAAGCCGGCCTCACCATTACCCACAGTTTTGCCATCGACTTTGCCAACGGGTAATAATTCAAGCCCGGAGGCAGTCAACCAGACTTCATCGGCTTGCTTTAAAAACGCTTCCTGAATATTTTCTTCGCGGACTTCCAACCCACTGCCCCTGGCCATCTGGATAACCTGGTCGCGCGTGATGCCATGCAGCAGGTATTCACTTTTCGGTGGGGTCCAAAGCACGCTATCCTTGACTGCAAAAACGTTAGAGGAAGTTCCTTCAGTTACCATGCCGTTGCGTATCAATATTGCATCATCAAAGCCTTCATCCATGGCCTCGTTCTTCAACATACCATTGGCGATCAGACTGACCACTTTAATATCCCCCCTGGACCAGCGAAAATCTGCTTTACAGGTAACACTGATAGGTTTGAAGGCATCCTCATCAAATTGACTGGCGGTCACTGTAACAAGGATAGTAGGAGCAACGACCGGATAGACGTGCGATCGTTCTGAAGCGATTCCTCGGGTAACCTGAAGATAAATCAGAGCATCTTGCTCATTACTGCGGGACACTGCCTCTTCCAGCAATGCCTGCCACTCCTGAGCAGTCATTGAACACTGGATTCGAACCTCTGCCATGGACCGCTGCAATCTGGCTATATGCTGGGCAAGAGTGAAAATATGCCCTTTATAAACCGGCATCACCTCGTAAACACCATCACCAAACATAAACCCACGGTCAAACACAGAGATTTTTGTATCCTCTGGCCTGGTCCATTGACCATTGAGGTAAGCGACAGGCATAGCTAAATTTCCGATCCGGTTTATGACGTGGCAAATGATAACAAGAATCCACTATCAGCACGATCATCTAAGCACCTTAATTCTACGCCTAATTCAATTAGGCGCAACTGGCGCACAGGACAGTGACAGCCCCCGGCAGAGCATAACCCTGTCCGATCAGGTCTTTTAACTACGGTGAAGAATCTAGCCGCAGCTCAAGCCTCTCTCTTTAAGGCAACTTAAAGGCGCCTTAAAGGCAGATCGAAACTCTCGCATTTGGTTTCCCAACTGACTTCAATACAGAACGGATTCTCCCAGCGACCATTCTCCTAACGACCATTCTTCTAACGACCAATAAAGGTGGGCTGGCGTTTTTCTACAAATGCCTTTGCTGCCTCTTTGTGGTCAGTGGTCTGCCCACAGTGAATATGATGAGTGGCTTCAAGATCCATACAATCGTCAACCTCTCCTGCCAGAGCACGGTTAAGATTTTCTTTCATATAACGATAGGCAACTGTTGGACCCGCAGCAATACGGCCGGCGACTTCCATTGTTTTTTCCATCAGGCTTTCGGGTTCAACCACCCAATTAGTCAATCCGAGCCTAAGTGCCTCGTTGGCATCTATTCGGTCCGACAGGTAATACAACTCCCTGGCCTTGGCTGTACCCACCAACTGAGTCAAGAAGTAGCTACCGCCATAGTCTCCCGAAAACCCAACTTTGGCGAATGCCGTTGTCATAATCGCGGTACTCGCCATCACCCGCATATCACAGGCGAGCGCGTAAGAGAGCCCGGCACCGGCTGCAGCACCCGGCAGCGCAGCGATGGTCGGCTTAGGCATCTTAAATAACTTACCGGCAGTCAGACGTTGATTAACCCGCTGGGCATGAATAGCACCGTCAATGGTATTCTGACCGACAGTGCCATCACCTGAGGAAGCCATACCCTTTACATCGCCACCAGCACAGAAGCCCTTGCCAGCACCGGTAATGACAATACAATTAACTTCCGAATCCAACTCCCATACCGCCAACATTTTTTGCAGCGCCGCGTTCATACCTGCAGACATGGCATTTCGAGCTTCCGGCCTATTGAGGGTAATAACACCAACACCCTCGGTGACATCTGCTAATAAATCCTCTGTACCCGTATCAATGGTTGTCATGATCCTCTCCTTTACTAACAATAAAATGAATTACCAACAAAAAAATGTCTCGCTTCAAATAAATCGTTTTACTAACACTAAATCGTTTTACTACCACTAAATCGTTTTACTACCACTAAAATGTACCAGCAAGATTAATTTACCAGCAACAGTAATAACAATCTCCTCAAATCTGCACCTGCCGAGTCTACCACGAGATAAAAACCACCGAGGAAACCATACAAAAAATTGATTTCCAGATATAAGCAGTCAAATACTACAGGAGACAGCGCTGCCAACTTAGGGTAACTTTATTATTCATTAGACACTAGGCAATTCATGAAACGACTACTCATTGCCAACCGTGGAGAGATCGCACTACGGGTTTCCAGCACTGCCAGAGACATGGGCATAGCTTGTATCGCTATCTATCCGGAAGACGACGCGCTCTCATTACACGTCCTGCAGGCCGACAAGTCATATAAGCTGAGCGGCACAGGTGCGCAGGCGTATCTTGATATCGAAGAGATCATCGCCGCAGCCGTGCAAACTCAGGCTGATGCAATTCATCCTGGTTACGGCTTTTTAAGCGAGAGTGTCGCCTTTGCTGAGGCCTGTAGCGAGGCAAATATTACCCTCATCGGCCCAACCATCGATCAGCTGGCCCAGTTCGGCAATAAAACCGGTGCCAGAGCCCTAGCCGGGCAATGCGATGTGCCTCTGGTCCCCGGCACCAACGGAGCAACAAGCCTGGCAGAAGCAAATGCATTTATGACGTCGCTGGACGGCAAATATGACCTGTTAATCAAAGCCGTTCATGGGGGTGGGGGACGGGGCATGCGCAGCGTCGATGACCCCCAACAATTGGAAAAACATTACCAGCGATGCCAGTCTGAAGCCAAAATGGCATTTGGCAACGATGCCGTTTACGTCGAAGCACTCATTCCAAAGGTCAAGCATATTGAGATCCAGATCATTGGCGATGGCCAAGGCCAGGTCATGCACCTGTGGGAACGCGAGTGCTCAGTACAGCGCCAGAACCAAAAAGTCATTGAGATTGCACCCAGTCCAGGCTTGCCTGAAACCACCCGGCAGGACATGATAAAAGCGGCTCTTAAAATGGCCGGCAAAGCAAACTATCGAGGCCTGGGCACTTTTGAGTTCCTGGTCAGCTGCGAAGACCCCAGTGACTATTATTTCATAGAAACCAATGCCCGCCTGCAGGTTGAACATACCGTCACCGAGGCGATTACAGGACTTGATCTTGTCCAACTGCAAATCGCCATCGCAACCGGCAGTAAACTAGACGAATTAGGCCTTAGCCAGGCGCCCGAGGTAACCGGCTACGCTATCGAATGCCGAATTAATATGGAAACCTTGTCTCCCAAAGCCTTTTTTAAGCCTTCCGGCGGAGATCTAACATTCTATAGTCCACCATCGGGACCCGGCGTGCGAGTTGATGGATTTGGCTATTCAGGTTATCAGACTTCAACACGCTTTGATTCCTTACTCGCCAAACTCATCGTCCACTCCAGAAGTAACGAATACAGCCTAGCGGTCGATAAAGCCAGGCGTGCCTTGCACTCATTTCAGATTGATGGATTCGAAACTAACCAACCCTTTCTGGAATACATTCTGGGTACCGAGGTATTTCAAAACGGCGGCATCTATACGCGCTACATAGACGATAATCTTAAAAGCATCGCCACTGAAATAGCTCGCACCAACCAGCAAGAATCCAAACCTGACTCACCACAAACAGCAGGAGTCAAGATCGACCTGGTAGACCCATTAGCCGTTCTTGCCCACGGTAAAAAATCAACTAAAAACGACCAGGCCAGCGCAACGGAAAGCCAGCCAGATGGCAACCTTGCGATCACGGCACCCCTGCAGGGCACCATCATTGAGATCCACGTAAACCCTGGAGAGGAGGTCCATGCAGGCCAGGAACTGATTATTATGGACGCGATGAAAATGGAACATGTTATCACTGCACCTGCCAGTGGAACCGTTGCATCTTTACATGCCAAATCAGGTGATGCCGTGTTTGAAAACCACCTGATTCTAGCAATCAAACCGGGGGAGGTCTCAACCCAGGCCGCTGACCTAGATGATGCCATTGACCTTGATTTTATCCGCCCCGACCTGCAGGAAGCCATCACTCGCCACAGCTACGGCCTGGATGAAAGCCGGCAAACAGCCGTTGCTAAACGTCGGCGTACCCATCACCGTACTGTGCGGGAAAATATAGAGGATATATGTGACCCAGATACCTTCATAGAGTATGGCTCACTTACCATTGCCGCTCAGCGCAGGCGTCGTAGTGTTGACGACCTGATGCAGAACACACCAGGTGACGGCATGGTCTGCGGCATTGGCAGCGTTAATGGCTCACTGGTTGCTGAGGAAAAGGCACAATGCGTCGTAATGTCCTACGATTACATGGTGCTGGCTGGCACTCAGGGCCTGCAGAACCACCGCAAAAAAGACCGTATGTTCGAGCTGGCGGAACAACTCAGGATCCCGGTTGTTCTCATCGCTGAAGGCGGGGGGGGCAGACCCGGTGATACTGATGGTGCTGGAATCGCTGGCCTGGATTGCCTGGCGTTTCAACTATACGCCCGATTAAGTGGCCTGGTACCCAGAATCGGCATCACTACCGGAAGGTGCTTTGCAGGAAACGCCGTACTGCTCGGCTGCAGCGATATTGTAATCGCCACAGAGGACTCGAACATCGGTATTGGCGGGCCGGCTATGATCGAAGGTGGTGGCCTGGGTATATTCAGTCCTGACGAAGTTGGCCCAATGGACGTGCAGGTCCCCAATGGGGTCGTCGATATCGCCGTAAAAGACGAGCAGGAGGCCGTTTCCACGGCCAAGCAATTACTTTCCTATTTCCAGGGTTCGGTACAGGACTGGCAGTGTGCCGACCAGCGCAAGCTTAGATTCACCGTTCCGGAAAACCGACTTAGAGTGTATGACGTTAAAAATATCATTCGTCTGATTGCCGACACGGATTCCGTGCTCGAGCTTCGTCCTGAATTCGGTATTGGTATGGTCACGGCGTTTATCAGGATCGAAGGCAGGCCCATGGGCCTGATTGCCAATGACCCGGTGCACCTGTCGGGCGCCATAGACAGCGATGGAGCCGATAAAGCGGCTCGTTTCATGCAGTTATGCGATGCCTTTGATATCCCGATACTTTCCCTGGTGGACTGCCCCGGTATCATGGTCGGCCCTGAGATCGAAAAAACAGCCTTGGTCCGTCATGCAAGCCGGGTTTTTGTTACCAGCACCAGTTTGACTGTACCCCTGTTTGCAGTCGTCCTGAGAAAAGGCTATGGCCTTGGCGCCCAGGCAATGACCGGAGGTGGCTTTAAGGCATCTACTTTTACGGTGACCTGGCCAACAGGCGAGTTCGGCGGTATGGGCCTTGAGGGCGCTGTAAAACTAGGCTACCGCAAAGAGCTTGAGGCCATAGAGGACCCTGAAGCCAGGCGCGATGAATACGAAAAAAGGGTCGCCCAGATGTATGACCGCGGCAAGGCCGTGAACTTCGCGACCGCTTTTGAAATCGACGAGGTGATAGACCCGATGGATACTCGCCGCTGGATTATCCGCGGCTTAAAAGCGAGCCCGGTGCCGCTCCAGCGCGAAGGTAAAAAGCGCCCGTTTATCGATACCTGGTAGATTCATTCGCCCCCCAGATTGCTGGCTCAAAGATCAGCCTGCACAAGCTCAGCCCCTAAAAACCCGGGCTATTTCACGCAGTGCTGCCTGGGTATTCTGGCTGTGTTTTTGATTGAGGAATTCGGGCCAACTGGAAAGCTTTACCACCACCATACTATCTTCAGGCGAAATATAAATCAGCTGGCCAAATACCCCTCTGCACATCACTGCCGTTGCAGAGACGTCTTCTATCCAAAACTGGTTGCGATAACGACCATTGGGAAATGACTGGCGAGCGGCATCATTGAAAAGTCCATGATCACCGCTTCTGATATCCTGGACCCAGGTCTCGGGGATGATCTGCTGGGTTCCGCTGCCGCCATTATTCAGGTGCAGCACACCAAACCGCGCAAAGTCGCGCAGGGTTGCATTAAAGCCACCATCGGCAAGCGCGTAACCGGCACTATCAACCGTAAAACAGGCATCATGCTCTGCGCCCATTGGCGACCATAATTCTTGGCTTACCAGCTCAGCAAGTCTGACTCCTGCAACCCGCTCCATTACGTGAGCTATGACATCAGTTTCTATGGAGCGATAATAGAATCGCTCTCCATGCAGCGCGTCTCTTTCCTTCAGCGATAAAATCTGATCCCATATGCACGACGGCCAGTAAGACCCCGGTAAGGCATTGTCAGGAATGGGCCTCCAGCCGGAGGCAACATCTGTTCTACCGATATCAGATTCAATATCAGTATATTCCTCTACAAACTTAACACCGGAAGTCATATCCAGAGCCTGTTGCAGGCTCGCCCCAGCCCAGCCGGTGTTTTTTAACTCAGGCAGGTAAGTAGATAGCAGTTCAGAGGGGTTAAGCAAACCCTGGCCAATCATAATTCCTGTCACGGTCGCTACAATTGATTTTGAAACAGACTGGGCCAGATGCAAGGTCGCGGCTCCCATACCGTTGTAATAGCTTTCATGGATAATCCTGCCATCCATATAGATGAGGAAGCCATCGGTGTAGGTCGCCTCGAGCATTTCGGGAACCGTTATTCGGCTACCATCCACACTCTTAAATGACACTTTCGAGAAGTCCTGCAAATCACTTTCAAGAGGCTGCGCTGGACCCGCTCCTGTTCGCACATTAGTCGTGGGGAGAATCTGACGAACATTTTGAAAAGTCCAGCGATTCCACGGCGCTTGGTCCCATTCAGCACGGGGGACTCGCCACTCCGGCGAGACCGGTGAATCTTGCATTATGGGCGGTGTTATATCCGAATTACGATAGCTTTTCATTGCAGCCTGACTTCCCCTCAAGACCTCATGCAGGGTCTATTTATATTCGTCTCAACCTGTTCAAGCTCATCCTAATAGCAATGCTTTGGTTAAGCCTTTGGTTAAGCCTTTGGTTAAGCCCTTAATTAAGCACTTGGTTAATTTCTGACACAGCTTCTTTGCTGGATAATCAACCCAGGCAGATATTCAGCCAGAGATGCCGAAAAAAAACGCCCTTTAAAGGACGTTTTTTTATGATCTTATCAACGCTGATCTCAACCCTTAGGCACAAACACAGCTTTGGTTTCGAGAAACTCCTCAAAACCCAGATCGCCCCATTCCCGACCATTCCCGGATTGTTTATAACCGCCAAACGGTGCGTTTAAATCCGGGCCACTACCATTGATATGAACGTTACCAGCACGAATCTGCGCAGCGACTTCCAGCGCATGATCTACACTACCGGACTGCACATAGCCTGATAAACCATAAGGCGTATCATTGGCAATCTCGATAGCCTGGGCTTCATCTGTATAAGGCAGGATTGAAAGCACTGGCCCGAAAATTTCTTCCCTGGCGATGGTCATATTGTTATTTACATTACCAAAAACCGTCGGTTTAACAAAATACCCGGCATTCAAACCATCGGGACGTCCCGTACCACCACAAACCAGCTCTGCACCTTCATCGATACCCTGCTGAATTAAACTCTGGATCTTGTCAAACTGGACCTCGCTAACTACAGGGCCCATGGTTGTCCCATCAGCAAAAGGATCACCCGGCTTGGCCCCTTCGGCCGTGCGCCTGGCAATTTCCAATGCTTCATTATGCGCAGCTGCAGGGACCAGCATCCTGGTCGGCGCATTACAGCTCTGTCCGGAATTCTGGAATATGGCATTTACACCACTACTCACTGCCTGCTCAAGATCAGCATCCTCCAGGACGATGTTGGCTGATTTGCCGCCCAACTCCTGCGCTACCCGCTTAACCGAAGCGGCTGAAGCTTTGGCAACTTCAATTCCTGCCCGGGTAGAGCCCGTAAACGACATCATATGAATATCATCATGAGCGGACATAGCAGCGCCGACACTCGGACCGTCACCATTGACCAGGTTAAAGACTCCGGCAGGGACACCTGCTGCATGCAACACTTCAGCAAGAATAATCCCATTCACCGGTGCCACTTCGCTGGGTTTAAGCACCATGGTGCAACCCGCCGCCATCGCTGGCGCAACCTTACATGCGATCTGGTTAATCGGCCAGTTCCAGGGGGTAATCAAGCCGCAGACACCCACCGGTTCACGCCGAAGCAGGTATTTCCCTTTTCGCTCTTCCCAGGGGAAATCCTTCAATATCCCAAGCGTAGTCGCAAAATGAGCCTGGCCCATTGCTGCCTGGGCGGCCTTTGACAACCAGATTGGAGCACCCATCTCGGTAGAGATAGCCGATGCAATATCGTCATAACGCTTGGCATACTCAGCTAGGATAGCGCCTAATAATTCAACTCGCTCCGCTACCGTCGTCTTGGAAAAACTATCAAATGCCGCTACTGCAGCAGCTACCGCATTATCCACATCCACCGGGCCTCCCATGCTGATCCTGGCAAAGGCTGCCTCGGTTGTGGGATTAATGACATCCAATGTTGACGGCCTGACCGGATCAACCCATTCGCCATTAATATAAAACTGTAAATACTCTTGCATGGTGTTTCCTCATTGAATAAATAAACTCTGTTCCAGAGCGGACCATTCCAGCGCTGTAAACAGGAACTCAAAGCTACAAACTGGCTGATCTTATGTCAAGGTTTTGCAATAGCTGGGGCACCGAAATCAAGCTGGATTCCTTAGAGCAGTTAATAATATCTATCGGCTCCAGCCAACAAACTGCCTGACTTAGCTAACAAACTGGATCAGAACACCGGCTGCAACAGCGGAACCGATGACACCGGCGACATTGGGTCCCATGGCATGCATCAATAGAAAGTTATTCGGGTTGGCTTGCAGGCCAACTCGACTAACCACTCTGGCAGCCATCGGCACAGCCGAGACACCCGCCGCACCAATCAATGGGTTAATTTTCTGGGACGACATCAAGTTCAGCAACTTCGCCATGAGCACTCCGGCAGCGGTACCAATACAGAAAGCGACCATTCCCAGCAGCAGAATACCCAAAGTATCCAGGACAAGAAACTGATCCGCGCGCAATTTAGAGCCGACTGCCAGGCCGAGGAAGATCGTGGTGATATTGATCAGGGCATTCTGAGTGGTATCGCTGAGGCGATCCACCACACCACATTCTCGCATCAGGTTGCCAAAACAGAACATACCCAGCAGTGGCGCCGCGCTGGGTACCATCAAGGCAACCAGAATCAGTAACACCAGCGGGAAAATAATCTTTTCCGTTTGCGATACGTCGCGCAGTTGTGTCATCTGTATACATCGTTCCTGCGAATTGGTCAGCAATCGCATAATCGGCGGTTGAATCAGCGGCACCAGGGCCATATACGAATAGGCTGCTACCGCAATAGCTCCTAATAACTGCGGTGCTAACTTACCTGCCACATAGATAGCGGTGGGACCATCGGCGCCACCAATGATGCCGATTGCAGCCGCTTCTGAAAGCGTAAAATCGAATATACCCAAGTGCGTAAAATACAGCGCACCCAATAAGGTAGCAAAAATACCAAATTGAGCCGCAGCACCGAGAAACAACGTTTTCGGGTTCGCCAGCAATGGACCAAAATCGGTCAGCGCGCCCACTCCCATAAATATCAACAAAGGAAACAGACCCGTCTCAATACCCATGACATACAACTGGTGCAATATCCCATTACCTACAGCGATATCAACACCCGGGATATTAGCCAGAATCCCGCCGAACCCGATGGGCACCAGCAGAAGAGGTTCAAAGCCCTTGGAAATCGCCAGATACAATAACAGCAGCCCGACAATGATCATTGCCAACTGGCTCAGATCTATCTGATAGATTCCGGTTCCCTGCCACAATTGGTATAGCTGGTCCATGACTGATCTACTGCCCCACCATAACCAGAGAATCACCCACCTTGACGGCATCACCTTCCCGCACCGGAACCTCAACCACCTGGCCGCTACTGATTGCTCGAATCTCAGTTTCCATCTTCATCGCCTCCAGAACGATAACCACATCACCCTCTGTAACGGTATCACCCATAGCAACCAGCACCTTAAACACATTTCCTGATAAGGGTGCCGTTATACCCGTCTGAGGACCAGATGAAGGAACAACCGCTGTGCTTGCCTGGGCAAGCGGCTGTATATCGCCGATATCACCACCGGCAGTAACACAAACCACGAACTGCTGTCCGTCTACATCAACGGTATAGGTTTCAGGTCTACTATCCAGCATGGCAGTTTGTTCAACGGGAGTAGGCTCGAATGCCTCAGGGTTATGACGATTTTCAAAAAACTTTAGACCAACCTGGGGAAACAGGGCATAGGTAAGCACATCGTCTTCGAAATACTTGCCAAAGGTCAGTTCTCTTTGTTTGCCTAGTTCGGTCAGTTCTCTGCTGAGTGAATCAAACTCCGGTACCAGCAAATCCGCTGGTCGGCAAGTGACTGGTTCAGCTCCTTCAAGCACCTTTGCTTGCAGTGTTTGGTCAACCGGCGCAGGTGTGGCTCCATATTCACCCTTAAGGACAGCCTGGGTCTCCTTGGTAATATTGCTATAACGCGCTCCAGTAAGAATATTTAAGACCGCCTGGGTACCGACAATCTGGGAGGTGGGCGTCACCAGAGGAATAAAACCGAGTTCTTCGCGCACTCGAGGGATTTCTTTCAGGACATCATCGAGCTTATCGGCAGCGTTTTGTTCACGTAGTTGGTTTTCCAGGTTAGTCAACATGCCACCCGGTACCTGTGCCACTAGTATTCTTGAATCTATACCTTTAAGAGAGCCCTCAAATTGAGCGTATTTCTTTCTGGCCTGTCTAAAATAAGCGGCAATTTCCTCTAGCAAAAGTAAATCAAGACCCGTGCCTCGATTACTATCCTGCATAATGGCGACCAAAGACTCTGTCGGTGAATGGCCATAAGTCATACTCATAGAAGAGATGGCACAGTCAACATTGTCGATGCCCGCTTCCACGGCTTTAAGATAAGTCGCCGTAGACATCCCAGTCGTTGCATGACAGTGCATGTGAATCGGAATATCGACGGTTTTCTTCAACCCTGTGACCAGGTCAAATGCTGCATAGGGCGTTAGCAAACCGGCCATGTCCTTAATGGCGATGGAATCAGCGCCCATCTCAGCCAGCCGTCTCCCCATGCTCAGCCAACCGTCCAGCGTATGAACAGGACTCATGGTATAGGATAATGTAGCCTGGGCATGTTTTTCCTGACGGCGGACAGCATTAATTGCCTGTTCCAGATTACGCGGATCATTCATGGCATCAAACACACGAAAGATATCAATGCCATTCACAGCCGCACGTTCAACGAATCGATCGACAATATCATCAGCATAATGGCGATACCCGAGAATGTTCTGACCACGAAACAGCATCTGCTGGGGTGTATTTGGCATCGCCTTCTTCAACTCGCGAATGCGCTCCCAAGGGTCCTCACCCAGATAACGTATACAGGCATCAAACGTGGCACCACCCCAACTCTCCAGCGACCAGTAACCGACCTGATCCAGCTTTCCGGCAATAGGCAGCATGTCGTCGAGACGCATTCGTGTTGCAAACAAAGACTGGTGGGCATCGCGGAGCACAACTTCTGTAATTCCCAGAGGTTGCCCTTTAGCTGATCCTGTATCTGTCATGAATCCTTACCCTACTGCGTTAAGCACTGATTACTTGCATCAAGGCGCTAAGTTACCGCCGATGACTTTGTCGATATTTCTGTACTGCAATGGCGATGGCCTGCAAACGCCTGGTGTCTATTTTATCTCCAGGCAGCCTAGCCTGGTCTGAGCCAGCTTGTTCTGGAACCCAACGCACCAGAATAGAAGACATAAGAGAAGTCACCAGTACCAGCAGCGTCAGAAATGAGAAAACCGTACCCATTCCAACACCTGCGAGTTGAAAACCGGCCAGCAAAACTTCAGGCATATTAGTAATTCCAGATAATATGGCCAGTTTATATCAAATTCCGGCCAACTCCCAATCTTTCATAGTTGACCTCAACCAAGCTGAGCTAGATAATACGCTCCTTATGGGCGCTGGTAGCTCAGTTGGATAGAGCATCTGGCTACGAACCAGGAGGTCGGGGGTTCGAATCCCTCCCAGCGCGCCAATTGATCCAGGTTAAGTGATAAAGGAACTTACCTGGCAGCAGCACAGTGAGGAATCACAACGAGAACTATTTTTTCGGAGAGATGGCTGAGTGGTCGAAAGCGCTCCCCTGCTAAGGGAGTATAGGTTGATAGCCTATCCAGGGTTCGAATCCCTGTCTCTCCGCCATACATTATTATAAATATCTGTTTTATAATAAGTTTTATTAACCATGGCGTTTTTATATACGCCATTATATACGCCTAAGTGCGTAAAACTGCGTTCAAACCCGTTACATCGACTTGCGCCGTGAAGCCCATGCCTTATTGGCTGAATGGCAGAAGCGTTGGGGGAACTACCGGCTGGTTTTTCCGAACCCGAAGACTGGCGAGCAGCTTAAGGATATAAAGACCGCGTGGAACGGCTTAAGGGAAGCAGCGGAATTAAAGAACTTTCGCTTCCACGATCTCAGGCACTGCTTTGCCAGCAAACTGGTAATGAAGGGTGTTGACCTGTATGTGTTGATGGAGTTGATGGGACACTCCACCATCGAGATGACGGAGCGTTACGCGCACCTTGCACCCAGTGCGATGAAAGAGGCTGTAGCGCTGTTGGATGAGTAAAAGAGCAATCTATGCATCCTCTGCGTGGCTCAGGCACCTGATTTCCAAACCATACAGGCCATCTAAAATAATTTGCAGTTACTGCTAATATGCACTCATAATAAATATTCGACCTGATAAAACTTATAGTTATAAAACGATGCTGCGATCACTGCACGACAGAACCAAAATTTTCAGGGTGTTTTTAGCTGCCTTTAACCTTCTGTGTTTATTGTTTATAGCTATGAATAGTGCGGCAGATGACAATGGCACTTGGACATACACTCTGGATGGTGACACTGCAACGATTACAGGGTGCGTAGAAACCTGCCCAGTCGAATTAGTAATACCAGATACCATTAATGGCTATAGCGTGACCAGTATTGGCACGGCTGCTTTCTGGATGAGTAAATTAACCAGCATCACTATCGGCAGCGGAAGTTCATGAGGATTCTTCTCGCTCTGTTACTGGCCTTAACCCCGATTCTGTCCCACGCCGCTTTTGGTGTAAGTGAAAAATCGGTGAAGAAATGGAATGACAAAAAGCTTTGCAAGCAATATCGTCACAAAAATGGGTTTACCCCCCCCAAGCAGCTAATTCTGGAAAAGGAATTTTGGGCTAGGGGATTAGATCTACAAACATGTTCACGTTTTAAAGATGATGGAACCGTATTTTACAGACTGAATGGCGATACCGCGACTATTGTGAGGTTAAAATCTCTCTCCACCGAATTAGTGATACCAGATACCATTAATGGCTATAGCGTGACCAGTATTGGCACGGATGCTTTCCTGAATACCCACATGGTCGAATATTCCCGGTTTAACCACCTAACCAGCGTCACTATCCCTAACAGCGTGACCAGTATTGGC
>JABIZD010000023.1 GCA_018666555.1 Gammaproteobacteria bacterium
ACTTATTTCAATTAAATGTTTCTGTGCAGCGACCATGATTGTCTCGACTCCTCTACTGGCTGGGCGGTCCATTCAAACTATCTTTAACTTCGGACTTGCGGTAACAAGCGGTAGTCTAAACCATGCGCTGTTATCACAGTAGTCAGTGCAATAATTCTGTAAATTCGGTATTGTTCACCCTCGCAAAAACGAGTCTCAAAAGATGGGCCTTAGTCCTGATATAAACCTGGTTACCGGTTACTTTTCAGCACTTCAGACTAGCATCTGTGATGCTATGTCTAAAATTGACGGTCAGGCTGACTTCAGTCTGGAGAACATTGAAACACCCCTTGGTGGCCATTCAAGACCCAGAGTACTGGATAAAGGTCAGCACATTGAACGGGGTGCCGTGCAATATACACACAGTATAGGGGCAGCACTCCCGCCTGCCGCAACTGACCGAAACCCACATCTGGCAGGTAAATCATTCCAAGCAGCGGCAATTTCAATGATCATGCACCCTGTTAACCCGTTTGTTCCCACTTTCCACGCTAACCTGCGATTTTTTCTGGTGGACGAGGAAAATTGGTACTTTGGTGGTGGCTTTGATTTGACGCCTTTTTATCCATTCCGAGAAGATGTGATTCACTGGCATCAAAATGCGTTAGCAGCCTGCGCCCCTTTTGGTGCTGACATCTATCCTCGCATGAAGACCTGGTGTGACGAGTATTTTTATCTCGATCACAGGAAGGAAGCCAGGGGTGTGGGCGGCCTGTTCTTTGATGACTGGACCGAAGGCGGGTTTGAACAGAGCTTTAACCTAACCCAAAGCATAGGCAATCAGATTTTACCCGCTTATCAACCCATCCTTGAGAAAAGAAAAGATTTACCATACACCCCCCTGCAAAGGGAGTTCCAACTGTATCGACGTGGCCGATATGCTGAATTCAATCTGGCCATAGACCGAGGTACCCGTTATGGCATTCAGTCAGGACGGCGTATAGAATCTGTCTTAGCATCAATGCCTCCACAGGCCATCTGGAAATACAACTGGCAGCCCCAACCAGGCTCACCTGAAGCTGAACTTTATGAGCAATACTTACAACCCAGGGATTGGCTTAACGAGCCATTATCATAAACCGGCCCGGGCAAACCATGATCACCAGTAAGCTTCCTGACGTTGGCACCACCATTTTTACTATCATGTCAAAAATGGCGCTGGATCATAACGCTGTCAACCTTTCACAGGGCTACCCGGACTTCCAGCCACCTGGGCCATTGCTGGAATTTTTCAGAGAAAGACTACTAAACGGACACAACCAGTACCCACCAATGCACGGGATCGCGCCACTACGCGAACAAATAGCAAAAAAAGCCGCTCGCCACTATGACGCACTGATCGACGAAGACAAAGAAATCACCATCACATCCGGGGCGACGGAAGCTATTTTTGTAGCCGTTCAAGCCACCGTACATGCCGGCGATGAGGTGATTGTTTTTGACCCTGCATTTGATTGCTATGCGCCCGCCGTCGCTTTGGCTGGAGGAATCACCCGCCACATACCCTTGGCGGCCCCGGACTTTAAAATCGACTTTCAACGCTTAGCAGACACTATCACGCCCAGGACCCGCTTGATCATCGTCAATTCGCCACATAACCCTTGCGGTTCTGTGCTCAGTCTCGAGGAAGTGGTTCAATTCGAGCAACTCGTTGAAAAGCACGATGTATTAATCCTCTCAGATGAAGTCTACGAACATATGGTATTTGACGGGTCCAGGCATCATAGCTTCCTCGCCAGCGAAACACTCAGAAGAAGAACTTTTGTCGTCTCCTCTTTTGGTAAAACCTACCACGCCACTGGCTGGAAGGTCGGTTACTGTATTGCGCCACCGTTATTGACATCAGAGTTCCGCAAAGTACATCAGTTCGTTACATTTACCACGAATACACCAACCCAATGGGCGATTGCGGATTTCATGGAGGCCCACCCAGAACACGAAACCAGCCTGTCTAATTTCTACCAGGAAAAACGTGATCGCTTCAACTTGCTGATGACAGGGCACGGCTTTGAAATGACCCCCAGTGCTGGAACTTATTTTCAGCTAGCCGATTACTCCGCCCTTGCCAATATCCCTGACACCGTTTTTGCAGAGCAACTCACCGTTGATTATGGCGTGGCCGTTATACCGATATCAGTGTTTTCACACTTACCCGAGGAAAACCAGCGTATTATTCGCTTTTGCTTTGCCAAGGAGGACCCTACTCTTGCTCTGGCAGCGGATCGCTTGGCTGCAGTTAGAACAGGCTCCGCACCGAGGCGACGCTGATGAGCACCATTAATGTCGCTTTAGTACAGGCTGATCTGCACTGGGAACAACCGGACCTGAATCGAAAGCTTCTGCAAGGATACATTCAAGCAGCCCAGCCAGAAGATATCGTGGTTCTGCCGGAAATGTTCACAACCGGATTTTCCATGCGATCTGCAGCCCTTGCCGAAACCATCCAGGGAGACACCCTGAAGTGGATGGCACTACAAGCCGAGTCATTGAATGTCGTGCTCTGCGGCAGCCTCATCATTAATGACCAGGACCAATTCTACAATCGGTTTGTGTGGATGCCCCCTGACGGGAAAATGATGTTCTATGACAAAAGGCACTTGTTCCGGATGTCAGAAGAAAATGACCATTACAGTGCTGGAACCGATCGACTATTGGTAGATTATCAAGATGCTCGAATCTGCCCCCTGGTCTGCTATGACCTTAGATTCCCGGTCTTTTCCCGCAACAACGAATCTTATGCCCTGGCGATCTATGTTGCCAACTGGCCAGCTGTGCGCTCGCCACACTGGACAACATTACTAAAGGCTAGGGCGATCGAAAACCAGAGTTTCATCGTTGGCGTAAACCGCATTGGTAGAGATGGTAATAATGTTGATTATTGCGGCGACTCCATGGTGATCGATTTTCAAGGAAACACGCTGCTGGATATGGGCGAAACTCCTGGATTAAAGCGGGTCACGCTAGACCTTGCAAGCCTAGCCGCCTATCGATCTGCTTTTCCGGCATGGAAAGACAACGACGCATTCATCATCAGTTGAGTCACCGTTTGCGAACGCCTCGGTAGCACCACTTAAACTGTCCTATAAAGCTTTTTTAAATTGTCTGCACAATAAATTTTAAAACCTCCGGATTAGTTCCATTCTTTTACGCTGTAGACAGTCTATAATTGCGTCTCACTAATCTCGGGACCGCCAAAGGTGCTGCATTACCTAAGCCAGCTTTTTGCCGAATATGCAGGCCCTTTGCGGCTGCTTTCCAGTTACATCTTTCTCTCAGGAGCAGGTACCGCTGTAGCCGCGATAACAACCTGGTGGTTGCTACCCAGGTATTGGCACTGGTTGCCAAAAGATACGGGGCGGCCCTTTGCTGTAGATGCTGAGATCAGCGTCGGCAAGCCAATGAGTGCTGGTGCGCTTTTTATTCCTATTTTCGTGGTCACTGCAATATTGTTCGTGCCACTTGACCTTCGCATTACCGGTATTCTGGCGTGTATATTAATAGCCACGATAGTCGGGTTTCTCGACGACGCTTCTGCCAAAGGCTGGAGCGAGTACAGACTGGGCGCATTTGACCTGGCAGTATCCATTCTCGCCGCTGTAATTATCTGTGGCATGGAACCCTATATAATCTGGTTACCATTACTTAAAGACGCGATCGAGATTCCTGCCTGGTTGTTTGTTTGCGGGGCGACACCATTGCTCTGGGTTTCAATTAACGCGACTAACTGTACCGATGGTGTTGATGGGTTGTCTGCCAGCCTGTCAGCGATGGCAATTCTTTTCCTGGGTATCATTTTATATGGTATTGTCGGGCACGCGCCGATTGCTGCCTACCTATTAGTCCCTCATTATGCAGATGGTGCGCAATGGGCTATTCTCGCATTCGTCATGATCGGTTGTCTGACCGGCTATCTCTGGCATAATAGCTATCCCAGCGCAGTGTTGATGGGCGACTCCGGGTCCAGGCCTGTCGGATTGCTGCTCGGCTCACTTGTGCTGGCTTGTGGCAACCCCTTCCTGATTCTGGTAGTGGCCTTCGTTGTTCTCGTAAACGGCGCAACGGGCATGATAAAGGTCGCATTACTGCGCTTTCTGAGCATACCGATATTCAAGAATGTTCGTTATCCGCTTCATGATCACGTACGTCACAACATGGGTTGGTCAAATACGCAGGTGCTGGTTCGATTCATGTTATTACAGGCCGTGGGCACCCCTATTCTGCTGGTTCTGCTACTGAAAATTCGATAGCCGTATCGTATCCCAGCAATAAAAGAACTCAGCAATCTGGCTCAAAGGGATTAATCATGGCCGTCAGGACATGGTCCTGCCATTTTCCATCAATTCTGAGGTATTGCCTGGCCTGGCCTTCTATTTCAAATCCAAGGCGCTTCAGCAAGCCGGCACTGCGCTTATTATGGGGTAGGTAACCGGCCATAATGCGATGCAATTCTAATTCCAGAAATACGTAGTCAATGGCCGCAGTGAGCGCTTCACGCATCAGACCCTGGCCTTCATGAATAGCCGCAAGTGCATATCCCAGGTGGCATGATTGCATAGTACCCCTGGCGATCTGGGTAAAATTACAAACCCCCAATACCTCGTTTTCATTCTGATTAAGGATCACCAGACAACAGCTTTGCCCGGATCGAAAGCTATCTACGTTTGCAGAAAGTTGGGCCTTCCAGAATGCCGGTGTAAAAAAATAGCTGGATCGGCTGGGCTCCCACCGAGTCAGGTGATGCTGGTTTTCCATCCTGAAGCGTACCATTAACTCTGCGAATTCAGGTGCCAGCAGACAAAGCACCGTTCGATCCGTATGAATCTTCGGTAGAACTCTTTTTAACCGGCTTTCATGAGTAGCCATGGGGTATTCTCTGGCACCCTGAGCAGCCAAAAGATGATTGTTTATCTATTGTCTTTGGGGCTTTTAAGGTCTCAGCGATCATTCAAGCCGGCGACTGTTTGAGCTTAGTTAAGATAAGATAATCGACTTGCGCTGTATCGGTGAATGTCGAGGCTATTTCAAAACCAAGACGGCCATAAAGACTGATTGCACGGTGATTAAAGGCGGCTACCGTCAACCGAAAGGTATCAAATTCAAAAATATCTCTAGCATGGTCCATAATTTCAGTGAGAAAACAGGCACCATATCCTTTACCTGTCAGGTCCGGCCTCAGACCCAGGCCTATATCGAGTGCATTGAGCGTATAGTCCCCACCTGCCACCTGACCATCTTCACCAAAAGAACAATAGCCAGACAATGCACCCTGCTCATCAAGCACCGCATGAAAGCGCCAGAAAGGGTCAAGCAGTTGGGTTCGCAGATGGTAAAGGTTTTCCTGTGGCGGATTGTAGAAGTCGAAAGGAGGTTGGTACCGCCAGTCAAGCATCAGGTTGATATCGGCTAGTCGAATCGCAATAAGTTTAAACTGCATCATTTAATTCCAATTTGAATTGGGCAATACCGCAAACAAAATCCCATCCCGACCCGGCAACCGCCAATACAACTGCAGTGGTCCTCGCATCCCTATTATAAACTTGCTTATATTTGATGTCACACTGTCGTGGTTCCAGGCTAAAACAAAGGCAATTTACATCATCGCTATTATTTTTTCATGTTAGAGTTTAATTATACAGGGTAAGCAGACGAGCCTCACATATGACAGAGTTATATTTCTATCAGGACAGTTATTTAACAGCACTTTCCGCTGAGATCACAGAGACTGGTGAAAACTGGATAAAACTAGACCGCACCTTATTTTATCCATTGGGTGGCGGGCAGCCAGGAGATACCGGCAAGCTAGTTCTCACCAACGGCACCTTAGAGATAGTTAATGCCACAAAACAAGCCGGTTCTAATGATGTCTTGCACCATAGCAACCCTGATTCAGGGCAAGTTCAGCCGGCTGTTGGTGACCAGGTCAGCATGCAAATAGACTGGCAAAGACGATACCAGCACATGCGCATGCATACCGCTATGCATCTACTCGGCTCACTCATAAAATTCCCTGTCACTGGAGGTCAGGTTGGTGCAGCGAAGAGCCGCCTTGATTTCAACCTGGACGGCATTCAGTTAGATAAAACGGTGCTGACAGAGGAACTCAATGAATTGATCCGAACCGAACGAGACCTGGTTTTCGAGACTATTACCGATACCGAACTTGAGGCTAACCCTGAATTAGTAAGGACTATGTCGGTTCAACCTCCTAAAGGCGCTGGGGTCATCCGCATGGTTAGAATCCCTGGCATCGATTATCAACCCTGTGGTGGCACCCATGTTGGCAACCTTGCCGAGATTGGTGAACTTCGCGTTTCTAAAATCGAAAACAAGGGCAAACAAAACCGAAGGGTCCACCTGATGTTTGCCGAAGGGGCCTAGGCAGATTGATGCAAGCCTTGACATTGGCTGCCACTACTTGGCTGGTGGGCGATCTGACATCAGGGTTAGATCCGGTTTTATCGATTTATCGGAATTGAGCTGACGCTTAACCAGTCAAACTCCTATCAGTTTATTCTTGCTGACCGATGGCCCGAATAGCCATAATGATGGCCCGCTTCAACGCTGCTGATGGCAACTGATTGTCTGCGATCATCAGAAAATCCCAGCTTCGATCCCGGCAGCAATCGCCATACCAAATTCCCGACAGTTTGCCCTGGCTTCTGCAGTCAACTCACCAATGATAACTATAGGGTCCTGGACTTCCTTGAACTTATAGCCGTTACAGATACGCCTGATACTCATCAGCGCACCCTGCCCATCCGTTCCAGAGCCTACAAAAATCCCAAAAGGCTTGCCATCTACCTGGCCTTCGACCTCATAATAAGTGCGATCAAAAAAGTCTTTTAGCGCCCCCGACATGTAGCCGAAATTTTCCGGGGTGCCCAGAATGAGCCCATCAGCCCAGAGTAAATCGGTTGCATCGGCCTGACCCGCCTGTTTAAAACGCACTTCAACAGCGTCGATCAGTGGATCACAGCAGCCCTCGTATATGGCTTCAGCCATCATCTGGTTCTTGCCACTTTTGCTGTGATATACGATCAATAAATGCTTCATTAAGTCATCTTTCAGTCATTTTCAGTCATTTTCAGTCTTTGCATCGCTCTTAGCATTGGTTTAAGTCTAAATCTAAGTCTAAGTCTAAGTCTAAGTCTAAGTCTAAGTCTAAGTCTAAGTATCAGTGGTAACTCTATTAAAGACGTAACTAGCCTGGTAATTAGTCAGGCAGCACTACTTTGCAAGCGAATGCGCTGCGCTGAAATCCGCGTGTAATCGGGTATTTCAAGATTGTATAATGCAACAGCACCCTGTAGCACTCGCCCAGCATCGTCGAACCGACTTTGATGGCAGGGACAAATAATTTCAGTTTTTACAGGGTCACTCAGCACCGAGACTTCGCAGCCAAGATGAGTACAGTTACTGTAGAAGACAAATACGTCTGGGCTTCGGGATCGGTGTTTATTCTGGGTGTATTTGGGTTGCACGGACAGAGTGGAATCCGGATCTTTCAAGGCATTTTGATCGTTCTGCGTAGCGTCCTTTGCCGCTGCAATGCTAGGGCCTTGATTAAAGCGCCTTAAAACAATGACTGAACGCCCCAGCCAGAGCACTTTTTTATGCTCGCCTGGCTGCAATTCAGTCAAATCAACTTCGAGATAATCTCTGTTTGACGATCCTGGAAACAAGGCTTTCAAAAAGGGGTAAGCTAATAGCGATAGTCCGGTAACGGAGAATCCCTGTACTATGCGCAGAAGCCACTTCCTTCGCAAGGCATCAGTTCTTTGTATCATGTTTTAAGTCTGATGGCGGTCATTGGGTTAGCATTCAAACACTTTAGACGATCTTAGCGCAGAACGGTTGTATTCACATCCCCATCGAGCTGCGTTTTAACCCGTATACCAGGACCATCGTCGCAGATTGAGCCATGTTACAATATGGGTTTTTGCTGAGTAAAAATCCAATCATGCTGCACACTGCCCTGGCTATTGATCTTGATGGAACCCTGTTAATTGGTGACACGCTGCCC
>JABIZD010000022.1 GCA_018666555.1 Gammaproteobacteria bacterium
AACTTGGGCGCTGTTAAGAGTATAAAAGTTGAGCGTAGTTAAGTGTATACAACCATGAGGGAACCAGAGCATGAGTAATAAAGTTAAAGTAGCCGGTGTTGGCATGATCCCATTCACCAAGCCCGGGGCGAGTGACGATTATCCTGTAATGGGTGAAGCCGCTGCCAGGCTAGCCATTGAAGATGCAGGCATAGACTATAGTGATGTTGGCCAAGCTTATGTGGGTTATGTGTATGGGGATTCTACCTCAGGGCAGGCGGCTCTTTATGGCTTGGGTATGACGGGTATCCCTGTGGTCAATGTGAATAACAATTGCGCGACCGGTAGTTCAGCTCTGTTCCTCGCTCGGCAGGCAGTGCAGGCCGGTATCGTTGACTGCGCTCTGGCTCTGGGTTTTGAACAGATGAACCCAGGAGCGCTTGGCGCTATCTTCTCGGATCGACCCAGTCCATTAAAAAGGTTCTTCCGGGAGAGGAAGAGTCTACAGGGCGTGGATCGACAGGCACCGGATGCAGCGCAGTATTTTGGCGGCGCGGGTAAGGAATACGCTGATGAATATGGTACCCGAGATGAAACCTTTGCAAAAATTTCCGAAAAAGCCAGGATTCATGCTGCGAATAATCCTTATG
Organism: Gammaproteobacteria bacterium; assembly: GCA_018666555.1. Classification (GTDB taxonomy): domain Bacteria; phylum Pseudomonadota; class Gammaproteobacteria; order Pseudomonadales; family Azotimanducaceae; genus UBA9926. Next base: position 630 of record JABIZD010000022.1, read on the forward strand.
CTGTGTTTCGAGACCTACTGTCTGTAGAGCAGATAATGGCATCGCCGCACATCTATGGTCCTCTAACACGCTTTCAATGTTGTCCACCAACCTGCGGAGCAGCTGCAGCTGTGATTTGTAGTGAGGAATTTGCCAGGAAGCATGGCCTGAACAATGCCATCAGTATTAAAGCGCAAGCGATGACAACAGATTTTGAGAGTACCCTAGAGGAACATTCTTTAAGGAAACTGGTAGGGGTGGATATGGCCAAGGCCGCCGCCGAGCAGGTCTACGAAGAAGCCGGTGTGGGCCCTGGAGATTTACAGGTAGTTGAACTGCACGACTGTTTTACAGCGAACGAATTACTGACTTATGAAGCTTTGGGCCTGACTGATCAAGGTACGGCGGAAAAATTTATCTGGGATGGGGATAATACCTATGGTGGACAAGTAGTCACCAATCCCTCCGGCGGATTGCTCTCCAAGGGGCATCCTCTTGGCGCCACCGGACTTGCTCAATGCACGGAACTGGTATGGCAGCTACGCGGTGATGCGGGTCCGCGACAGGTTGAAGGCGCGCGACATGCACTTCAGCATAATCTTGGCCTGGGTGGAGCCTGTGTGGTAACGCTGTATTCCAATGACTAGGGTTAGCAGATAAGGACAGCATCATTAAAATCAGTCAAAGCAGGAGGCAGGGTACGTGCCTAAATTGAATGTGGCTGAGAGAGATGAGTTCCTGCGCGAGCCAGGTATCTTGCTGCGAATCGCGGTCGTGCGGGCCGATGGCAGTCCGCTAGTGACGCCAATCTGGTTTATCTATGAGGATGAGGCGATCTATTTTACGCCTCGAGCAAAGTCAGTTTGGTTCGAATGTCTCAGGCGTGATCCCCGAGTGGCATTGAGCATAGATGAACAGGCCATTCCTTATCGGAAGGTGATTGTCGAAGGATCGGCTGAACTGGTTCACGACATTGGTAATGATGATGTCTGGCGAGACCGGTACCACCGAATTGCAGAACGTTATGTCGGGTCAGAAGGTGCGAGCCATTATATCCAAAATACTATTGAGCAGCCGAGAGGGTTGTATCGTGTCGCTATCAAAAGCGCTGCGCTGATGACTTGGCGTATGCCAGAGTCCGGAGAAGCATCGATGGGTATTTGGGCTAATCGCTATTACACCCCAGGCACTGATTTCTAACGGTTGCGGATAGCAGCCCAGTCGGGTTTCATGCAGTTGAGTATCAAGTCATGAGCATTGTGATGGATTAGGACTGTCTCTGGCTAAATGCCTGCAAGCCTGTTTGTTGCCGGGTTTCCCTATATTTGACCGGCTCACAGTTAATGAAGCTTAAGGACCAGGAGGAGTGGAGATGGCAGAATTAGAAGTAAAGTGGCTATTGTTACCGGTTCCGGTCGCGGCATAGGCAAAGCGATTGCAAAAGTCTTTGCAAGGGAAGGTGCCAAAGTGGTGATTGCCAGTCGTACACCTGCCACGGTAGCCGCCGTCAATAAAGAGATAACCGATGAGGGTTTCACTGCATTAGGTGTGCCCACTGACGTCAGTCAAAAAAACCAGATCCAGGCAATGGTAGCAACAACAGTCGCGCATTTTGGTACCGTCGATATATTGATCAACAATGCCCAGGGGTTCGAGAC
>JABIZD010000129.1 GCA_018666555.1 Gammaproteobacteria bacterium
CGTCTCGCGTCAGGCCGATATCCAGGTCCAAGGCCATAGCCCCTTCGTACAATCGATCCAGGTGTTGCTGCAAAAATGCTATTTCCCCAAGGTGAAGGCGCAGACCTTCCCAGACCCCATCTCCTAGTACAAAACCGCTATCAAACACCGAGATTTTGGCTTCATGCCTCAGAAAGTGCTCTCCATTTATGTCAATTAGAATAGTTTCGTTACGGGGATCATCTATATATTCGTGAGTGCCTTTCATCTCTATCCTGCCTGGCAGAAATTACTGCCTGTTCATGAAATTTTAAACAGTTGCTACCAGTCAAGCCGGTTTTTAACGGCGCTTATCAGGCCAGATTATTGCAAAAACTGGTATACGAGGAAAGCAACAGGGCACCAGACTCCAGCCTTTGCCGAACCTTCACACTTCCAATGTCGGCACTGCTACTCCCACGGTCTCGCCGAATATCCTGTCAACCTTTACGTCTGGCAATAAGCCAATCTATTAAAGACCCGACAGCTCGACATCCAACCCATGTCTACATATGAGTTATGCCAGTGCGCAAATCGGCCTGAAGCTAGGCAACGACTGCCTCTTGCTCACGAATGTTGATGGGTATCGTGCTGGATCGAGGCATACCGGTATAAGGCTGCAAGAGGTCATCGCTGCTCACCAGCACATTAGTGTTAGCACCTACCTCTCGAACCGGTGCCTGCTTGTCTGGGGCTGTGCCCCAATTGTGGTGCATGGCCACGACACCGCGTTTTATCCTGTCTGTTGCCTTGACTATAGCCGGGATGGAACCAAACCGAGATTGAATTACGATTTCACTATCATCACTTATATTCAGGTCAGCCAGATCATCAGGATGGATCAGCGCCGGATTGGTGGATCCCATTTTCTTGCGCAATGCAGGTAGATTCAAACCAAAAGAGTTGAGTACATACTTACTTCGAAAACCAATCAGAAGATGGCTATATTCGCCAGTATCGACTGCTTCGATTATTTCCTGGAATTCTTCTGCTACCCCCTCTGGAAAAAGCTTAAGGCGACCAGTAGCAGATTCCGGCGTAGGCGACACCTCCAGGTCAATATCTTCAAATATATGTCCGCCGGGATTATCCCGCAAGAACTGGATATCAACTCTGGATCTAGCAGTGATCGCCTGGAGTAATTCGAACTTACTGGGTTTCGGGAAATTCGGGATTACCTCCTGGCCAATCTTAACTTCAAGATCAAGTCTCTGCGCCAGACCCCAGTATAGTTCCCATTCTTCTATGACATCATGATCGGATTCAACGACCGCTTTACTGTACTGGCTATAGGGTTTTTCGTACCAGGGGTCCGACAACAGAGTGACATCTTCTCGCTCCAGGGTCAGCTTGGGTGCTAATACATAATCGGCGATTTCCGCTGTAGCAGACATATAAGGATCAATACACACCAGCAGGTCAAGCGCCTGCAGGGCTTCAAGGGTCTTCTGCTGGTTGGGCCAGGCCATAAGGGGATTGCCCGCAATCACAAACAATGCTTTCACCTGTCCATCCCCGGGCATCAATATTTCATCCGCTAGCTGGGAAGTGGGCATTTCACCCACTGGACCTGATTTACTCGGTGACATCAGCTCTCCGAATTCAGGCCTGACACGACAGCGAGCACCTTGACCCCAAGCCAACGGCGCTTCAAATACCTGAGCAAAACGAGGAGAAGGCGGTGACAGTACACCAGGGTTGGGGACCTTATCGCCAGCACGATAGAATCGTCCGCAGATGCTGTTCAACGAAGCAACCAGATGTTGGGTCAGATTAGGAGAAGAACTCATTTCAGGTCCAGTCCCCGTTATAGCACCTCCCCGGGGACCAGCAGCAAATACTCTTGCCGCTTCAAGGATCAACTGGCCAGGTATTTCCGTTCGACGACTGACCGTGCCAAGGTCAAAACCCTCAACCGCTTCCCGCAACTGCCCCAGACCACTGGTGAACTGCTCACAGAACGCAGCGTCATGCAGGTTTTCGGCCAGAATAATTCGAATCATACCGGCAAGCAGGGCGGCATCTTCTCCCGGTTTGATTTGCAGGTGCAGGTCGGCCCGGCGCGCTAATTCTGTTTCCCGAGGGTCAATCACGATCAACTTCAGGCCACGTTTCCGAGCCCGACGTAATTGGTCAGCTGGGCTGACAGAGGGAACACCCCCCGGTGGTGAAAAATGAGAAACCAACGGATTATTGCCGATCACCATGGCAACATCAGAGTCATGAAAGAAGTGCCCGCCAGCACCCCAATAACCTATCCGTGATCCAACGAACACCTTTGCGGGTTGATCTATTGTGACGCTGGTGTAATAAGATGGCGACTTCAATGCGCTGTGCCAGGCTCGACTGTAGGCCAATTGCCCAGAATTCTGGAAAGCCACTGTGCCATTATAAGTAGCGATACTGCGGGGGCCATATTGCTCGACTAATTTTTTCACTCGCTCAGCAATTTCATCGATGGCCTTTTCGCTATTGATATCGGTAAACCCGCCATTACCAGTACTGACCTGGCAATGGGTCAGGCGCTGCTCCTGATACATCTGTTCAACCAGCTGTCGACCTTTGATGCAGGTGTAACCACCGTACATGGCATTATCCGTATCAGGCTTGACAGACGTGACCTTGCCGTCGGAAACCGACGCCAGCATCGGACAATAAGCATGACAATATCGACAGAAAGTTTTCTTGATTGTTGTAGTCATCGTTGTATCCCCTATTACTTCTAGCACCAACTGCTGAACCATGAGCAGCTCGATGGAACAACTGAGGTCGTTAAGTTAACAATATCACATGACGCCCTGGCAACCTGTTTCAAGCTGCTTTTTACCCTGGAAGTCGTATGCTTAAAAAACCGCTATTTTGGAAATTAAAAAACCAGCCGGGCTGACGTCAATCAAAACCGGGCTCACTACCTGGCAACCGTTTGCTCTGAAATTTTCTGCGTCTCGAGGTTTTTTTAGCAAATCTCTCCAGCAAGCAATTACCCCCCTATAAAATCAGCACAGGAACCAGCACCTGAGCAGGACTGGGCAAACCCTGTCTAGAACGTTGCTGAGTTATTTCTTGTCATTTTCAACCGCATAGATACTCGGTTTAAAGTCGTTACCCAACGGGCCCTGCGGATTTTCAGGTGTAGCAATATACTGCTCTGGCGTGGCCATATCACCGGCTCGACGTCGCCTGGCTGCCGCCGGTGTTTCCAATGCCTGCGCTGCAGCCACTGCAGCTTTACGATTCACTGGTTGAGGTCGCAAGTCGTTCGGCACCGGCATCACGTTGGCAGGATAATAAGCCATTTTCTGCTTCTTGGGATCTATGCTGTGCGTTACATCAAGTTCCCGTTGATTAATCCCTTTGACCGGTATCACACAGTTTCCATCAATGACCTCCAGGTCAAACCACCACTTTTTCACTGGGTTGCGTCGTCCGTTACCCATAAAATCATCCAGCCAGACCGCTATCGGTACAAGTAGAGGCTTAAGCACAGGCACATGAATGCCACACCAACTGGCAAGACGTTGAACAATCGGCCCGTCAACGGTCACCACTTTATTTAAAGGACAGGTTTTCATACATCGACCGCAGGCGGAGCCCCTGGCATTGGTCAATCGATAACGCGCACAACGCTCCACATCCGGCTTCCATATTTCGTAGCCGTTAAACATAACCTTATCGCCCCAGGAGATCGCATCACATGGGCACTCCCGGGCACATTTCAAACAGCTGTTGCAGAATGTCTGGAGACCGAAATCGATCGGTTTATCAACCTTCAAGGGTATATCCGTGGTGACTACCACCGTTTTCAGACGAGGCCCAACAAATGGGTTTAGCGCTAATTCACCGATTCGGGATAATTCTCCCAATCCAGCTAGCAACATGAGTGGTAATTGCAGAACCTCACTATCAACGTTGGTCTGAGACCGTGAGGCAAACCCTAACTGACGCAGTAACTCCGCCATCACTCCGGCAATCTCTGCGCCACGCAGGTAAGCTCGCATAGACTGTGAACCAGAAATCCAGTCGTCCCCAGAGGCGCCTTCCATGGTGTCAAATTCCTGATCTATCAGCATCACCACGGCAAACCTGTGATTAGTCGTGATCGGCGTACCATCAGCACCATGCGAGTACCAGGCATATCTAGGTATTTCGCAGATTCCGGTCATATTCGCACCGAGCAGATGGGACAGCGACTTCAAAGCCCGCGAGTTGGCCTCAGGATCAGTATAAATTGAAGTATCAGCCTGGTTATCCTCTATACCAGACTGCCGACCAACCATGGACCGCATCGATGGCATCATCCCGGCTGTGTGAGGTTGCTTAAAGGAAAAGCGATGACGTTCTCTCTGGCTCTTATCACCAAGATCACCTCGCAGCGCCCGATCAAAGAAGGTTGCCCTTTTTGACACCTGGGGTACTTCATCTTCCAGGATCAAGGTGGTTGGCTTTTCGACTCGCTTTATTGTCTCCATCGGATAATCGCCAAGATGAGTTGCTCGACTATTACGACGGTTGCGTTCTCGTCCCGAAGTGGCGCCACTCTGACCAAGCCAATAGGCCAATCCCTTCGCGTTCCATGCCTTCAATGCCAAGGGTCGGTCCGTTTCCAGTTCATAGTCAGTGGTAACTACCGAAATTGAAAAATCTCGATCGAAGTAAGGGTTAATCAGGGCCTCATCACGACGAATGGCCAGGCCCGCTAATACTGCCAGGCGTTCCATATCGACACAGCCTGCACCCATGACATGGGCTGATGCGATAAAGCCCAGTTGCTTGATATGCCCGGCCAGACAAACGGCAATACCTCCAATTCGACTGTCTGCTGCCTCCTGAAGAGCCGGGCCTATCCATCCGCGAGCAGGATTGTCTGCTTCTGGTAAACGACCCTGTTCCAGAACCAGAACAATCGCGAATGAATGATTTAAGGGGTCCGCCCCCTCAGCCCAGGCATTATCAGGCATGCGACAGATACCCACCTGCGAAGCATTCATGAAATTACAATAGCCCTTGACATCAATCATGC
>JABIZD010000021.1 GCA_018666555.1 Gammaproteobacteria bacterium
CTGTCACAAAGTAGGCCTCTCCATCAAATAGGCAAAAACAGTCTGGGTCAGCTGCTGCAGTGGCCGTTAGATCTGCGTTAAACATCTTGTACTCGCCCTCAATGGTCACTGCACTGCCATTATCGAGTGCTTTCTCAAACAGCACATCAACGATAGTGGCATCAAAGTCGCCAGGTTCAGCTGCACTACCAGTACCGTTAGCCTGTGATTGATAACTCAAGCCGACCGTAAAGATGTCTCCACCACCGCCAAAATAGGTACTGCTGGTGTAATATCCAGGATTCTGTTCCTTATCCAGGAAATGGAAAGCAAGTCGACCAGAAAATAGCAGGTTATCGTCCTGATTCGGGCCACCATCAACGCCGTCAAAAAGACCCGCCGCATATTGCAGTTTTCCCTTGCTTCCCCAAACAGTAACGCCATCATCACGGCCCAGTAACCCGGCCTGGCCAAGCTGGTCAGAAGGCAAAAGAGGAACCGTATACTGATTCCAGCTGAGACCGTAATACGGTCCGTTCATTTCAATACGATCTGCAGGAGTCAGCATTCGACCAACCCATACATTGAATGCATCACTGAACTCCAACCGGACTATTGCATCCAGCACACCGATATCTCCTGCTGCACCAATCGGGTCATTATCGTCCTGACCAAATACACAGCCCTCGCATTCCGTATTAAAAGTAAACTTAACCGTATCACTTGCCTGTCCGTTTACGTAAAGACGCATACTCTGGATATTAAAATTAGACGAAGCATCAATCCCATTGGGCGCCCCATCTTCAACCCGAGTAAAACCGGCGCGCAGACCCGCACCAACACTAATACTTTGATTATCACCAAACTCGATTGTTCCTCCTGCCATAGCCGCCGGCACAAAGAAAACCAATTTCAAAACTGAAAGGCAAAACCCTGCCTTCAATAATAAGTACCTCATAAAACTAACTCCCCTTAACTTAGAAACTTCAATTGAATCCAAATCTGGAATCAATACATGACCTGTACATGATCTCTACATGACCTCTCCATGACCTCTACATGACCTTTACATGACCTCTACATGACCTTTACATAACCTTTTGCAACGACCATGCCAGTTCTCAATCACCTCGCTAAAAGGACGGAAGAACGTTATCTGTATAGATCTTTTGATTCAGAAATCTGCCCAAATGGCCAATTTTTCTCACCTGCTTGGTGCGATTCCAGGCTATTTATAATTTTGCGCCCTGATCTGGTGCGCTTAAGATTCACAAAAAACTAAAGTCCATCAGCAGGATAAATAAAGCACCCATCAGTGATTCGCAGACTGAATCTGTCTACTCAGCAGTAGCATCACGGCAGCAGAGATTCATGGCTCAGCAAAGCAGGGTTTAGACTCAGCTTGCCTATCCGCACTCTAGTATGGTGAGGTCGCTAATACTGACAAGGACTATCGCTGGCATATTCGATGATCAAAAAACGCCGCCAAATTCGCCTTACCTGGAATAGCAGCGCAATAGGAATAACCCCGCAACCAAATAGCTGTAGAGACAAAAACCGAACTTGGTGATACCTTATTGATAACCAATTCTAAGGGCTTACAGCAGGGATCGAAGTCGATATAAGGGTATTACCATGTGAACACAAAATTGCGTAGAATCAGCTACTCAGTAAACAAATCGAGTAATTAGCTGGCAGAAGGGTTTAGGTCTGACCGGATAATGCTCATGAGAAGAGTCATTATGAAGCAAGTAGACGTCATTATCGTAGGGGCCGGACTTTCAGGCATAGGCGCAGCAGTACATCTGAAAAAAAGCTGCCCAGGAAAGACTTTTACCCTACTGGAGGGCCGGGATGCCGCAGCCGGTACCTGGGATTTATTCCGTTATCCCGGGATACGCTCAGATAGCGACATGCACACACTTGGCTATAGTTTCAAGCCTTGGACCGAAGCCAAAGCGATTGCTGATGGCCCGGCTATTCGTAACTATGTTAATGAGACAGCCGATGAATATGGCATTAGGCAACATATCCGTTTTGGCCATCACGTTGATATGGCTTCGTGGAATTCAAAAACATCACTCTGGAGCGTCTCTGCAACCCTCCCGGATGGAACGCAAACAGAGGTTACCGCAAGCTTCGTGTTTATGTGCGGTGGCTACTATAACTATGACGAGGGGTATCTTCCGGAGTTCCAAGCAAAAGCGGATTTCAAAGGCCAAATCATCCATCCCCAATTCTGGCCTGAGGATCTCGATTATGCAGGTAAAAAGGTTCTGGTCATTGGTAGCGGTGCAACTGCAATGACTTTGGTTCCAGCAATGGCAGAGCAGGGTGCATCAGTGACCATGGTACAGCGGTCACCAACCTATGTTGTTTCCCGTCCGGCTGAAGATGCTCTGGCAAACAGTTTACGGCGCTGGCTACCTGCAAAATGGGCCTACGCCATCACCCGCTTCAAAAATGTCACTTTAAGTGGGATATTTTACAGAAGGATGCGCACTAATCCGCAACAAGCCAAGGAAACCCTTCTAAAAATGACCCGAGCGCAAATCGGTGACGACATGGTAGACAAACACTTCACGCCTCGTTATAACCCCTGGGATCAGCGCATGTGCCTGATACCCAATGGCGATCTATTCAAGTGTATAAACAATGGAACAGCCAAAGTTATCACAGGTCATATCGATCACTGGACCGAAAAAGGAATCAAACTGAAATCAGGCGAGCATCTGGAAGCAGATATTATTGTGACCGCAACCGGGCTTAAAATGGTCGTCATGTCCGGCATTGAGTTTAAAGTTGATAACCATGCCATCAACTTTCCTGATACTTTCACCTATAAGGGCATGATGTATTCCGGTTTACCCAATATGGCCCAGACGTTCGGTTATATAAATGCCTCCTGGACCTTACGTGCGGACCTCACTTCTGAATACGTCTGCCGGTTGTTAAATCATATGGATGCAACCGGCCAGAATGTTGTCACACCTACTTTGAGACAAGAAGATGAAAACATGGAAGCCCGGGACTGGATCGAAGATTTCAGCTCAGGGTATATGCAACGAATGATGCATCTCTTGCCCAAGCAAGGTCACGACCCCTGGCGTAATACCCAGAACTACAAGCTCGATAAAGTGATGATCCGGCGCGCGCCTATTGCCGATGATGTGTTGGTATTCAGCGAGGGCCTTGAACAGCAAGCGGAGCTGGCAATAGAAGAAGCGAACAGGGCTGTAGCCTAGGCCACAAAGGGTAAAGAAGTCTGGATAAATAACAATGATTGACTCAGGATCATTGTTTCAAGATTCTGACTCCCAGATTTTTCCAGGCAGGGGGACTTAATATGACAATGAAACAGCCAACCAGTGAATTCCTGGCAGGCTTAGCCGCCGCTAACGCAGGTAGACCGTCAAGAAGTGAGCAGACCCCCGAACAGGTCCGCTTAGGCTACCTGGGATTGTCCAGTATTCTTGGTAATGGACCTGATCTCGAAGAGGTTATCGATAGTCATATTAAGCAGATTCCCGTTCGCATTTATCGGTCGGAAACTCGAGAAAATGCGCCTTGCGTTCTATTTTTCCATGGTGGGGGCTGGGTCATCGGTGATCTTCAGACTCACGATCGGGAATGCCGCAAGGTAGCCCAAGGGGCCAATTGCACAGTAATCTCCGTAGACTATCGACTGGCCCCAGAACATCCTTTCCCCGCAGCTCACGATGATTGTCTGGCAGTGTTGAAATACGTTTACCAGCACGCCAGCTCATTGCGCATCAATAAACAAAAAATAGCTTTGGTTGGAGAATCAGCTGGCGGCAGCTTAACTGCCTTTCTGGCACTAAAAGCCCGGGACCTCGGCATACCGATCATAAAGCAGGTGATGCTTTACCCAGTTACCGACGCGCGACCCTATGCGCCTGACAGTGACGTTCAGCCAACTGCATCGGCTCTAAAAAACACCCTCGGCCCCTTGCTTACCCGAGAAACCATGCACTTTTTCCTTCGACATACCTGCGCCGGAATCGATGCCTCCGAGGCGTGTAGGGACTGGCGCCTATCTCCTCTGCTGGCAACTGACCACAGCAACCTGGCACCCGCATTTTTGGCCACCTGCGAGTTGGACCCTCTGTGCGATGAAGGAGATGCTTACGCTGACAAACTGCAGCAGGCTGGCGTTGAGGTGGAACACAAATGCTGGCAGGGTCAGCCTCATAGCCTAATGCAATTTTCAAATGTGCTCGATGCTGGCCAGGCTTTAATGACAGAAATTACTGCTTCCCTCATAGCCGCCTTCAAAAGGACTGACCATTGAGCCCGAAGGTAGCGTTTGTCACTGGGGGTGCTCGAGGAATCGGCCTGGCAATCGTACAGAAATTCGCAGCCTCTGGATTCAACGTCATGGTAGGAGATCTCGGCAGTAGCCAATCCCAGTGGAATTATGCCCTAGCCAGTGCAGACGACCTGGCCAGCGTCAAAAGCACTACCACAGAAACTGAAATCGCTGCAGTTGAGTTAGACGTTACCCAGGAGAGCAGCTGCAAAAATGCCATTGCCGCTACCCTCAAAAAATTTGGCAGACTGGACGTCCTGATCAATAACGCAGGGATTGTTCAGTCAGGGCCGCTTGAGGAGTTTTCAGAACAAGACTGGGATCAGGTATTTGCCGTCAACAGCAAGGGCCTATTTCTCATGTCAAAAGCTGCCCTTGAACCTTTAACTGCATCAGGCGATGCTGCCATCATTAATACAGCTTCCATAGCCGGAAAAAAAGGCGTTCGCAATATGGCTGCCTACTGCGGGTCGAAATTCGCGGCCATCGGCATTACCCAGTCACTGGCTGCTGAGTTTGCACCCAGACATATTCGTGTCAACGCCATCTGTCCTGGCATCGTAGGCACTGCCATGTGGCTCGAACACCTGCTGCCCAGCAATACTCTGGACCAACAAGATAAACAAACTAACTTTGAAGAGGCCGTTTCGAGCATGATTCCCCTTAAGCGGGCACAATCAGCCGAGGATATGGCAGATGCCGCGTTCTATCTGGCTACTGCTAGGAACGTCACGGGCGTGGCGCTGACCATTGCCGGTGGCATGGAAATGAACTAACAGGAGAATACAATGGACCTAAATGCTGATACTTTTGAAGCGCTCATCAAGCTGGATACACCTACGATATGTAATGCGCTGGAAATTGTAGATCCAAGTCGTCGAACTCACGGCTTTAATATACGGCCATTTTTCTGCGCCCATCCAGAACTACCTTCAACCCTGGCTTATGCAAGAACAGCAAGAATCAGAGCACAACATGCCCCCGTAACGAAAGTGGACAGCATCGGTTACTACACTTATATAGCCGAAGGTGGACCCATACCCAGCATCATCGTTATTGAAGATCTCGACTCCACTCCTGGCTATGGCGCTTTTTGGGGTGAGGTAAATACTAACGTGCACTACGGCCTCGGCTGCCAGGGTCTGATCACTAACGGTAGCATTCGCGACTTAACTGATGTGCAACCAAAGTTTCAAATGCTCGCCGGTATGGTTAACCCATCCCACGCCTGGGTTCATGCTGTTGACTGGGGAACGCCTGTCACCGTTCATGGTATGGAAGTGGTTGATCAGGACCTGATCCATATGGATCAACACGGTGCCGTCGTCATTCCGGTCAACGCGGCGGCTGATATCGTCGCTGAAGCGGAACGCATCGGTAAACGAGAAAAAATATTAATTGATGCAGCCAAGCAACCTGGCTTTAGCGTCGCGCATATAAAAGCTGCCTACCAAAGTATGGCAGAAATACACTAAATTCCGATCGGCTAAGTTAAACAGCGCAATTCTCTTGCCTAAATCCGGGCCATTATTGGTTCAGCAGACCGTTGAGGCAGAGCGCCTGCGGCTTGAACCCGCTGGCTTAGGCCATTTAACCTCAACTGTCTTGACCCGGTTAACCGGTTCGCCGGGCATTAAGAAATTTTATCAAGGTAAGCGTCTCTTCTGGGTCCATCCTACCCACCGGTGAATTGCTATAGGTAGAAAACATTACCTTACCTTTCCTGGTCAATAGAAATTCGGTCGGTTGGATGAACTCCTGGCGGTCATCCCACCAGGCACCCAGAGCATCTGCCTGCGGCCTGGTGACACCGTAGGCAACCGGAAACTTCAGAGATGCAGCTACCTCAGACGTTTTTTCCTGACTGTCCACAGCGGCAGCGAGGATGGAAACACCTTCTGCTGAGAACGCTTCACGGCGCTCTTCATAGCCGGACAACAACCGGCGACAATAAGGTCACCAATGGCCCCGGTAAAATAATATGATAGTCAGTGGCGTCGATAGATCCGAAGGCAGGCTGATGCTGCCACCCTCAGTCAATTGTAAAGACATTTCCGGGAATTGGCCTCCCGAAGATAATGGCTCAGACATGAAATGTTCCTCCTATTTCAGCCGTGTTGTGACCTATCGTGACCTCGCGCCCGTCAACCGCTGGCCATTATTCCCGCTACGGCTTGCTGCATCGGCTCAAGCTAACTGAACCTGGCAGCGAAACTATGTTAGTACGCCAATGCACATGAGTGCACCACTAATCCTTGCTGCTTTACTAGAGGTTAATGTGCCACTTCTTCAGATTCCGGAATCTGTTCCAGAAAAATAACCTGCCGGGCATCCGAGGACTCCTCAAAAATTACCCACACTTTCATACCGGGAACCAGTAACTCCAGAGAACCGGCACTCGAACCCAACAGTTGAACCTCAGAGGCATCATCACCTATATCAGTAAATCGATAGCGATAACCACTGATATTAGCTTCTCGTGTTTCTAGAAATATCGTCTGAATTACACCAAAAGTATCAAAACCCTGCCCCGCTGATTGAACTTCAGCAGCCCAGCTTTTAGGTGGCGATAATCCAAATTGAGCGACCATCATCAAGCTCATCATCAATACTCGCATAGGGTTCATGGTGAAACCTTAAGTCGTTTCCAGGAAAGACGCCCGGTATTGGGTCCGAAGGAAGTATTAGTAAGTCTGACCTCCAGTGACTGATCACTCAATTGTGTTACCCGGCTTTCGCCAAAAAATGCAGCATCGGTCGGTACTGCTTCATCGAAACGAGTGGCTAAAACGATATCACTATCTATCTCATCTCCCGAGTCAAACAACCCATCATTATTCAAATCAAATACGCCGTTACTAATACAGTTGCCATACCCACCTTGATTCCCATAGCCAGCAACAGCAGGCGAAAAGCCACCCCCTGTACTAGGACAAAATGCCAGAGCAAAGCCACCAGTACTTGATTCGCAACTGGCGGCAGCACGCGGCGCTATACTATTAACGAACGCAACGCCGCCTCTTAACTGGATGTTACGTACTGCCTTTTCGCCTGGAAATTCTATTCCGACTTCCAAACCAAAGGCCGGTACATCCAGATCGTTATACCAACCCAGAACACCTGATGCCGAATCCGCAGAATCAGTAGGCACAGCATAAACAACAGGATTGGAGCTCAAAGTCCTACCACAGGTAAAACTGGTACCAGAACTGGTTTCGATATTCCCACAGACGTTGGTGTATTCCTGCTCAATCAATTGCGCTTTATTTATGACGCTATTGCCTAATCTATCCCAAAGGCCATATATACTCTGAACGCTGGAATCAGCTCGGTCGGAATTTCTGACATAACTACCCGTGCCAAACATAACAATGAACCCATCCTCGTTGGGGTGGTTAATGACAACGGGTTTATTAATAGCCGGTTGAGGTATCGAATCATAACTCGCTTCAAAAATCTTGGCGACATTCCATTGCTGATAAACCTGTGTTCCAGACTTGCATTCGCCTAGTCCTCCAGAATGTGCATCGCCAGATTCAAGATCCGCACGACAAAGATCAAATCGATAAAAATTACCTTGGGCATCACCTGCGTATATATAATCAACTGAGCCGTTTGAATCGACGTCTATTCCCCTGACTGCCCCTAGTCCATTCGGAATCCCAGCAAATGGGCCACTACTAGTCACGCCAAACCCAGTATCAATCTTCACGAAATCTTGATCATTAGCGCCACATGAGACGGGTAGAGCACCAGCAGCCCCATGAACAATATCAGGGTGACACCAAATGCCATCTCGACCCCGTGCCGCGAACAGTACAAATAACTTTGCAATGCCAGCGGTACTATTAAGGCCATTGCCAAAAATTGAGACCCATTCTCGTTCGCCCTGACTATCGGTTACGTTACTCATCGCCAAAACAGGAGCACTGAAGGAATAACCCAGATCTTTAACCAATTGGGGTGTCGCCTGGGAATCGCGCCTTCGCAACCCTGCGCTGTTCAATAAGGGATTTCCATTAACATCGACAGGATAAGTATCGTCCGAATCGGTGAATTCCCAGTAAACCAATTCGCCTGCATTTGCCTCGGTCATTCTAACTGGATCAGTCACATCCAAGGCGAACAGGCCCTTACCGCCAGCACCATATCCACCCACAAGTACCGTTCGCCAGCTTTTTGATGAGGTTCCACTGGATCCGGCTGGCCGACCTATAAACATGTCATCTAACGCAGGGGTCGCATCAACCAGATACTTGTGGGTGTAATTAAAATCCAGTAACTCCTTTATCTTATTATTAAAAGTACCTGTTTGAGTTGCATCTGAAATAAACGAAAATACTTCATCACCAGTCGCCGGGTTAAAGACATGCAACATACCATCGTTGGCAGCGACATAGATTCGACTGGCTCGATTTGCCTTGCTGACCTTGAAACTCTCATAACTATTCTCGCCCTGCGGGTAGGGGCCCCGATTCCTCCGAGAACGATTCGGTGGACCAACGAAAACCGGAGCTGAGTTAACTATATCGCCTAAACGTCCATTCGTGCTGGGTCTTTCCCTGAATCGACCTGCTGGCCGTTCATTAACCACACTTCCCCTGAAGTAGTCGATGCGCTTATCTATCTGGACGGTATCAATATCGGTATCATTGGCATCCAGCATGATATTAAACTGGTCAGCAGTTAAATTAGCCCTATCAAAGGCTACGCCTTGATTATCTACAGGACTAAAAGTGACCATGTTCCTGTCACTTGGCTCAATGTCGTCGAGTTGCTCAGCACCGCTCCAGAGCGTTTCTGTGATCAATCCATCGTCACCAAACGTCTGGGCGATGAGATCACCGGTTTTATCACGAATATTATAAAAAGCACGATAAACAATTGCCTGGTTCTGAATTTCCTGGGAATTGAAACTGACCGCACTGGCTGCACCAATACCTGAGGAGAACTCTTCAAATGCAGCATTTAAGCGCGTTTCCAATTCAGTAGGATTTTTTGCATTTAGCAGCGCACCACGACCATTCAGTGCGGCATGTCTCAAATCATTATTTTTACCTTCACTGGTGTCTGGATAACCCCAGTTAAAACTCTGCGTAAGGTCTTCCGGCAGACTGCCCAGACTATCTTCCAATCCAAAAGCAACAACAAAGGTTGACATATGCTGGTGCATTTTATCGTTTGGGAAGGCATTTGATGGTGCGTGTTGCGTGTCTCGATCAGTCACCGGGACATCATCATCTAGCAATGGATGGAGGTCGGATTCATAATAATACATGGCAACATCTGCCAGACTCCTATTACAGTCCCTGGAATTGTTACCACAACCTGCAAACTGTCCCTGGTCAAACAAACTAGCGCCTGATCCGGTTAACGTCTGATTACCATCTGAATCAGCATTACCAGTGATCTGAGGATCACTTCCATTCCAGAATCCATCGGTAATCAGTAGAGTATAATTCTGCTGGCAACTACCCAATGGCGCCCCAAGGATTGGGCATCCCCCCGGGCCATCACCTGGACTACCCTGTTGGCCCATAATATTAGGGCTCTGACAACGAAAGTACTCTCCCGCTCTGGCCAACGATCGCCGCAATGGTGTTCCACCATTCGAACTGGTGTTAAATAAGGCTTGCAGCATGGTCCTCTTTTGCCCGGTCAAAGGAGACTCATTAAAATCAGCTATGGGCACATTGTTATTGGTGCCATTCAAAGTGGCATACCCGACCCTGAGGTTCTCAGCAGCACCAAAAACCTTACCTAAAGCTGATTTAGCTGCAAATTCTCGTGATCGAGCAAAGGTATAAAAATTAGCAAAATTTTGTTTCTCCTCAGCCAGGGTACAAAACCCAGCGCCAAGGCAATCAGACCTAGTTTCCGCTTTCGGATAGGTATCACTACCATCATCGTAGCCCAATGGATAGGCGCCGGCCTCGGAAGCCCCTGTTTCGCCTTTAATCTGCACTAAACGACCTTCAGTACAGGGGTCATTAGGTGCAGTTATCGGCGAAGGTCCATCTATGTATTGATAGGTCTGGGCGAGATTTCCATTAACCGTATCTCCTATGCTGGTACTATCCGGACATTGTGAATTGTCATCGACGTCAGTCCACACATAATATCGTGCCAGATTGTCTGTAGATAAATTGGTAGTCTGATAATTACCAGACACATAAGGGTTCCTGATGGCACTGGTGAAAACTGAATTGATGAAGGGCTGGCCCTGCCGGTTCAACCCTACCCAAGGGTCATAACGGACAGCAGGATCATAATATATCTTATTAAAATCTTTATTTTGAATTCGCCACAGGCCTTTACCAGGCTGATTTTCCTCCCTCTGGGCAGTCCACCTATTCCAGTAACTGTTACCTGGGAAGTGCATATATTTTTTTGAGTAGGAACAGGAGGTTCTGGTCCGTCTTCTATGACGATAGGTTCGGCAGGTTTCCACCGCCGCCACGCCTGAATTAGCCACGTCATCTGTCATGATGTCCCATACCATACTGCCAGAGTCATCCTGTACCACCAATACATTTGGTGTAGCAGAAATGCCGATTTCCAGCGGAGAGTCCGCCAGGTCATAATCTGTCTCCAGGACCTCTGAGACTGAGCCTGCACTGGCACCATCGATAGGATTAACCTGAATCGTAAAGTGATTATTGAAGCTGCAATTAGCCGACGTACGGGGCGCGCCAACGACGCACACATTGGTATCGCAGACATCAAACTTGATAACAACCGAACCGGAAAAACTGGCTGGCGGCGTGAAGGTTATGTCTCCATTACCGCAATAAGGTGGGTCAATAGCGCCTACATTATTATTGTTTGTATCGACGCCCGTTGCCGACAATATGGAAAAGTACAAATCTTGCATGTCCGCGCAGGTATCAACGCCAGGGTCACAACCCAGACCATCGTAGATGGTATTGTCTTTATCAAACACTCTCGCAGCGAGGCCAAAATCACCCAGGCCATCGTTTTCATAGCGGCCATTCCAGGTCTTGGATGTGCCTTGCAACATGGTGCCATTCAATCCGGCTACAATGTTCGGTGGATCATTTACTGATACCACCGTCACTGTCACCGTTGCTGAAGACTGCTGACCATCAACATCCTCAATCGTATAGGTAAAGGTATCCGAGCCATTAAAGTCAGCGCGGGGTTCATAGGTAATCTCAGGGCTATTCTGGCCGGGCGTAAATAGTCTATCTGAGTCACCATCCACACAATTGCTACAGATAACCCTGTTCACCTCAAAACCGTTGCTACCCCCTCGGTTTACAATGGTTCCGCTGGATGCATCCAGTACCACCTTCAGGGGATCTGTTTCATCCTCGCATTCTGGGTCTTCCAAGGGAGAGGGAGAACATTCCACCCAGACCTCGTCGCCTTCTGGGTCCTTAAAACCAGTCGCCAGACTGATAATGGTATAAGGTGGATCACCGATTGCATCATTGAGTAATAACGTTAGCTGACTCACCCCAGAATCCTCTGCCACACTGAACTGGTCATCAACTGCCAGCGGCACTCTATCGATATCATTACCATTTATAGTCATGGTCACGGTAGAAGAGGCTAGTGCCTGACCATCACTATCGGAGATGCTGTAAGTAAAAGTATCTAGGCTGGTTTCACCAAGCTGCAGGGCATGAAATGTCGCTGAGGTCGATGCATCATACAGAAAGGAACCATTGGTATAGACCGTTAAACTGGCACCAGAGGCTAAAACAAGCTGACTGCCAAGTAATTCAGCCGAACCCTGAATCTCGCTGACCTCAAGCGTCTGGGTATTACCATCGTTATCGGTATCATTTTGTAATAAACCCGGTGCTGCCTGGTTCAATGCAGCATTCTCATCAAGCTGATAACTGTCGGCAACTGAGCTGGGCAGCGCAGCATAAACGAAATGGCTAAACAGCAAAGTTAGCAAGAAAAGCCATTTAAAGGTTTCGAACACTGAGAGCCCCATAAATTATTCAAGTAGACTACTGTTAAATGGACTGCTATCCCTTTGCATTTACAAAAAAGTTAATTCATTAGTTTACGCAGTATCATTCGATTCAAGGCGGTCGATAATAAAATCTGATTAATCACTTAAAGTAACCGATTCCTCTAGCAAACACGGCTCACCTATCAGTGCGCTGACCAACCCTAAATTCGACGCCATAAAAAAATAGGGTCCAAACATGTTAATTTTTTTTAATTGAAAACACAAATTAGCGACTCAGTTGCGAAAACACCCTGAGTCCAGACTATCGTAACTCTAGGCTAACTGACATCCATGTCTTGATCGAACAATATCATGTTATACCTGCCCAAGCGTTGTCGATTTATAGTCACTATTTAATCGATCAGCGCTTGGTAGACTCGGCTTCTTAGTTCTCTTCTGATTGGATAAGTAGAAGAGGGTATCAACTGGGTTAAAAAAATGACAAACATTTCTTCCTCAGGATCAAGCCAGAAAAAAGTGCTGGCAGCACCGCCCCAATGATGTTCACCTACTGAGGCGATAATATTTGCCTTTGCAGGGTCCAATACGACTGCCCAGCCTATACCAAAACCGATTCCTTCATAGTTTGTCTCACTCCACACCGGCTGACCCATTGATGCCAAATCACCATTATCAGGTAACTGGTTCAGCCGCATGAACTCAACCGTCTTTCTTGACAGCAATCTGTTGCCATCAAGTTCACCCTGGTTCATCAACATCTGGCAGAAACGCGCATAATCTCCCATTGTCCCAACCAGGCCACCGCCACCCGAAAGAAATTCCGGCGTTTCAAGGTAGCTGCTCTGAGTCGCAGACTCAACGAGACGTATTCCCCCTGGACGATCTTGGTGATTAATTCCACCAGCACCAACGTTGGCCATAGTCAAGCCAGAGGTGGGCCCATACAACGCCGCAAATCGATCTACTTGATCTGCTCGCACACTGAAACCCGTATCATTCATTTGTAGTGGGTCGAAGATATGATGATGAAAAAATTCTGCCAACGACTCTCCTGACCAGAGTTCGACTAGCCGACCCAACACGTCAGTGGCGACACTATAGTTCCATTGCGACCCAGGCTGACAGAGCAGAGGAATGCCAGCCAGCAAGTCGACCCATTCCGCCAGGTTAAAACTGCGACCTTGATCCAGACCCCGGTTCCGGTATTCAGCATCAATAACATTCTGGTGCATGAAACCATACGTGAGGCCAGCAGTATGGGTCATTAATTGTCGGACCGTCATTGGTGTCTTCTGTGGTACCGATTGACTGATATCTCCGCCTGACCAGACCGGCGTATGTGCAAAAGCCGGAAGGTATCTCGACACCGGATGATCTAACTGAAAACAACCTCTTTCATACAGCATCATCGCAGCAACGGTGGTAATCGGTTTGGTCATTGAAAACATGCGTACCAGCGTATCTTCGGCAAAGGCTTGTGACGGTTCCTTCCTAGCGTCTCCAGTTGCCTCCAAAAATGCCACTTCACCTCGTCTGCAGATTAGCAGGCTTGCGCCTGCTATTCGCTCACTTGTAACCTGCTGCTCAAGCCAGGCAGATACCCGACCCAGTCTTTCCTGGTCTAAGCCTACCTTTCCAGGTGCTACTATGTTCATCAAGTTGCTTGCCTCTTAATTTAAAGACCCCGTGCCCATAAAAAGCGCTGCCCAGGCAATTTCGCAGAGTTGGCTCTACAGCTTTCTGCCAGCCAACCTGGTGTTACTGCAAACCGTCGGCAAGCTCTCTTATATTACCTCGTCTTTCCGGTTCCTGATTACCAGGCTTCGACTTCCCGTTCAATCAGATGACCCACCTGGTCAAGTGCTGCACTGCGCAGGTTTGGCAAAGTGTACTTGGGGAAGAGCTCATCAGTACCCTCGTAATCTCGCAATACCTGTCTTGCCAACGTGACCTTATGAACCTCTGTTGGACCATCGGCGATACCCATGACATAAGAGCCCAGTAACATGCCAGAAAGAGGCAGCTCGTTAGAGATCCCCAGCGCACCATGAACCTGAATGCATCTGGAAACGACATCATGATAAACCTTAGGCATGGCAGCTTTAATGGCAGCAATATCCTTTCTTACTTTCATGTAATCATTGTATTGGTCGATTCTCCAGGCAGTGCGTAATACCAGCAGCCGGAATGATTCCATTTCTATCCACGAATCAGCAATCTTCTCCTGCACCATCTGTTTGCTGGCGAGTACTTCTCCTTTGGTATTACGCGACAGCGTTCTCTCACACATCATGTCAAAGGCACGACGAATCTGGCCTACGGTACGCATGGCATGATGGATCCTGCCTCCACCCAGTCGAGTCTGCGCAACCGCAAAACCTTGGCCTCTGGGTCCAAGGATATTGCTCTTAGGAATTCGCACATCGGTATAACGAACATAGGCATGTGAGCCATGGCCAGGTGGTTCAGCACCGACACCTACATTGCGGACAATGTCTACCCCCGGCGTATCCGTTGGTACCACCAGCATACTGGCCCTACCATGGGCGCTTGCTTCCGGGTCCGTCACTGCCATCACAATGAGAAAACTTGCATATCGAGCATTTGATGAAAACCATTTTTCGCCATTGATGACGAAGTCATCTCCATCCTCTACCGCCATACATTTGAATTGCGTTGGGTCTGCACCACCTTGTGGTTCGGTCATCGAATAACTCGATGCTAGTTCACCGTTGAGCAAGGGCTGTAAATATCGCTCTTTAATCTCATCAGTACCATAATGTGCAAGGATTTCGGCATTGCCGGTATCAGGCGCCTGACAACCAAAAACAACTGAGGCAAATCTGGACTGGCCCAGAATTTCGTTCAGTAGAGCCAGTTTCAACTGGCCAAAACCCAGGCCGCCCAACTCCGGGCCCAAATGGCAAGCCCAGAGCCCCATTTCTTTTACTTCCTGCTGAAGCGGCCGGACACATCTTATGAAATCCGGATCCTGATACTCCATCGCCGAACCGAGCACCATGTCTAAAGGGGCTACCTTAGTTCTGACAAATTCTTCCGCCCAATCCAAAAGAACCTGATATTCCTTTTCTGTTTCAAAATCCCAAGCCATTTTCGTCTCCTCTGAAATTCAAACCAACGTGGATTAACCACCCTAACTGCCAAAATAAACCCTTCTGCGCCAACAGGCAACCACCTGCTGGATTGAAAACCCACCTTTCAGGTATAGTCTACAGTTCATTTGAATATTCACCGTACGAGGAGACCCTAACTTGGTAGATACCACTTTATTTGATTTAACCGGAAAAGTAGCTTTGCTCACCGGCTCTTCCAAGGGCATGGGTCAAGCGATGGCTCTAGGCCTGGCCGAGCATGGCGCCAAGGTCGTCATTTCCAGCAGAAAACAAGACCAGTGTGATGAAGTCGCTGCTTTAATCAATGAATCTTGTGGGGCTGGATCAGCCATCGCCATCGCCTGCAACATTGGTTACAAAGAGCAATTACAGAACCTGGTAGATGAAACTCACCACCAGCTAGGCGCCATCGACGTCTTAATCGGTAACGCTGGGGTCAATCCATTTTATGGCTCCATTATGGATATTCCCGATAGTGCCTATAACAAAATCATGGAAAGCAATGTCCGTTCAAACCTGTGGCTGGCCAAAATGGTAGCACCTGATATGATCGAAAAGGGCAGTGGCTCCATTGCTATCACCAGTAGTACCGGCGCATTTGGTCCCTCTGAAGTACTCGGCACCTATAATATATCCAAGTTAGCTGACATCGCGCTGGTCCGGAATCTAGCCCAGGAGTTAGGCCCTAAAGGGATACGGGTAAATGCGATCTGCCCCGGACTGGTCAAGACAGATTTTGCTAAAGCCCTCTGGGATAACCCTGAAGTCGAGAGAAGAGCCAACGAGGTGACACCCCTGAGGCGACTGGGCGAACCCGATGATTTCAAAGGTATTGCGGTATTCCTTGCTTCATCAGCCAGCAGTTGGATTACCGGTCAGGCATTAACGGTATGCGGCGGCACTAATATGTGGTGATTTAATTTAAGGGATGCCCAGCTATATTGCCGACCTGTGACTATCTCAGTAATTTGCCTCTCTGGGCGACACCTTTTATTAACTCGCTCAACAGTATCGATGGCCTGCCCGCCTGGACAATATAACCAGGCGATGACTGCAATCCTTGTAGATAAGCACTGGCATCAAAACCCAAGGGTCCGTAACGAGCCTGCACAGCCATAATAAGTTCACGACTCCAATACGACCCGGCGGTGGAAACCCTAATAAAGTACGCTGGTCAACTGTACAGGTAGCAATCCAGCGTTCCATGGATTGATCCGGGCGATAAGCAGACCAGGACCAGCGCGGATGCAGTTTACCTATCCATTCACTGTTGGCCTGCCCGCCTGGACAATACAACCAGGCGATTACTGCAATCCTTGTAGATAAGCGCTGGCATCAAAACCCAAGGGTCCGTAACGAGCCTGCACAGCCATAATGAGTTCACGACTCCAATAACCATGACCCGGCGGTGGAAACCCTATCAAAGTACGCTGATCAACTGTACAGGTAGCAATCCAGCGTTCCATGGATTGATCCGGGCGATAAGCAGACCAGGACCAACCCGGATGCATATTACCTATCCATTCACTGTCGGCCTTTTTGAAAGTCATATTGTGCGCAAATCTTCGTGTACCTAGCTTCAGTGGCGTGCCTCTATGCCAGGTATCATGTCGATATAAAAGAATATCACCAGGCTGAAACGCTACATACTGTTCACGAGCATATAAGCCCGCTCGCCAGTCGCCTACTTCTGAATCAAGGTCTGCTAAATATCGTTCTGCCTGGCTTCTATCATTGATAAAATTTTTCCCGGCAATACCCGGTGAATCAATGATTGGCCACTGGTAGGCGGGATCTTCATCACCCCAGCGAGAAACCACCGCCGTGGAGCCCCCGCAGTCACGATAATCACTCAGGTACAATATCAGTTCTACTGCATCAGGCTGCTGCCACACCGGTGGATGGGTCAGATAGTGATTCGGGTAATCAACGTGCATTCTCTGATCAGTATTGTCTCGGAGCGCCCCCGTAGCAACACGACCAAATTTTGGCCAGAGGTCAGACTGGCTTAACCTGATCTCTTTGGTGTCTATCTCTAATAACTGCGAGACTGCCCGCACCAGGTCAGGATGTAGCGTTACTTCATTAAATTCAAAATAACTCGATGGAAAAACCAAAGCCCCGGAACTGCCAAAACTGGTCATTTTTTCAGCAGCTTCACTGCCGCCAGCTGGAAACAAATCGCTGGCAATATCGATTAAGGCATTAACCAATGATTCCGGTATCAGGCCTCGAACAAAGGTGTAACCCTGACTACGCCATTGCAGAATCTGATCCTGCGACAGACCGGTTTGGGCAGCGCAGGTTTCAGCATCGATAAAACGTTCAGCCATGGTTTATCCCTGGAAACAACCGATGTGACAGTTTGCGCAATACTATAGACCGAATACCGGCAACAGATTACGGGGCTACCATAGGGTTCGTACCCGACCCAGAACGGATGGTAACAGACTCTGTAGCGGAACTACTACGACAACCCAGCTAGTCACCGGGACAATAAAGGTATGAAAATACTGTGCTCAACCACAGTCAGGCTCTAGGCCTTTTTATTGGTAATCCTAATTTGGCGAGAACCATTTTGGGTATCCTGACCGCTGATCCCGGTTGGAATTTCTTGAATCTTCTTGCCAGACGCAAGAAATGCTTCAGTCTCAGCATTGATTTTTTCTCGAAGGCTCTGTTGAACTACTGCGCCTGTATTTTTCTTACTCATTTAATTCTACCTGTCATTAGTCTTAAACCTCCTCATCCACAAATTCTTTAAAGTCGCAGCATGACGATCAACTGCTTTACCACTTGCCCAGTAGCTATCGACTATTCACACAACTGAACTAGCCTTGCATACAAAAACTGGCCTAACAGCAACAAGCAACCCAGAGAGGATACAAGTCGAAAGAATTCATTTGAATGAAAAAATAGACCCTTACCAGCTTAGGAATCCCGCTTCATACCATCGCCACCTATACCTATCAGCGTTTGTAAAGTGCCCATTAGACCTCAAAGCATTCCGCCTTTAATACAAGCCGACTCTGCACTTGATTATGAATCCATGCAAGAAAATGAACACGGGGGTCGCTAGTAAACTCTTGGAATTAAGTATGAACCAAACTCATCTTAACTTATCGGCGTTTTAAATCACAGCGATGTGCCTGATTAACCCAGGCAATGACTGGCCTATGCGGATTCTCATCTGATTCAGGCAACCGAGCAAAACCTGCCCATTTCAAGTCACCTCAGATTAAACCCCTTTCAATACCGAATAAATTCAACGACAGATCGAGAAACCCTTCACTGAGGAATTAATTAGCTGACCGTTAACCTGCAATCAATAAAGCCGTCACTAATAGGTTCATGTTTAAGCAGTCAGTTTTTGCTTACAACGTTAATAAACAGCCTGTGGGTGTTATTAGAATGCTGGTATCAGGATGGAGAAGGTTCCTATAGAAGCCTGACTACCACATCATGGTAGATCGATCGCACAAAGGAATCAGCCCTGATAGAAACTGGACCATATCGTGGGTGGTGATTTAACTGCATCCACTCAGCCGAGCCCACTAAACCATATTATATCCACTAGGATTCTAATTAATCGGCAATTCAGTTACTCTGATCTGCCTGCAAGCTATCTCAAGACGACCTGATAATTGGATTAGGTCGGGTAAAACTAACTTCTGGAACAAGAGCTCTGGAACAAGAGCTCTGGAACAAGAGCTTAATTAAACGAAATTCTCTGAAACCAATCCTAATTAGGTTTTCAGTAGCTAATCAAGGCGCCGGCACATGACAGCTTTTTCCATACTCGACCTAGCACCCATTACCCTGGGTAGCACCCCCCGGGATTCACTACACCGCTCCAAAGACCTTATTCAGCATGCAGAAGCCTGGGGATACAAACGTCATTGGGTTGCCGAACACCACAACATGCAAGGCATAGCGAGTTCTGCTACTTCTGTCGTCATCGGCTATCTGGCAGAAGCAACCAAAACGATCAGAGTCGGCGCTGGAGGGATTATGCTGCCGAACCATGCGCCTCTGGTAATTGCCGAACAATTCGGAACACTAGCTTCACTTTATCCAGACCGGATAGACCTTGGACTGGGTCGTGCCCCAGGTACGGATCAATTAACCATGCAGGCATTACGGAGAAACCTGCAAGCGAAAATTGATGACTTCCCAAGGGATGTAGTGGAACTGCAGAGCTTTTTAAAAGAGGCTCAACCCAACCAGAGTATCACTGCCGTCCCCGGCGTTGGCACCAACGTTCCCCTGTGGATACTCGGATCCAGCCTGTTTGGTGCTCAGTTGGCAGCCATGCTGGGCCTACCATTTGCTTTTGCGTCCCACTTTGCACCTGCTTACATGCAAGCAGCGATTGATATGTATCGGGATCGCTTCCAGCCTTCTGAGCAGCTCCAGGTGCCCTATATTATGCTTGGCTTTAATCTATGTGCTGCCGAATCCTCAACAGAAGCAAGCTATCTCCGCTCTTCCTCCCTTCAGTCCTTTATTAATCTTAGGCGAGGACAACCTGGACCCCTGCCTCCACCTATCGAAGATTTCGATAACCAGATGTCGGTGTCGGAACAACAGATGCTTTCAGAGATAAGTCACTGCTCGGCAATTGGCGATGCGGATATGGTGGAGCAACAAATCCAGCAGTTCATTGATCGGACTGGCGCTGACGAACTCATGATAGTTTCGTCCATGTTCGATCACCATAAACGGCTACAAAGTTATGAAATCGGTGCAGAAATAATGAAACGCCTGCCAAGCCATTCCAAGCCTGATACAGCCAGCGCTTGAGCCACATCCGAGTACTAAGCAGCGTCAATAAAAAAACAGGTTATCGTCTCATGCGGGCTCATTAAACATACTGGTTCGACCCCCATCAATAACCAGGTCATGACTATTAATAAACCGACCTTCCTCAGAGGCCAAGAACAAGGCACCTTCAGCGATATCTCTGGCTAAACCAGAAAATTTTAATGGTGTGGCTCGAGCAAGATTGGCTTGGAGTTTTTGCATTTTCTTGTCGTTTTCCTCAGCGCTGAGGGTATTTGCCCGAGCAGACCCTCCCCAGAAAATCGGTGTCGCAATCGCACCTGGAGAAATGCAGTTTACTCGAATACCCTCAGGCCCCAGGCGAACCCCGGCTAGCTTTGAGTAATGGGTAAGAGCGGCTTTGACTGCCGAATAAACCAAATCTCCCTGGTTATCTCGTAACGCCGCCACGCTCGAATTATTAATGATTGCACCGCCGCCTACCGCTCGCATGAATGGAATAGCATGCTTCATTGCCAGGGCGGCACTGCTGAACAATAAGCGGGTAGCGTAAATAATAGCCTCTTCTTCTACCGCATCGACCAGACCGTGTGTCGGTCCGCCGGCATTATTAAACAAAATATCCAGCCGGCCAAACCCTGACACCGCATCTTCAATGGTTCGTTTGATATCCGCCTCCTGGGTGATATCGGCGGTCATGAACCGACAATTCTCACCGAGTCTTGCGGCCACAGCCTGACCTTTGTCAACAGACCTGCCACAAATCACTACACGGGCACCTTCGGCTACGAACAGCTCTGCCGTTGCCTCGCCAATGCCACTGGTACCCCCGGTGATTACAGCAACTTTCTCTTCAAGACGGCCGTCCATACCTGCTTCTCCAATTTTTTCATTTATATAATGTCACTGGGTAATGCCTCGCCAGCCTTGCTAAACATCTTGCGCAATGGTTCGAATATTTTGTGCCACGATAACACAATCAAACAATGACCGATCGATGCTGACTCTAATCAGCCAGATGCTGCAGGCGGTTAACTTGACTGCCTCGAATCAACCCAGCAAATTAATCAACAATACCTGGCGAGTATTGAATAGACCTAGTTAGCATCATTTCGATCTACCTGAGCATGATCATCGCTTTGACTGATCAGCCTAGGCGTATTCTGCCAAACTGTCTGCCAGGGCGTTAACCAAACTGGTTATTTCAGCTTGCTCAACAATAAAGGGTAAGCCTAACTGGATGGTATCCCCACCGTAACGAACGTAAAAGCCTTTCGCCCACATCGCCATTGCTACTTCAAAAGGCCGCTTCAGTGGCTCTCCCGGATAGGCCTGTAGGGTCAAACCCGCTGCCAGTCCGTAATTTCGTACGTCCGCGACATTGGCACAGTTACCAAGTTCATGTACAGCCGACTCAAAAAACGGAGAGATTGCCTGGACCCGCTCTATCATGTTCTCCTCTTCCATTACCTCGAGACTGGCCAAACCGGCTGCGCAGGCCAGGGGATGGGCGGAATAAGTGTAACCGTGAGGAACTTCCAGAGCATAGTCGGGCGCATCTGTGGCCATAAAGCAATCGTATATGTCTTCTCTGACGATCACCCCTCCCATAGGCATTGCCCCATTGGTCAATTGCTTGGCTATATTGATCATATCGGGCTTAACCCCAAATGCCTCCGCGCCGGTATTGGCACCCATGCGTCCAAACGCACAAATTACCTCATCAAAAATCAACAAAATGTCATGATCATCACAGATCTTTCTTAATCGCTGCAAGTAACCCACCGGCGGTGGAAACACACCGCCAGACCCGGCCAAAGGTTCGACGATGACAGCGGCGATGTTTGAAGCATCGTGCAAGGCAATGAGCTCAAGGAGTTCATCGGCCCGTTCTGCACCAAATTCAGGTAGGCCTTTAGAAAAGGCATTCTCGGGCAGCCAGGTATGGGGCAAGTGATCGGCAGCTACTGACTCACCAAATATTGCCTTGTTACCACCGATACCGCCCACTGAAATACCGCCGAAATTAACGCCGTGATAGCCCTTTGCCCTACCAATTAATTTAGTCTTACCCGGGTACCCGAGTTTCCGCCAATATCCTCGAGCCAGCTTTAACGAAGTGTCGGCAGCCTCTGAACCAGACCCACAGAAAAACACTCGATTCAAACCCTCCGGCATGAACTGGGTGATACGCTCAGCTAACTCAAACGCGCCCTTGTGCCCGAACTGGAAGCTGGGGCTGAAATCAAGCGTTTTGGCCTGCCGGGATATAGCCGAATTAATCTTCTCAATATTGTGCCCGAAACCACAGGTCCATAAGCCTGACAGGCCATCAAATATTTTACGGCCGTCAGCGTCAGTGTAATAACTCCCCTCTGCCGCGACCATTAACCTTGGGTCACGCTTGAACTGCCTGTTGCCTGTAAATGGCATCCAGTAAGCATCCAACTGCGCTTGACTCAGGCCTAATTTATTTTTCCCCATCTTACACCCCGTTCAGTCCCGCAAATAAAAGCTGCTATTCTAGCCCTTAAAAGCTATTCACCATAAATAACTTCGACGATTGGATTCAAATCTGGGCCACGCCTTAAATGATGACCGCCATCAACACTAAGATTTACTCCAGTAATCCAGGTCGATTCCGGTCCACATAAAAACCTCACCGCGGCAGCTATATCGACGGCTTGGCCATGTCTGTTCAAGGGCATACAGTTCCTGTAATCCTCATAAACAGCTTCTGTCGCGAGTAGACCTGATGCAAGCTCAGTCTCAACCAGGCCAGGGCAGACACTGTTGACTCGAATCCCTTTCTTGCCAAGCTCGTCTGCAGAATTCCTCACCAACATGTCAACCGCTGCCTTACTAGTACAGTACGCGCTCATAAAACGGTGGGTTCGCACCCCGGCAATAGAGGAAATTGCACAGATTGCTCCGCCACCGGACATAGACGCGGCAGCTGATTTAACCAAATAAAAAGGCCCACTGAGATTGGTCTGCATTACCCGCTGCCACTCTGAATCCTTAATTTCTTCGATCGGGGCCAGCGAACCGGTGCCCGCATTTGCAATCGCAATATCCAGCCTGCCGCTATTAGCCGCCAGGGCTACCGCCTGTTGTACCGATTCCTCCTCACCGGCATCACCGACAAAATACTGAACCTTGCCTTTACCGGGCCAGCCCAGCAACTTCTGAGTGGCCGTTTCCAGTTTACTTTCGGTTCTCCCCATCACGAGAATATTTGCACCATCCTTTCGGAAAGCCATCGCACAGGCGAGTCCAATGCCACTACCACCACCCGTAACGATGGCGTTCATCCCAGATAAAGGCTGGTTCATATTGCTTCTCCAGCAAGTTCCAGAGCATATTTCTTTTCCAAAAGCTCTGCCGAGCTCGACCTACCGGTTTCTCTTAAACGTTTAAGATAGTCAGGCAATTGACCGCGAACATGATAAGGACCACCTTCTTTAATTACATTCTCCAGGGGGTCCCTGCCTCTGGCAGCCGCTGGCATCATTTCCGTGTGCCACGAATCCAATAGAGACAAACCGTCGGTAACCAGTTGCGGGCACGGCTGCACCAGATCAGTTTGTTCATGGGGATCCTTTACCACATCAAACAGCATTAATTCATCATACAGATGATAGCCATCGTGTAACGTCTTGATCAGTAAATTATCGCCCCAGCGAACACTCCGCTGGCAGGTCCAGGCTCCCTGCGAGAGAACCAGATATTCGCGCCCCAGATCCTTACCAGCTTGAAGACTTTCTGCAAAGCTTTGACCATCCCAGGACCCCGGCGGCTTTCCACCCAGCAATTCAATTAACGTCGCGGTAACGTCGATCTGATAGTGCAATGCATCCAGCTGTCGTCCTGTAAAGTCTTCCGAGCCAGGCCATTTTAGGAGCAGAGGTACCCTTGCAGTACACCAATCGGCAGTCTGATGATCTCCATAGACATTGAGTTCACCAAGGGTTTCACCATGATCAGACGACAGCATCACCGCCGCATCATCGAGCAGGTTGCGATCGGCAAGTACATTCAAAATTCTGCCGACGTAGGTATCTGCATACAAAACACCGGTATCATAGCCATCAAACATTTTCCTCACAGCACCCATATCGGGGATCTCTTGAGGTTGTCGTGGCCAACGCGTAATCGCTGCTGGTTTGGGTGCAAAGCCATTACATTCCCTAGCTGAATGTGGCCCAGCACCATTCCAGTGAGCAAGGCGAACTTCTTCGGTCAACCAATTCGGTAAGGGCTGGTCTGCAAACGGATCCCCAAAACTGGCCGGGGCTCGATAAGGCGTATGAGGATCCCAGAGATGAATATGTAAAAACCAGTTATCTTGGTCGGCATTTCGATTCAACCAGTCCTGGACCAATTCGAAAACTTCATGTGCGGATTCAAGACCAAAGCTGCCTGGCACCCGAATCACTTCATCAAAGCCAGCATGCCAGTGGAAAGCCGAATGGCGTTGCGCAAAAGAAGAAATACTCACCGTTCGCATCCCCAGGCGCTTGAGCTGCGTCGGGAAACTGGTTAACTGCAGTTGCGACCAAAAGGCTCTTTCCGGGCCGCCTATGACTGGGTCAGCATCGGTTCCGCCATGATTCACGACCCCATTATGTATGCCGAAACGGCCGGTGAGCAAGGCACTTCGACTTGGCAGACACGGTGTGTCAGAGGCATAAACTTCATTAAAGTGTAGGGCCGTTTTTGCCAGCGCATCGATATTCGGAGACGTATTCCGATGATAGCCATAACAGCCCAGATGGTCTGCTCGCAATGTATCGATATCGATATATACTAGTCTCATAAGCCCGGGCCTCACTCATCTGTTAAACATCATTACAGTGATATTGACACTTCCACTCACCATTGTCAGACCTAGAAGTGACAATATGGAAATTTTAACTTCCCGCTGGTTGCTTGAATCATTAAACTGACTACAGTCTTCTAAATTACCATAGCAATGTTCCGATACGCCGTTTTTGCAGTTCTACTCATAACCCGGATCTGCTACGCAGAGCAGATATCACCGTCCCCTGATAACAGTGTCATCAAACAAATCATAGACGCGCGCTTGCTTGGCAATTACGATCTAGCGGATCAGATGGCTATCAACATCGAAACCCAGTTTCCTGACCTGGGTACTGGCTATGCACTTCACCTGGGTACGATCAATACTCGACTTTCCTGGGATGGTAGTGACACTCGCTGGGATACGCCCGTTACTGAAACAGCAAAAAAACTTCTGGCGCTATGCAAACAGGATCAACCAACCCGGCTGCTAATAGCCAGGTCAAAACTCGACTGCGGAACGGCTCACTTTTCCCTTTCCTTTGTGGCAGGGCTAAGAGGAAACCTTTATCAGGCCGGCACACAGGGAAGCAAAGCCATCGACAATTTCGAACAGGCTCTATCACTCAATCCGGATCTTAACGAAGCCAAGCTGCCCCTGGCCATGGCCTATTATTACGCGGATAACCTGCCATCGTTTGTGAAACTGTTCAGCGCATTCTTATGGTTCATCCCCAAAGGCCAATCCGACAAAAGCCTGCCTTATTTAAAACAGGTTATCGACGACAGCTCCCTGTATTCCGACTCTGCCAAATTCGTGTACAGTGATATGTTACTGCGAGCACGACCCGAGGCAGCGCCTGAAGCGCTGTTGATGTTAAGTCAACTCGCCGAAAAATACCCTGAAAACCCGCGCATCCATCTTGCCAACATTGCCGCCATCATTATGTACGGTAATCCCAAAACAGCTAAATCAGCCATCAAAAATTTTTTCTACTACTGTAGCGATGAAGAACCGGTGTTTGTTTTTTTTGGCAAAATCTGGCAAACCTTCGCGGTTCTCGGCTCAGGCGAAAAAC
The DNA here is from genome assembly GCA_018666555.1 of Gammaproteobacteria bacterium. Taxonomy (GTDB): domain Bacteria; phylum Pseudomonadota; class Gammaproteobacteria; order Pseudomonadales; family Azotimanducaceae; genus UBA9926. The sequence goes on from JABIZD010000021.1 coordinate 26,059, forward strand.
TTGAGCCTGAACTAATCGAGCAAATTCTGGGTCAGGATCCAGGAAACCTGCCCGATTGGTCATTCGACTGGCTGACACTAACCCAAGGGTTAATACTCAATTATTCAGGCAAGCAACAACAAGCCAGTATTAAATTCAACCAGGTTCTAAACTCGGCTGATTCAGGCCCGCGCGACTGGATCAGCGAACAAGCCAGGCGGGGCCTTAGCCAGGCACTAGCTAAACCTGCCACTACTACCAACGACTAGTTCTGCTCAAGACGATACAACTGCCTTAGTAAATTTCGCCAACTTTCATACTGGCCTTCCAGGCTACCTACCAGCTGAATCAACTGTCCTTCGACTCGAGTAATCAGCGGTGACAATTCAGCATCGAATGATTGGACCATTTGGCGCAATTCATCTTCATTATTGCGTCGATCCTGAAACTGCCGATAAACTTTTAACATCGAATCGTAGCGGGCATCGACCCGAGATCTTTTCTGTCCGGATTTTGCTGCCAGGCGGCGATTATAATCTTCGAATTCAAACGAGTTTTTACGCCAATAAGCGTAAGGCATCTTCATCCGATTGAAGACAATCTGATACTGCTCATCAACACTATCAATAAACTCATATTCACTGTCCCTGATTCTGAGCACACGCTTGTACATGGGGTCATCTCTGGCTGGCAAACCCAGCACCGACCACTGCTCCTTCTGGTCATAGTTAATGTATCGCGAAAAAGTTTCCGGCGAGAGAGCTTGAGCATAGCGAAGTAAGGCCGCATCGATAAGAGAGGAGCGAATATCAGCACTTTGGTTTTGCAGGCTCAGGGCAAGATCATTTGCCATTCGGATATATAGATCCTGAAAAGGGTCCTCTGCGGTGACAATTTCATCAGGATAATCTGCCACATTCGCCTGGTCCTCATAAATCTGATCCAGCCAGATACGCCCGAGGCTATCGCGACAAAGCAGGTGTACTCGAAGCTGGAATCCATCACTCGAGAGGATCCGTCCCTCCAGGGTCAATTCCGCTGTCGGATCAGATTGGGGAACGACTCTGACCGCACCCCAGAATCCACTTTCCTCCAGAGCCTGCTTCAATAAATAAGGGATATAGCGGCTTTCTGCAAAGGCCACTGGTTTCATCATCCTGGCTGTCAAACCGTCTAGTGATTCTCCCTCAAACACAGAAATACTGAGGTTAAGAGCCTGGCTATCATCTTCTGTTTGCGTCGCTCGATGCAATTCAGCCTTTTCCACAGAAGAATAAACGCTCGGCGATTCGACCTGACTGGTACAGGATACCAGCAGCAATGCCATGACCAGTATCAACCCAAATCTCATGAGTCCCCTCCAATGGAACACACTTTCCCCTTTCCGAGGATATACTGACATTCGAATGCACCCTTACCTTTCTCAAAGGGTATAAACACCCGATTAACCGAAAAAGCCTGACTGACCCCATCAGAGGCCAGCGTTGTTGATATATTAAGGCGACGACCATCGGCTGATTTCACTATTCTATGCTGTATCGCCAAACCCTCTGGTAAACGAATATCAAAAATCAACTGGTCGTTGCGCCAACCACATCTTTCCCTACCAAGCTCATCTCCGGTAATTTCTGTATTAGCAAACTCACAGGCCAACGAAAAATTATCCTCCCGGTCAACCAATATATGATTAACATCCTGGCTGATTTCCAGCACCGTGGTTCGCGTAATGAGTTCCGCGAGTCGACCCAAATTAACGATCCCCCGTAATTCATCCATCGCCCGTATAGCGCTATCTCTGAACTGTGGATCGCTATTGTTAATCCGGCGCTGATAGTGACTCAGGGTCACTTCGTACAAATAACGCAATTTATCATTTGGATGCTCACTGTTTTCAAAGTCGAGCTCCCAGAAACCATTAAAATCAGGACGATTGGCTGGCTCTGCATGAGCTGCTATAAAACCAAACAGGAAAAGCACGAGGCCCGCCGCTACGGAGATTATTTGAATCAATTGTTTTATCAACTTGCCTTTTGGCCTTTCACTTTTTACTCTTCTAGGATTCTACAAAAATTGTTTAGTTCCCATCTGGAGCAGGAAAAATGGAATATCCTCTTAAAGATCTCAAAGTCCTCGATTTTTCACGCGTACTTGCGGGACCATTTGCAGGTAGGTTACTCTGTGATCTCGGTGCTGATGTCGTTAAAGTCGAACCCCCTGAAGGCGACATTACCCGCTACTGGGGCAGAAGTATTGCAGACATACCTGGATACTACCACCAGCAAAATGCCGGTAAACGTAATATCTGTGTCGACCTGCGGACAGAAAATGCCCGCCACCTGATCTATGCACTGGTTGAAAAAGCCGACATTCTTATAGAAAACTACCGACCTGATGTAATGGCACGGCTGAGCCTGGATTATGCAACCTTAAAAGAGATTAATCCTGGGCTAATAATGCTGTCTATCAGTGGTTTTGGACATAACGGACCCGAATCAAAAAGAGCCGCTTATGCTCCAGTGATCCACGCCGAAGTTGGACTGATTCACAGAAGCTCTAGGAAAGCAGCAGCGGATGAGCACTCTTTTCGCGATTTGCCCCTTTCCACCGCCGATACCAATGCTTCCCTGCATGGCCTTATTGGCGTTTTGTCCGCCATCATACTGCGACAGCAAACTAAGCGCGGCCAGCACATCGATATCTCGATGCTAGATGCCACCATAGCCACTGATGATCAACTCCACTACGACCTTGAAGATTCCTGGAACACAGGCCCTATAAGCAATGAAATCTGGACATTACCTTTTGCAACTGTATTGATTTCTTCGGATTTCAGAATCATGTTTCGACTACTATGTGAAAACAACCATATAACCGACCCATCATTACCGGAGATGGACCTCGCCGAGAAGATCGCTGCCAGAAGAACGACTGTGAACAGTTTTTTTCAAACCCTGCAAACAGCCGCCTCCTTTGATTCCATTATGAAGCAAATGAACATGGCCTGGGGTCTGGTCCGCGATCCAGCTGAATTAAGACAACAACCTACTGTACAGGCCCGGGGCACCATAATTGATATCGACGACAGAGCAGGGGGCACGAGACCCATTACCCAATCTCCTTACCGATTCTCCGATGCCAAAAGTGGAGTTCGTGGACCTGCCCCCCACCGTGGCGAACACAACGCTCAAATCATGCAAGAATGGCTATCCTGGAATAGCGATGAAATCAATGCACTACATGATAAGGGCATTCTAGTTCATGATCCCCAATGGCAGCACCACTAATCAGACACTGTGTTCTGAGCCATTTCAGCCATGCGGAGTCACCAGGAATTTTTCTCCTGTGGCCTGCCGTGCGTAAATCTCGATGCTCTCTCTAGCCAGCATTTGCGGCAATGATACGGATTGAGTGTAATGACTCGCGAAAGTTGTGGTGATTTCATCTGCCACTCGCTGTCGTAATGATTCAGCTGCTACCGGTCCAATTTTCTGCAGGAATGGAGTCAATAACCAGCCACCTAAGCCCCATGCCATACCAAAGCTTCTGTTAAAGGTTGTTGGAGAGCGATCTAGCCCACCATAAATATAAAGCTGCTTGTGCTGAGTCGATCCGTAGCGAGAGAACTCTCCCATTTTAGCCGCCTGAGCCGCCTCCATTGCGGTTAATACCTGACCGGCCAGCTTACCCCCACCAGTGGCATCAAAGCCGATGGTGGCATTGGTCTCTGTCAACGCAAGGATCAATGATTCCATGAAGCCATCTTCACTGGAGTCCAGTACATGCTGGGCACCGAGTGATTTCAGTAATTCAACACTGTCTGCTTTTCGGACGACATTGACTAACGGTACCTGGTCCTTCAAACAGATTTTTACCAGCATCTGCCCCAGATTCGATGCAGCGGCTGTATGCAGTAATGCGCTATGGCCTTCGTCCTTCATGGTCGCAACCATACCCAGGGCCGTCAGCGGATTGACAAAACAGGATGCTCCCTGGCTGGCTGATACACCTTCATTCATAACCAGACACTGGTTGGCTTTTAATACCCTATACTCGGAATACATAGCACCGCCCAGGATAGCAACTGTCTTACCCTTCAAATTCTGGGCTGCTTCCGACGCACCTGCTGCAATGACCTGACCTGCACCTTCATTACCCGCAGGCAGGGACTGATCAGCCCTTGCACCAATCTGTCTCAACAAGCCTTCTGGTACGGGCGCTGTAACCACTGGAAGCGCTGCAGTGCCAGAAAAAGTTGCTTGCGCTAAATCTGCTGGACCAAATAACAAGCCCAGGTCAGAGGGGTTAATAGGTGAGGCTTCTACCTTGACAAGCACCTCATTTTCACCGGGCTCGGGAAACTGTACTTCCTCTAGACTCAAGGTAAGCAGACCTTCTCCTGAAATTTTTGTTCTAAGTTGTAAACCTGTTTCCGACATACTACGTTTCTCCTTTGCCAGTAAATTCTATATGCGCCCGTAGTTTGCTACTCCAAGCTCCTTCCTGTCTAGCATCTTTATAGAATAAGTATAGTTCAGGCCTTTATGGAAAAAGTATAGTTCGGGCCCTTCTGCTTTAATCATCAGGCCACAATTTCGTAGCAGGCGTGATAATCTGACAATGGTAGCCGCATACGCTGCTGATCGATAAAACTAACCAACATGTGATCTATCATTTGCAATAGTTGCGGATCTCCGTGCAGCTGGAAGGGGCCTTTTTCTTCTATAGTGAGAATACCCTGTTCCTTGATATTACCGGCAACAATGCCTGAAAATGCTCGCCTGAGATTAGCAACCAGAACCGCCGCTGGCTGATCGAGGCTTAAATCCAGTGCTGCCAGATTCTCGTGAGAGGGTACAAACGGTGTCTGCATATCTTCTGGAATTTTGAGTAACCAGTTATAGTAATAGGCATCATCTTGCGCCTTGCGATATTTCCTCACTTTTCTAATCCCTTTCAAAATGAGATTCGCAACCCGGGCGGGCTCACCAATAATAATCTGATAATAGTTGCGTACCGATTTACCCAGAGTTGCAGTTAGAAACGTATCAATCTGCTGGAAATAATCCCGCGCCGTCTCTGGCCCGGCAAATACCAACGGGAAGGGCATACCCTGATTATCAGGATGCAGCAAAATCCCAATCAGATACAAGATCTCTTCAACGGTACCAGCACCTCCGGGAAAGACAACGATTGCATGACCCACCCGGACAAACGCCTCAAGACGCTTTTCTATATCCGGCATGATAACCAGTTCATTAATAATTGGATTGGGTGGTTCAGCGGCAATAATCCCGGGCTCTGAAATTCCCAAATATCGGCCCGTCTTATTGCGCTGCTTTGCATGGCCAATCGCGGCCCCTTTCATAGGGCCTTTCATGGCCCCGTCTCCGCATCCTGTACAGATATCAAGGCCTCGAAGGCCTAACTCGTAACCCACCTCCTTGGTGTATTCATATTCGCTGCGCAATATACTGTGGCCTCCCCAGCAGACTACCATTTTAGGAGCTGAATCCGTCTTCAGGACATCTGCATTTCTTAAAATATCAAATACGGCATTAGTGACCGATTCACCCGCCTCTGCCGGAATTGCCAGGTGCGAATTAACATATAAAATATCCCTGAGGACTGAAAACAGTAATTGCCGGATCCCATTTAGTATTCTGCCCTCGACAAAGGCCGTAGCAGGCGCATCAATTAATTCAATGGTAATGCCCCGGTCCTGTTGAAGCAGTTTGATATCAAAGGACTGAAAATTTTCCAGCAGCTGACGTGCATCATCCGTCTGCGCACCACTATTTAATACCGCCAATGAACAATTTCGATAGAGGTGATAAAGGCCTCCTAAAGAGGTATCCAGCAACTGACTGACTTCACGCTTAGAAAGGACTTCCAACTGCCCCCTGGGGCTTAATTTAATATTAACAAATTCCATTGCTACCTCTCTGCCGAGGGTGGATTATGGTACTAAGTGATGGTCTACTTTTCATAGATTAGCTGACCGCCAACAATTGTTTTCAAGACTGTGGTCGTTAAAATCTGCTGCTCTGCGATTTTCAAGATGTCTCGGTCTAACACAACAAAGTCAGCCACTTTGCCTGGTTCAAGACTACCCTTGAATCCTTCCTCAAATGCACCATAAGCGGCATCAGAGGTATAACTGCGCAACGCTTCAAAGCGGGTCAACCGCTGGCCGGGTTCGTAACCAGCATCCGGCGTACCCGCCAATGTTTTCCGACTCACCAAAGCATAAAAAGAAGCGATAGCATTAACCGGTTCGACTGGAGCATCGGTACCATTAATCAGGACGGCTCCGCTATCGATCAACGCCCTCCATACATAAGCTCCCTGCTCTATCCTCTGCTGGCCCAATCGCTTGATAGCCCAGGGTCTATCCGAGCTAAGATGGATACCCTGCATAGAGGCTATCACTCCAAGCTGTCCAAACCGCGGGATATCAATTGGGTCAATATGTTGCGCGTGCTCAATTCTAAAGCGGACACCACGATCCCTGCCATCAAATAATTCATCAAATACATCAAGGACTTCACGGTTAGCCCGGTCACCGATGGCATGTATTCCTACCTGGAACCCATTTTGGTATCCCAGGTGACTGATATCAGCCATATCCTCCACAGGCATGGTAGGTAGCCCGACATGCCCGATGCGATCTGAATAAGGCGCTAATAACCAGGCACCCCTTGAGCCAAGTGCACCATCTGCGACAAGCTTAATGGCTCTAATCGTCAACCGATTGTCACCAAGACCTATTTCTGGCCCTCTATCCATCCATTTGGATAACAATTCATCATCACCGCCCGAGAGCATGACATAGATACGACTGGTCAGCCGACCCTCAGCTAAAAACTGCTTATACAAATCGATCGTCTGCTGTCCTGTGCCGGCATCCTGGAAACTGGTTACACCCTGTTCAGCCAGGTTTTGAAGTGCCAGCATCAGTGCCTGCTGCCTTTGTGACGCGGACGGTTCAGGAATGATTTTACTCACCAGACGCTGTGCTCGTTCATTGAGTACCCCGGTTGCGCGACCCTGAGCGTCTCGTATGATCTCACCATCACCACTGAATCGAGTTGCGTCCTCAATTCCAGCCAGAGCCAGCGCTTTATCATTGACAAAAGCAGCATGCCCGCTGGCGTGAACGAGAAAGACCGGATTCTCAGAGGAAACCTCATTTAAGGTTCGGTTAGTCTGAAAACCTTCGATCATCTCAATAGGCGCTGGCGTCCATTTGCTCTGATGCCAGCCTCGCCCCAGAATCCACTCCCCAGGCTCGGCTGAATCAACAGCCCTGGCTACGCTGCCTACCAGTTCATCAAGGTTTTTAACCGTCGTCAGATCTAAACGTAATTTAGAAAACCCGAGCGACATGAGGTGCCCGTGGCTTTCAATAAATCCTGGAATGACGGTTGCACCTGCCAGATCAACATTAGATTCAACCTGGCAACTCTCCACGGCAACTATTCGATCACCCCTCACACACACGGAGGAGTTAACCGTGTTGCTTGAATCTAGGGTATAGACAGTCCCGCTAGAATACAGCGTATCTGCAAACACCGAGGTCACCGACAAACCTAGAACAAACAAGCCGGGCCATCTGCTGGCGTTGAAAAGTCTTATCACTATAAGTTCCTTAATATGACAAATGAATTGCATTAGAAGTATCTAAAAATTAACTCGCAAGTGAGCGCCACCCATCGATAGACATGGTCGTAAGGCCGGCCCCAATATTATTATTTTACTACTACCTTCTCGGCTTTGTGCGCCAATTTTCTTACCAGTTTAACCGTAAAATTCTGGTCTAATTTTTCTGCAGGAGAATCCATCGACAACTCGCCCACGCGAATATAACTTCCTTCATCCAGTGCGGTACGAAATTGCTTTAAGGCTCCCCAATGGTCATTGACTCGACCCGAGGCACCGAGCCCAAAACCTTCTACCGTGGCACCATAAGTCAGCGCTTGCATACCCATGCGATGCAGCAACTTCGGACTTGCAGCGCTGAGTACTTCCGGGTGTACCGATATAATCCAATTTTCCTGCTGCCTCATCCAGGACTTAACATTACTCATGGTTGCCACAAAGCGTTGACTGGCTGAACGATTGACACCCGTACCATGCAACAGGCGCCCATCAAACAACATAATAGTACCCGCGGCTGCTTCCAGATTAATCGCCGGCGGTAGTTCACCAATGGCGCCGCCTGAGCCTGCCTCGGCCATCACCCGGTGGCTTGCCGGTATCACCAGTGTACCGCCATTTTGGTCATCTATGTCCTGAGGAATAAACATGGTGTTGACCAGAGCGGGGGCCTCAAGGGTCTGCCACGGCAGCAAAGGCCCCTGGTCGATATGCAGACCCTGAGGATACCCTCCTGGATCAGCACCATTAGCAAGAAAGCTATGGCATATCCAGCCTGGACCCAGGGTTTCATTCAGGAGCTGTTCAATTAACGGCCCAGCCTGCACCCCATCAGGATGCTGCTCAATACAAAGCGCAAAGCAGGCCCCCTTGTTAACCAGAGAATTAATATACTGACCAGACGGAGTCTGTTGCTGTACACCCGCCCGCCTTTCAGCTGCCGCCTGGTCCATCAGCCGGTCAAGAAAGACCTTACACTGTTTACTGGACAAGCCATCTCGTATAAGGCAGTACCCCCATTCAAACAGGTCGGTACGCAAACGATTGATATCCCGGGTTGGCTGCGGTAAATCAATTTTTTCCCAATACTCGTGTTTACGGCCAACCGTGGTTTGCCAATAATCTCCCTTGGCCTGGCTAAGCGGCTTCCTGATATCTGGCGGGATCAGCCAGGGGTTATTTTTGAACATAGACCGAAATGGTTCTCTCGAATCCAGAAATTCGCTGTAAATACCGCTGTCAGCCGATGAATGCTGTTTTATATGTGCCAGTGTAAATTCAACAGGTACAGGCATCTATCTCCCTCCAAATTGATTTCATTACCCTCATTATTTTTATCTATAGTAACCCTGTTCTGTGTAATCGAGCATGTTCGATTTTTGTACACTTGTTTTCTACCACCATGATACCTGCACCTTCTAATGACGCTCGCGCCTGCGCATTGTAAATCCCCAGTTGCATCCAGAAAACGGTCGGCTGCTTCGCCTTGGTTTCCTCGACAAACAAGCCTATACGATCACTTCGCTGAAAAATATTGATGACATCTATGGGTTCAACAATCGCGCCGATTGACGGATAACACGGATACCCAAGGATTTCCTGATAATCCGGGTTAACAGGATAAATGTCATAGTACTCAGCAAGATATTTACCGACCCCATGACTGGGCTTGGTAGGATCAGCCGACATACCTACGACTGCCACGCTTCTGGTTTTTCGGAATACATCTACTATATCCAGATCATTCCCTGGCTCGAGGTTCATCGGTTACGCCCCCTCATTACTGTTTTTCTCGCAGTAACTGATCTTTGACGGTCTATTCTGGTTTTGGTCTTCGAATCCAGCGGCTAGTCTGGCTGACATCTTCAACTTCCAGATCTTCTTTCTGCCATCCGGAAAATCCTGCTTCCAGATGAGCGACATTTTCAAAACCCATCTCCTGCAGGGATTTAACGGCCAGAACGCTGCGCCCACCACCGGCACAAAAAACCACGGTCCTGCGATCCTGTTGAAAGTAATCTCGATAATAGGGACTGGCAGGGCTGGCCCAAAACTCCATCATTCCGCGAGCGCAATGAATCGCGCCAGGGATCGTGCCAAGATCAACCTGTTCCTGGATTTCCCTGATATCCAAAAGCAGTAAATTGTTGTTATCTGCCATTTCCTTTTTTAATTCAGCGACACTCAAATTCTCTATATTAGCTTTGAGCCTTTCTGTCTCCTCGAAAATGTTTTGAATAGCCATACCCTCTCCTTATAAAACCATGTAATCCAGTGATGGATCGTTATCTTAATGCCTAGCCTGTCTCATCGCTAAAGCTGTACTGTAACAGCCCCGCCCAGATTCAGTAAAACTCAATAGCCTGATTGGCAGCCTTCCCTAACATCCCATGGACTGGTACCTTTAAAGTCAGGCTCGAGCTAACGATAAGACTAGTTCGGCAGACAAATCGAAGCACTGGATAGGATTAACGAGATGAAAATCGGCATTTTTGCAACTTTTATGTCACCCCTTGCCACCCCGGATATGATCAAAACATTCGCTCAACAAGTCGAACAGCTAGGCATTGAATCACTCTGGATGGGCGAGCATGTGGTCTTATTTGATGAAACAGTTCATCCGTATCCTGGCAGCAGAGACGGTAAAATCCCCGTTCCTGCAGGAGGAGGAATGCTTGATACAGTCTCTACTTTCAGCTTTCTGGCAGGTTGTACTGAAACCCTGAGATTTGGCACTGGAATTACTCTGTTACCACAAAGAAATCCCGTTTATACCGCAAAGGAATTTGCTACCCTGGACTGGCTGACTAAGGGCCGGGTTGATTTCGGCGTCGGTGTCGGCTGGTGTAAGGAAGAAGTTGAAGCCTGTCGGTACACATTTGAGGACAGGGGTGCCCGCTGTAATGAATTTCTAATCGTCCTGAATGAGCTTTGGACCCAGCCGGTGGCGGAATTTTCCGGTGAACACTTCAACTTACCCGCCTGCCGCATGGACCCCAAGCCAGTACAGGAGGGTGGAATACCCGTTATTATCGGTGGCCATACCCCTGCAGGATTCAACCGAGCGGCTAAATATGGCAGCGGCTGGTACGGGTTTCAACTTAACCTGGAACAAACAAAAAACATGCAAATAGAACTCAAAGCGGCACTTGAAAAACAGCAGCGTAGCTTAAATGAGTTCGAATTCATTATAACGCCGCCTTATCAGTTAAGTCGCGATGCGATACTGGCCTATCAAGACCTCGGCGTTGATCGGTTAATCCTGCACCTGGGCAGCCAAAAACCAGACAAAATCCAGCATCGACTCGATGAGATAAGCAGTCTAATGGCAATATTGTGAGCGACTACATGCCTCTGAGGCGATAAATTGCTCGCTGAAAAACCTCCGAAAAGCACTGCCCGGACTGTTCATCGAAGACGGCCACATTAATATCGCAGAACTGATGGCCCTTTTTACTGAACTCATCAAGCACCTGCATTTCTACAATCACTGAGGTCCCCGGGCTAATGGCAGAGTAGTTTTTTGACCTCGTTTCAAGGTGTACCCAGGGGTTCATGGCGGCATTGCTATCAAAAATCCAGTTAGCACAACCGAGAATGAAAGACATATTGGCGAAACCCTTAGCATTACCGCGATTATTATCTTTTAACCCTGCGGCAGCCTCACCGGGAAAACGCAAAAGCATTGGCATATGCGCTACGTCTTCGAAATATCGGGACATTCTGTTATCTTCCTGCCATTGATAGCGAAAAGCATAACAACCTAGATCTTTAAGTTGCTCAAACCAGTCTTTACTTGCTCGAGGTGGTTGGTATCCAGCTTCAGCAATACCATCACCCCGCCTGATGGGTGCTATAGCCGCTTCCTGCTCCAAACTCACCTCTGCTGTGGCGCAAATCCTACCAGAAGAATTTAACAATTCGGCTGTATACTGAAATTCACTCTGATCAGTAATCGCTACTGAAAAGTTTTCCCTATCGTAAACCGGTGATCGGACAGCAATATGCGACCGACCCGTATTCAGCCAGTCTAAGCCCCAGGCTTCTACGGCAGGCTGAGTCAGGTAAGCAGACAAGGTGACGCCGGGAACCAAGCCACCTTTAAATCCATAAACTTTGGCAATTCGGTCACCGTGAATCTCATTTTTTGAATCTGGTGACTGATTTAAGGCAACGCCTGTATATCCGGTTACATTCATCGATCCCTCCTTAAGTTACTAATCGCATTAGGTAAGTTACATCGGAATTACGGCTTGGCTTTTTGAAGCCGTGTAGTAAATTTTTTTCGGGTTCGCTCATCAATGGGCAAATCCAGATATCTACGCAGTTTGTCTTTATTCAATTTATTCAGTGGCCCGGTCTGATCTAAAAACAGTGCCTGGGTTGAAAGGCTATTTTCAGCTCTCAAACTGTATTTACCTTGCATACCCGCCTTTACTTTTCCAGGTGACAGGACCCGGAAATAAACCCCTGCACGACCAGCCGCAGTAAATAATTTCGGAAACTGCTGATCCTTCATCTCCGCTGCAAACACATTGCATGGAATCCTCGGCGCCGTTGCTTCCAATACTAATCCACCAAACTCCAGCCGATCACCAATCATAAGCCCATAATCTGGCAGACCTGACATCGTCAAATTTTCTCCAAAGGTGCCGTTTGGTATTCCACGCTCCAATTCAGCCGACCAAAACGCATAGTCCTCTACTCGATACGCATAGACTGCTTGATCAACACCACCATGATGACGCGGATTAAGTACATTATCTCCCTCTAAGCCGAGTGAATTTACTGCTACAGCACCCTCAACCGGACGCTTACCGATACCCGTCCTGACCTGGCGGTTGCCCACTCGCAGCGTTTTTACCTTACCAACATTAACACTAATTATTTTCATCATACCTCGGCCTCATCACCATAGATTACCGACTCTGCGTCGAGTCTTTATCAACCCATTAGGACAAAATTCTTTTAATGAATTTTTGGAATATATTAGTATCCATTTATTCTTTTTAATATTCTTTGATTATTTGTAAACTTCACCGCTCCAGACCCAACATCACAACTATTATGAATCAAATACAGCAAGTCCCAGAAACTACTTCGTCTAGCTATAAAGACCAAATCGTATCCATTGAAAAAATACGAAGTCAATATGCTAACACCTGGAAAGGAATTAATTCAGAGTATGCAGCGCGCATGCGCCTTCAGAATCGCTTTACTACCGGTCTTGAAATTGCCAAGTATACGGCAGATATAATGCGTCAGGATATGCAGGCCTACGATCTTGACTCAGCCAACTATACACAGTCGCTGGGTTGCTGGCATGGGTTCACTGCGCAACAACTGGCCATGTCAGTTAAGAAACATCGTGGCACCATGAGCAAATCCTATATCTATCTGAGTGGCTGGATGGTTGCAGCACTGCGTTCTAAATTCGGGCCTTTACCTGACCAGAGCATGCACGAGAAAACGTCTGTTCCAGCGCTGATACAAGAAATCTATCTGTTTTTAAAGCAGGCAGATGCAAGGGAACTTCGGCACATTTTTGTTGAACTAGATGACGCCCGAGAACGTGGTGAGAATACTGATAATATCATCCAGCGAATAGACCAATTTGAAACCCATGTTGTACCCATTATTGCTGACATTGATGCTGGTTTTGGCAATGAAGAAGCGACTTACCTCCTTGCCAAGCAGATGATAGAAGCAGGCGCTTGTGCCATTCAGATTGAAAACCAGGTTTCAGATGCAAAACAATGTGGCCACCAGGATGGTAAGGTGACCGTGCCTCACGAGGATTTCCTGTCTAAGATTAACGCCATTCGATATGCCTTTCTGGAACTAGGCGTAGAAAATGGCATTATCGTTGCCAGAACAGATTCTCTGGGCGCAAGCCTGACCCAGAAAATACCGGTATCAAAGGAAAAGGGTGACCTTGCCAGCCAATACAATGACTTCCTGCAGACCGAAGCAATCAATGACCTATCTGAACTAAAGGAAAATGACATTACCATTCACCAGAATGGCGAGCTCGTTAAACCGGTCAGACTTGATAATGGCCTGTATGCGTTCAGGGATGGAACCGGATTTGATCGAGTCGTTCTCGACTGCGTAACCAGCCTGAATCATGGTGCGGACCTGCTATGGATCGAAACAGAAAAACCCAACGTCTCTCAAATTGCCGAGATGGTTGATGCAGTGAAGAAATATGTCCCGGATGCAAAACTGGTTTACAACAATTCACCTTCCTTTAACTGGACCCTGGCCTTTCGGGAGCAAGTCTATGCAGACTGGAACGCAGCCGGCAAAGACCTAAGCGCCTACCCAGATCCTCAGACATCACCAAAAGGCCTCATGTCAGTTGATTTTGATCATTCTGAACTAGCCCAGGAAGCCGACAAGCTTGTACAGGAATTCCAAAAAGATGCTTCTCGAGAAGCTGGTATATTTCACCACCTGATTACGCTACCGACCTACCACGAAACTGCGCTGGGCACAGATATCCTATCCGAAGGCTACTTTGGTAGCCTGGGCATGCTGGCCTATGTTCGAGATGTTCAGCGCCAGGAAATCAGGCGAGAAATGTCGTCCGTTAAACACCAGGACCTTGCTGGTTCAAATATCGGCGATGATCACAAGGCCTACTTCTCTGGAGAAAATGCACTCCTTGCTGGTGGCAAGGAAAACACTATGAATCAGTTCTAGTTAGACTCAACCGAGCCAGACTACTTCATTTTAGTTACTCTGGATAGTTACTCTGGATAGTTACTCTAGATAGTTACTCTGGATTGCCCGCTTCCCTACTTACGCCTCATTTATGGGGCGTTTTTTTTGTCTTTTTGAAATCCCATACAACGGCTCAGTTAACAACCCTGGTTACGATTCAAACTAGACCAAGAAAGCCAATTCAACCACTGAACCGGTGCTAAACCTGCCGCCTTTTTACCAGGTTAGACAAATCCCTGCGGTAAGGCACAATAGGCAAACACAGGGAGGATTGTAGATGACAGATATCATTATAATCGGAGCTGGTAGTGCAGGTTCTGTGCTAGCCAACCGGCTCAGCGAAAATCCGGACTGGGAGATTGTATTAATCGAAGCCGGGCCTGATTACGAGCGGGCCAGGGATCTACCTTATGAACTGGTCAATAGTCATCGCAACGCACTGGCCGATCATGACTGGGGATTTCGCTATCAACCAACGCAGGGGCAGAACGTTTTCTTTCCCAGGGGTAAGGTCGTCGGTGGATCAAGTGCTGTGAATACCACCATCGCTCTACGCGGAATACCAGAAGATTATGAAGAATGGGCCGAGCAGGGTAACCCATCTTGGGCCTGGCCTAATGTCTTGCCTTTTTTCAAACGTCTGGAACGAGACCTGGACTTTGCTGATGCTAGTTACCATGGCGATGCTGGCCCGATCAGTATTCGTCGGTACCCGCCTGAAGAGTTGTTACCACAGCACCAGGCTTTCCTCGACCGGGCAGCGACACTTGGCTACCCCTATTGCGAAGATGCTAATAACCCCGATGCTTACGGCGCCGGCCCTCAGCCCATGAATAAGCTGGGGAGATTACGCATATCATGTGCCATAGGATATCTTGCCCCGGCACGATTTCGTGCTAATTTGACCATCAGGGCGAATACGTCGGTGCGTCGCCTGGTCATCGAAAAGCATACCTGTAAGGGCGTTGAAATTCAGACCCAGGATGGAAATATAGAGACCCTCTCTGCTTCCCTGGTTATTACCTGCGGTGGCGCGCTGATGTCTCCTCTTCTTTTGATGCATTCTGGTATTGGTCCAAAAGAGCAGCTAGATCAAAGTGGTATAACAGTCATAGAAAACGAGCCTGGTGTCGGCGAAAACCTCTCAGACCACCCTGCGATATCAGTCGTATGCCAGCTCAAAAACGATCACATCTCAGATCATGATGCGCCTTTAATCCAGACCATACTTCGTTACACCACGGCATCCGAGAACAAGCGCAATAACATGCAGATTGAGCAATTGAGCTATGCAGGAAAATTAGATGGGCCACCCCTATTTGCGATTGCGGCATGCCTGGAATACCAATATGGCCGCGGTCGGTTAACCTTGTCGCCGAGCCAACCCATGGGCGCACCCATCATTGCAAACCATTTCTGTGAAGATGAAAGAGATCAGGCTGCATTGTTAAGTGGTTTCAAAGATACCATTGAATTTACCAAGCAAGGTGAACTGGCCAAGATGATCGATACTATTCGATTCCCAGACCAAGGCAGGGATCACAGTGATGACACCCTGACAACTTTATGCAGACGCTTTGCCGGTAGTGGTTATCACCCCTGTGGTACTGTCAAGATGGGCCCCCGTCAGGATCCCCTGGCAGTTGTCGATGAACATGGTCGCGCTCATCGCATCGATGGCCTGGTCATTGCCGATGCGTCCATTATGCCGGGTGTTCCTCGAGCCAATACTAATTTAACCTGTATCATGATTGGAGAAAAAATTGCTGCCTATATCAGCCGGCATCCGGCACAGTATGGCCTCTAACACTTCGTTTACGGGAACATCATTATGAACGATTTCAACATCAGGAATGCCACCATCATAGATGGGAGTGGCGGCCCAGCCAAACAGACTGACCTTGGTATCAAAGATTGCCGTATTGCAGAGATAGGCCAGGTTGGATCTGCTGATAGCGAATTAGATGCTGCCGGAAACTGCCTTGCTCCGGGCCTTATAGACACCCATGCACACGATGATGGCGCCTTTCTGAAACACCCCGATATGACCTTTAAACTATCCCAGGGCGTCACCACAGTAGTCAATGGAAACTGTGGCTTCAGTGCCATTCCTTTAGACAACAACGGCGATGTCTCTAAAGGCAGTGGCGGTATCCTGGCCGGGATCGAAAGTGGCTTCACCGACCTGGAGGGCTATTTCAGCGCTGTTCTGGCAAGAAAACCGGCGATTAATAACATGATGCTGGTAGGCCACAATACGGTCCGTTCGCTGGTCATGGGGTCACAGCGGCGGGCACCGTCGAGCAAAGAATTATCAGCCATGGTCGACCACGTTGACAGAGCCATGGAGCAGGGTGCTTGCGGCTTTTCTACCGGCCTCATCTACAGACCGGGTCGCTACAGCGAAACTGAGGAAATAATTGAACTAGCCAGGGTAGCGCAGCCATACGGTGGTCTTTATACCACCCATATGCGCAATGAAGGAGACCGGTTACTTGAAGCCATCGATGAAACCTTGAAAATAGGTAAGGAGGCCAATATCCATGCTCACATCTCTCATCACAAGGCAGCGGGTAAGCAGAATTGGGGCAAAGTTAAATCTTCACTGGAAAAAATAAACGCCGCATTAGCCACAGGTCAGCAGATTTCTCTGGATGTTTACCCTTACACAGCTGGTAGCGGCAGAATGATCGAGTATTTCAATCTTGACAATATTAATCGTCAATTGGCCGAGGTTATCAGACTAGCGAGTTGTCCGGCTTTCCGTGAATACGAAGGTCGCATGCTGAAAGATATTGCTACAGAAAAAGGCATAGACATCGTCCACCTGGTTCATGAGATATTAACCAGCCCAAAAGGTGACCGCACTATCTGCATTCAGTTCATCATAGATGAAACCGACATTGAAACTAACCTGCGTTGGCAGGATATGATGGTCGGATCCGATGGCATACCAGACCTCAATGGTAGCCCCCATCCTCGATTATTTGGAACCTTCCCGAGAATACTCGGCCATTATGTACGTGATAAACAACTGCTTAGCCTGACCGATGCGGTTCGGCGCATGACTTCCCTGGCTGCGTCTACCTTCGGGCTCAACCAAAGAGGGCTGATAAAACAAGGGTATTGGGCGGATCTGGTTTTGTTTAACCCTGATACCGTTGCCGACGCAGCAACTTATGATGAACCGAAAAAACTCGCCACAGGGATTGAGGCTGTCTTTGTCAACGGCAAACTCGCTTATCGAAACGGCGAATATACGCAATCCGGGTCTGGACAAATGCTGCGATACAAACGAGAGTCCTATAAGGCCCTATAAACCAATAATATTTATCCTGCAGCAGCCATGAACGAACCCCAGGCTCTGTTATCCATAAGGATTTTGGTTATTCTTAAGACTTAGGGCTTATTATTTGGAATCACTGGCTTGAGCACATACTCTACCAACCGAGGTGTTTTCAAAGTAGGGTATCGATAATCACACACAGCACACTGGCATTTGCAGGCAAAACATCATGGCCTATATCGAAAACAGAACCATTCACGACGCCGATTCCCATGTAATGGAATTCCCCGACAAGATATTCGAGTTTGTTTCCAGCAAATACCGCGAGGAATTCAGGCCTTATCTCCGAAAACGAGAACAAAGCTGGATTGAAGAGATGAAGATGCTGCAGGATAATCCTGAGTACCGCGCAGGAGCTGAGCGTGAAATTATGTTACGTCGAGGTCACAATGCTTTAGGGGCTTTCCGAAAAGAAGACCGGCCTAAAACACTGGATTATCTGGGTTTTACCAGTCAATTGGTATTTACCTCTGACGCGCTTGACAATTATGGTCTTGAAACAGGCAAAACCAACCAGCTTGCCTGCGAAGCGGCACGGGCCCATAACCGTATGATGGCCGACTTCTGCAACGTTGATGACCGACTGCTGGCGACGGGCTACATACCTCTGGTTGATTTCCAGGAAGCTCCTCGTATCGCTACTGAAGCACTGGAAATGGGTTGTAAGGGTCTGGTTATTCCGTCCCGCTGCCCACCCGGGCACAGTCCCAGTCACACCGCATTTGAACCGCTGTGGTGCATCGCTGAAGAAGCCGGAATACCCATCTTGTTCCATGTTGGTGGAGAACACAAAATGAACCCTGATTACCACAATAATGGCCAGGCACAGGTACTCGACTTCCATGGTGGTGCTGAGAATTTTACATCGAGTAGTTATATGACGATTCCTCTGTCGGTGTGGCAAACCATGGCTGTACTGATAATCGACGGTGTACTGGACAGACATGAGAACCTGAAATTCGGCGCCATTGAGCTTGGCGCCAGCTGGGTACCGAGTTGGATGAGATTTATGGACTCTGGCGTGGCTGCCTTCACAAAAGGAGAACAACGCCTTAAGAACCTGTCTGCAAAACCGAGCGAAATAGTCAGGCGTCAATTCCGGGTGACACCCTATCCCCATGAACCAACTGGCTGGATTATCGACAACACCGGACCAGAGGTGTGCCTGTTTTCGTCAGATTTTCCGCACGTAGAAGGAGGGAGAAATCCGATGAAACGGTTTGGTGAGGCTATAAAGGATATTTCCCAGGAAAACCAGACCCGCTTCTACAGAGATAATTTTATCGACCTGATGGGACAGGGCCTTGATCAATCACTGCATGATCATCCATCCCAACGTGCAGAATAGACCGCTTTAAACCGTTCTGCTATTTCTCGGACTACAACCACAATCTCCTCAGCCCAGGTTCAAGGAACCATTGGCTTTGACTAGCTTAGCCAAGCGTTTCCCCAACCCTTGACTAAGTCTGCACATCAATTCAGTCGTAAGTGCTGGAAACATTAGCGCAAGCGCCATGGCGCCCATAGACAAAACCGAACAGCTAACCAGCCTGCAAAAAATAATCTGCTCGATCAAAGTTCTATCCGAAAACTCAAGGCTAGAGACATCATGCATAGTCTGCGTATATTAAAAAAGGGTCATTAGACCCTTAAATAATTTCTATCCCTTACTACGCAAAACCAGACCTAACTACCCGAGGTCGGGATTTCACTAAACGGAATACCTTTATCGACTCTGATATCCTGGGGCATTCCCAGCACTCTTTCAGCTATAATATTTGCCATAATTTCATCCGTACCACCGGCAATACGAAACCCGGGTGAAGCCATGTAGGTGGCTTGGAATAGTCCAGCTCTTGCGGACAAATCCTCATCCCAGATAATGCCACTAGCATCCAAAAGGTCTAATGCAAAAGATGCCATATCCTGTTGTTTGGGTGCACCAACCAACTTACCAATGGAGTTTTCCGGTCCAGGAATCTCTCCTCGCGATAATGCTGTCATGGAACGATAACCGGTAAACTTCAAGCCAGCCTCTTGTACATACCAATCGGCTAGTTTCCTGCGAACCCCAGCATCCTTGATGGCCGGCTGATCATCTACGTTAGTATTGCTGGCCAACTCAAACACTGAATCAAAATTAACCCCACCGCCGCCGCCACCTATGGAGGCACGTTCATTCATCAGGGTAGTCAGCGCAACCTGCCAGCCCTGACCCACCGCACCCAAACGCTGGGCATCCGGAATCCTTACATCGGTGAAATACACTTCGTTAAAATTTGCACCGCCGGAAATCTGCCGAATCGGTTTAATTTCAATTCCAGGTGATTTCATATCCAGGAAGAAATAAGTCAGCCCCTGGTGCTTGGGCATATCCGGATCGGTTCGCAGGACAAGCACGCCATAATCTGAATAATGAGCACCCGAGGTCCAAATCTTCTGGCCATTAACGACCCAGTCATCGCCATCTTTAACCGCTCGCATTCGCAATGCTGCCAGGTCAGACCCCCCTGCTGGCTCACTAAATAACTGGCACCAGACATGCTCACCACTGGCAAGTGCTGGCATGTACTGTTTATTCTGATCCTCATTTGCCCAAGCCATCATAGTCGGAGCACACATACCCTGGCCGATACCAAAAATGCTATCAGGTGTTTTATATTTACCTTGCTCTTGATCAAAAATAACCTGCTCAATGGCGTTAGCCCCACGACCGCCATGCTCTTTCGGCCATCGTATACAGGCCCAACCTGCATCATACTTTCGCTTCTGCCAGAGTTTTGCCCGCTGAATATGATCCAGGCCTTCCAGTTCAGCATCGGTGGGAATGTTTTCCCCTAACCACTTGGCAGCTTCGATCCTGAATTCTGCTTCCTGTTGCGTATCTTTAAAGTCCATAAATTTCTCCTCAACGCCTATTTAGGCCGCTCGATCTTTTTCTATCGCCTGGATTAACTTCTCCTGCCACACTGCTTCGCTACCAATATTAATTGCCAGCAGCTTCGACCGGCGATAAGGAAACTGACAATCAAACTCCCAGGTGAAACCCATACCACCATGGGTCTGAATGTTTTCCTTAGAGGCATAGTAATAGGCTTGAATTGCGGCAACCCGAGCCGTGGCTGCAGCGATGGGTAACTCTTTTGCATCTGTCGCTAACGCCCAGGCACCAAAATAACAATTCGACCTTGCCAGGGTATTTTTCACATAGGCATGCGCCAGTTTATGCTTGATAGCCTGGTAGGTGGCAATCGGCCGGCCAAATGCAAATCGACCAAGCGCATATTCTTTCGCCATATCCAAAGCTGTATCTGCGCCGCCAACCTGCTCCCAGGCAAATAGCACGGCGGCTCGGTTATAGATACTCTCCAACAGAACCAAACCTTGTCCCGACTCACCAACAACTTCCGCTGTCGCCTCGGTAAAGCTCAAACAGGCATGGGATCGACTCGGGTCTAATGTTTTAACACGCTCACAGCCAACGCCGGATTGATTCAATGAAACCAGGCAGACCGTCGGACCTTGATCGCTCTGGGCCAAGACCATGGCAAAGTCGGCAATATCACCATCAGCTACAGGTATTTTAATGCCCGTCAACTTGCCACCTTTGATTTCTGAGGTCAAACCGCTACCGCTGGTGGTTCCGGAACCCTCAGCTACGGCAAGACAGCCAATAGCGGAACCAGCCGCTAATTTTGGCAGCCAGTCAGACTTCTGTTCCGCCGAACCTGCTGCCAGGAGGATTTCTGTTGCCAGATAAACTGAAGAGGAAAAAGGTATTGGCGCTATGGCTTTGCCCAACTCTTCAGCGATGACACTTAACTCCAGATAAGACAAGCCGAGACCATCATATTCCTCTGGAATAACGGTTGCTGTCCAACCCATCTCAACTACTTTCTGCCAAAGATCTTTATCAAAAGATTCTTCCCCATCGAGAATGCTGCGCACTCTCGATGTAGGACAATTGTCCTGCAAAAACCCCTGAGCTTGCTCCCGAAGCATGTTCTGCTCTTCAGAAAATTCAAAATTCATACTCTCTTCTCCCTGATTCCCTTCACTTCGCCAAGAAGGCCCTTCCAATGACCTGCGTTTCCTTCTCCTTCTGGCTGGCTTCAAAAAGTATCATGTTGTCCACACTAACGCCATGGTTGAGATCAAACAGGCCAAGCTATCACCCATCTACCCCGCCTTTTCAAGGGCTGTTTATTAGCTACCCAGCGGAAAGTAATAACCCGGACAAACAGTGCTATCTCCTGACCCAATGGCCATTCGGTGACAAGCGGTAGCCCATACTCTCATAAGTAGTGTTCACCAATTGCTGACCGCGTTCATTGAGAAGAATACCGGGACCCATTTTATTCATGACATAGCCAAAGGAAATACCAAGTTCAACATCCGCAAAACCCAGACTGCCACCGGCGCCGGCATGACCGAATGCACTTGCTCCTAGAATGCATGATTCTATATGGCCCGCAGGTCGGTATCGATTATCCATGGACTTCATAAACCCGTAACTGAACCGACTGGGCATCAACAAGGTCATATCCTGTCCGCCCGCTACTTCTGTGGCAGACATCAATTCAACCTGATCTTCACTAAACACCCTGGCGCCATCAAGTATTCCCTTATTAGCTAAGGGGGCATACAGCCTTGCTAGGGCCCGGGCATTACCGATTCCACCACCTGCACCAAACTCGCATTGATAACTCTCTTTGGAATCTGTCTTATAGCCGCCATTATTAAAATAGGCCAACGCCTGAATAGATTTTGGTGCAGCCAGCAGTTGGCGGGTAAAAGGGGCATGCTGGAATCCCCTTTCCGGTTTCCAGCGGTGCAATCTGGACACCCTGCCATGCTCGGAAACGGGCAGGCCTATCCAGAAATCAAGCCCCATGGGCTCGCCGAAATGAGTTCTGAAAAAAGCACCCAGACTCTGGCCGGAAACACGCCGAACGACCTCACCAA
Source organism: Gammaproteobacteria bacterium (assembly GCA_018666555.1). Lineage (GTDB taxonomy): Bacteria > Pseudomonadota > Gammaproteobacteria > Pseudomonadales > Azotimanducaceae > UBA9926. The sequence continues at coordinate 48,731 of JABIZD010000021.1, forward strand.
CCAGCCAGCCAAAGGTTGTCATATGATAACCCTGACGGGTACCAGGCTCCCAGAATGGCTCCTCGGCAGCCAATTGCTCGACCATATAATGCCAGTCCAAATAAGCACCCGTTTTTAATGATGATCGCAGTGCCGGTAATCCTGCAGTGTGATTTAACAACATGGCTATGGTGATTTTTTCTTTACCGTTCTGGACAAACTCGGGCCAGTAGCTAGCCACTGGCTCATGAAGCAAAATATCACCTTGGTCAAGCAACCGATGTGCACACAGTGCCGTCGCCGCTTTAGTACAGGAATGCACGACACACAGGGTATCAGTACTCCAGGGTCGATCCTCTCGCTGGGATTGGTAGCCTCCACGCAGATTCACCATGGTATTATCACCTCGCATGATGCAAAGATCTGCGCCAACTTCTGCACTGGACCTAAAATTTTCAACAAAGGCATCCAGTACAGGTTCACATTCCGAGACACAGGTTCCCTGGATCAAACCGTTTTCAGTCCAGATTTCTCTTTGCACCGTGAATCTCCAACTTAATTATTGAGCAAGCATACACTGGCAACACAAAAACGGTAGAATCCGTGCTCAGATTTATAGGCAAGCGACTTGATTCCAGATCAAAAAGAAACCTCCCTCCGATTTGCAGGCTGGCGCATGGTCGCAGTGGCCTTCCTGGTCGACTTTATGGCAGTCGGGTTTTTCTTCTATTCATACGGTGTGTTTTTCAAAGCCATCGCTACTGAATTCGGTGATTCAAGATTCGGGGTGGCTATCGGCATAACCCTGACTCAGGCTGTGGGCGCAGTACTGGCTCCATTCATAGGAAGAGCCTTAGACCGATACCCGCTGAAGCGAATCATGGCCGCAGGCGCCATTTCCATGGGGCTGGGGTTTTGTCTGGTTAGCCTTGCCGAAACCGCAATGCATTTCTATCTGATCCTTGCCTGCTTTATTGGTTTTGGTGCGGGTGCCATGGGACAGCTGGCTACCTCAAAACTGGTCAGTAACTGGTTCGTTCTAAAACGCGGCATGGCATTGGGCATAGCGGCAACCGGAATTTCGGTTTCCGGAGTGATTATGCCTGCGGTGAGTGCTTACCTGGTTGCTGGCATCGGTTGGCGACAGGGATTTTTTGTTTATGGCCTGATTACCTTAATTCTAGTTGTCCCATTGGTACTAAGATTCGTTATCTCCCGGCCAGAAGAAATCGGCCAGCTTCCAGATGGAGAAACCGAGAGCTCACGCCTGCCTCGTACCAAAGCACCCCTGAAGACAGCAGAATTCCTAAACAACCAAAATTTCTGGATTCTGGTTGTCATCATCGGGCTACTGTTCTGCGTTCAAGGCGGTACGCTCATCCATATGGTTCCACAACTTACCGATCGCGGCTATTCGCTACTGTCGGCTTCCCTTATTGCTTCCTGCACCGCCGCGTTTGGCATTCTCGGAAAGCTCATCTACGGGATGCTGATAGATCGCTGGGATGTCAGGCACGCGATTTGGCTGGCAATTGCCTTCCAACTATCAGGACAGCTCATGATGCTGTTCACGACAGCCTACACACCCTTCCTCATCGGCGCCTGCCTATTCGGCTTTGGCATGGGAGGAATAGTACCCATGCAAGGAGCGGTCGTTGGCGCTGCGTTTGGACGAGCATCCTTCGGCAGAGTAATGGGTGCGATGAGGCCGCCGATGGCAATTTTACACCTGACCGGTACGCCCTTTGCCGGCTGGATATATGACAAAACAGGTAGCTATCAGATCGCCTTCTTAACCTTTATCTTCCTTTATATCATCGCCGCAATCTTCGTATCCGGTCTAAAAGTAAACACTCGATCTAATCGCTAGCTGGCACCTCAACCTCCTGCTCAGCTCTGATGGTCCGCCGTAACCATACAAAACAGACGCCGGCTGAGACCAAGACCGCACCAACACCACCCATCAAAATACCCTTGTAGCCAAACAGGTAGTCACCCAGCAATGCAAACGGAATCGACAAAAATAGCATTTGCATGAGAGAAATAACCAAGGGCGGCACAGGTTTTCCAAGGGCATTAAAAGTTGAGTTACTAATACCAACGATACCCATTAGACCGATCCCAAGCGGGGTGATCATCAGGTAAACTGCAGCGACCTCGATAACTTCAGGGTCGGAATTAACCAGGCTAATGAAATAGGGCCCTGCCAGGAACAACACACAGTACGAGAAAAAACCCCAGCTAAGGGCAAAAAGGTTACTCACTCGCAATGCTGACTTAACCCGAAGATATTTCCCTGCCCCCCAATTCTGCCCTATAAAAGGGGCAACGCTCATTGAAACAGCCCACATCACCATTGCCAACATGGTCTCTATACGCGAAGCCACACTCATCCCGGCAATCACTACTTCGCCATGACCTGCCAGCAGGCGGGTAATCACGCTCATTGAAATAGGCGAGATTAAATTTGCCAGAATTGCAGGCAATCCCACATGCAGGATCTCCCTGCAGGAACTCCAAAAACCTTCAATCTCATATATGAAAAGGTCATCCTTTTTGAAGTAATAGGCAAACATTAAAAAACTAATTAAACGAGCGATAACAAAGGCTAAGGCTGCTCCGGTCAGACCTAGCTGCGGAAAACCTGCGATTCCAAAAATGATAAAGGGTCCCAGAAAAATCTGGAATCCAGCTCCGACGGTCATTAGTAACGAGGGTTTTACTGCATCGCCAGCGGCTCGCATCAAGGTAGAGCCCACCATAGAAATAGCAAATAAAGGAAAGCCAAGTAACCATATCTGCATATAGCTAATAGCCAGCGGTAAAACTTGTTCACTGGCTCCCAGCAACCTGAATATCGATTCCAGAAAAGGGTATAGCGAAGCACCGAGGATGACTGCGAAAACAATTACCAGTACAAAACTATGGGTTATCAATATCTTCGCTGGTCGCAGCGCATTTTCACCGATGCTTCTTGAAACAACAGACGAGGCACCAATACCCAGCCCCATAGTGACACTCTGCAATGCCATGACAACTGGAAAGGTAAAGCCTAAAGCTGCCAATTCAAGCGTACCTATACTACTGATATAGAGTGCTTCAATCAGGTTAGCTCCCATTACAGCAACAAACCCGAGCAGCATGAATCCGGTCAAGCGGCTAAGGTGACGGTGAACAGAACCAGCGACAAAATGGCCCGAACCAGGCGTCTTCTTAGCCTGACCCACTTTACTAAAAACCTCAGGAGATACCTTAACCACAAATACATACCCTAAAACATGCCAACAATAAGACCTTAAGCCATCTGCAGATACCCTCTACAGCCAAACCGGCAAGTATAATCGCCACCTCTCCACAAACAGTATAATCAAGATACCCCCGGCCACTATCTCAGCCTATAGCTGGGCCTGATAACTGGTTCGGCTGACCAGGCCAATAAATCCTGCAGTCAGCTACCGCTGAGCCTCAACGCCTTATGGATCCGGCCTCACAAGCTTTTTAGGTACCCGGCCCCAATACCCCATTGAGTACCTCAGCGGATACGTTAGCGCCGGACAGAACAACACCGACAGAATCCCATCGGCTACCTTTTTGCAGATCTTGCACCAATGCCGCCAGGGGTGCCGCACCAGCGCCCTCCGCCAGGTTATGAGTACACTGAAAATAATCTCGCATGGCATTCTGAATTTCGTCATCAGTCACTGAAACAATTCCGGCTAGTCCTTCCTGGAGAAAACTTAAAGCCGTGGGATCGGCCTTTCTTACCGCCAGCCCATCTGCGATAGTCTCTGCACTAACCGTTTCCACGACAGTCCCGGCAGCTATGGAGCGCACATAAGTATCAGCGTGACTGGACACCACGCCGATTACCTCTACACCATGATCGAGCGCCTGCTTGGCTGCCAGGACACCACAGGCACCCGAACCCATGCCAATCGGCACGTAGATTCGCTGCAGGGACTTTAATTCGCTCAGCATTTCAAAAGCATAAGTAGCAACCCCTGCCACCAGGTGCCGATGGTAAGAAGGAATCATGTGGTAGCCTTCTTTTTCTGCCAAAGCTTTACAGTAGGCTGCAGCCTCATCAAAATCTGAGCCATGCACTATTAGCTCAGCACCGAGTGCACGCATGGCAGCATTCTTATCGCTATTATTAGCTTCGGGAACAACAATGATCGACCTGATGCCCCGCCTGCTGGCAGCAAAGGCAATACTTTGGCCATGATTTCCGCGCGTTGCTGCGCAGACTCCCTGGATAGCTGACCCCTGCTCTTGTTCGAGCCGGGCAAAATAATAAAGGCCACCCCTGACCTTAAAAGCACCCGTCGGATTATGATTTTCGTGCTTGACCCAGGTCTGGGTATTTAACCGCTCATTCAACAATGGCCAGGTTATTTGCGCCGACGGCTGCATGAACCGATATATCTCCTGAGCAGCACTTGTTATTTCCTCTTTGTCAGGTAATTTCACTTCCATAGACCTTTATCAATACATGTACCATGATCATTTTACACCTTTGCCGACCCGGGAGTCCGCTATGCCATCTCTGAGAATTTTATGCTGTTTAGTCATCTTTAGCATGCCATGGCCTGCGATAGCAAATAGCCAAGAGGTCATTCCTGATCAGGATTTTCTAATACTAAAAAACCAGTTAGAAAAGCAAGCTGTTGCCAGCTCGTTAAATACTCAACAGCAGTATCAACTGGCCGTCAGTTACTGGCGACTGGGCGCGTTTGACGATGCCCGTTCCAGCCTGAAGAAACTTCTCAAGCAGAAACCTGACCATATAGAAGCCCACTACCTGAGTGGCCTTGTTTTCCTTTCGCTGGTTGGTGAGGTCAATATATTCAGGAAATTAGGAATGGCAAAAAGATCCCTGGAATCCTGGAATACGGTGCTTACCTTGAACGAACAACATGTTAACGCTCTATATGCAGTGTTCAGTTTTTATCTCAATGCACCTGGGATTGCCGGAGGAGATCTCGAGCTCGCTGAAAAATTGCTAGCCGATCTAAAAACCATTAACTATCCCTACTATCAGATGGCCTCTGGCCTACTACTGGCCAAACAAGGAAACAGTGAGGCTGCGGAAAAACTATTAGTCGAGGCATCAACCACGATCGCGCATCGAGCCACGCCGTTATTTCAGCTAGCACAATTTTACTTACAGCAGGAACAATTTATTAAGGCTTCGGCTACGCTGGAAAAGTATCTACATCAACCAAGATATTGGTCTGACCCAAGCAGAAATTTTATTTTTTTCCTGATGCACCTGGCTGAAAAAGGCCAGGGAAATAGTCAGGCTGCAAAAAGTTTACTTCAACAAGCCATCGACCTGACTGCACAGCCCGCAGCAAAGGCCCGAATGACCAAGGCTTTAGATGAATTCTAAAACCGGGGTCACCAACAACCAAGATCAGCTTGAATTACCGAAATGCAGCGTCCAATCCTCAAGACGTGGTCATCACATGAGTATGAGGCGAATTGATTGAACCCACCCAAACTGGTTCACTGGTTTCAGCGATACCTCTCGAGGTGTTACAGACTGTCTCTATATTCCTGTATTTTTGCTGCTGCCTGATTGCCAAAAAGAAGCTGGCTAGCATCACCAAGTCCTGGTGCCTTAAGAATATCGACTTTGCTGACCACCTGCGCAATTTTAGATCGTCGGCGCAAAAAATCCTCTAACCTGACAACCATCTCTCGCTCAGCGGCATGTTTTATTTCACAGCGCAAATACTCCGCATTTTCAATGAGTAATTCTGCCTCCCTCGGATCCTGCCTGATACTTTCCAGCATAGGAATGGCATTGCGACCATAGCGCCGCCAGAGTCTCTGGCTAAGTTGCTCTGAAGATGACAACGGCGTCATCTCATCCAGGCCGAGCAAGCGAGCTCGATGCATGAATTCCTCACGGATAGAGACATCGGGTTCACCATACCAGCGTTTTTCCGGATACGGCACTGCAACATTTAACTGCTTGACCAGGTCAACTACCTCGTCACCTACACTCAGGCAGTCGGTCAATTTTCCGCCAAAAATGCTCAGGTGGCAGAGCTCATGATCCGTTTCGATCACATGCTTACGAGACAACTTAAACCAATCATCACTATCCACCGGACCCTGGATAGCCAAGGGACGAACACCACAACGTTCAGCAATGATGTCAGCGCAAGTCAATGCCTCGGGTAAATCCAAAATCGCATTTACATTATCCAGTACAAACTGACGATCCTGTTCCGTGATGACTACGGCAGGCTCAGACACCAGCGTATCCGTTGTCCCAATACAACTTCGAGGGCCCATCGGAATCACAAAAAACATCCGACCATCACTGGCAAAGAAGGACAGTACTCGATCACTGTCCGTGATGCTCTTGACGATCAGATGAATACCCTTGGAAAACTGATGCCGGTGCTCGGTGACCTGACCAGTTAGTTGATTGTGTTCATCCGCCCAAGGGCCGCAAGCATTAATCAGCACCTTACTGCTGATCTCGAATCGCTCGCTGGAGAGCTTATCTTCAACCAAGGTCCGCCACTGGCCATGCTCGTGGCTGGATCCAACGGACTCAACGTAATTGACCGCAATACAGCCATAATTAAGGGCATCACGGACAAAATTAAAGACAAACCGAGCATCATTGTCATGCAGATAACAATCCGAGTATTCGACTCCACCGACGCTCTCAGTGGTATTTATGACTCTCTCACGTTGCTTGATTTCAACGGAACTTAGCCACTTAGGTGGCTTGGTGCGAAACCGACCCATCAACCAATAGAGCAGGGACCCTAGATAAACAAAAAATGCCGGATAACGAAAGCCACGCCGAACAGTGGCCAAAAACCTGATCTCATGAACCGTGGATGGAAACGCTTTCATTAACCGGTTGCGACTTTTACACAACTTATTAACCAATAGATAGTCGTGACTTTCCAGATATTTAATGCCACCCCATGCCAGGTTTGATGAGTTTGAACTGGTTGCCCCAGCAAAATCTCCGCGATCAATCAATGCGACCTTGACGCCACGCGCACTCAGTGCTGCAGCCGCGACGGCGCCATTAATACCACCCCCGAGGATTAACACATCATGACGACTCGACCGCAACTTGTTGAGATTGTTGGCTCTTAATTCCACGGTAATGAGCATAGCTCAGTATCGAAGCAGTGGATAGTAAAGTACATTAAATCGTCGCTTCAATATGCTTTATACTAAGGAGATTAAACACAAATTCGGGGAGCGATCACGGTGATCGAGAGCTGGCAACAGAGTATCAAATTCTACGCGAACTTCCTCAGTGATAATCTGATTATTCAGGCCAGTGTTGTCATTTTCGGCTTCTGGGTATCAGCCATGCTGATTGACCGCATTATTTCCACCAGTATCAAGCGCCTGGTAAAAAGAACAAAGTCGAAATTCGATGATGAAGTCATTGAGTACCTTCATCGGCCCTTAGTGTTTTCTCTAGTTCTGGTGGGCCTGGCTAGTGCGATATTGTTGTTGCAACCCCAACAACAAATCCAAACCCTGATTTTTTCGATTTTTTATACTATTTCGATGCTGGTGTGGACCCAGTTTGTATTAAGGCTAACGCTGGCAATCCTGCGTAACTATGCCCAGGACCCAGATCGAGTCCCGGTCCTGCATGCTAAAACGCTACCCCTGTTTGAGAACATCGCTTTTATCCTGATTATCAGCCTGGCAATCTATTTTGTTTTCATCAGTTGGAACGTAGACATGACTGCCTGGCTTGCGTCAGCTGGGATCATTGGTATTGCCGTTGGGTTCGCTGCAAAAGACACCCTGGCAAACTTGTTTTCAGGTGTCTTCATAATGGCTGATGCACCCTATAAAATCGGCGATTTTGTCGTCCTGGACAGTGGCGAGCGTGGTGAGATAACCCGTATCGGGATCCGTAGTACAAGAATGTTAACCCGCGATGACGTTGAAGTGACTGTACCCAATGCGGTGATGGGTAATACCAAAATTATTAATGAATCCGGAGGCCGGCACGAAAAATACCGAATCAGGGTACAGGTAGGCGTTGCTTATGGCTCCGATATTGACCGGGTAAAAGAACTACTGACACAAATAGGTGTGCAGGAACCAAACACCTGCGAGGAGCCAGAACCCAGAGTCAGGTTTCGTCGTTTTGGTCCTTCAGCACTTGAGCTCGAGTTACTCTGCTGGATCAACCAGCCAGTGCTTAGGGGACGTATTCTGGACCGGTTAAACAGCACCGTATATAAGGCTTTCAAAAATGAAAATATTGAAATCCCCTATGCTAAACACGATGTATACATCAAGGCTATGCCTTCTAAACCTGAGTAGCCCCGGTGTATCACGCCTGGCCATCAAGCTTTAGCACAAACGTGCAAAGGCTTGTCCCGGTTCAAGATTCAACTATAGCGAGTTGATTAAGACGCTGAACTTTTTACCTTTGAATCAGGCATTATCGAGTGAAGTGATACTACTCAATGCAGAAAAATCTAGATCATAGACGTCCTCTGGATTGGCCCGCACTCTGGCATCGAGGCGGTGTGCATCATCCCCTACCAGTATACGCCAGCGTTTTTCTCGGACACCATCAAGTATAACTGTTGCAGCCTGACCCGCAGACATCGGGGCATTATCACGGAAAGCGATACCTCTGTCATGGATGCTTTGACGTATCTGATCATCACTCATATTCATGACCCGTTCTGCCATTGGACCTGGTTGGTTCATCATGTTTTCCCGTAACGCTCTGACCTCTTCTTCGGACATCTGCAGGGGTTCCGTGTGGCCTAATACCTTGCCCGAATTAATGGCAATTGATGTTCCTATATAACCGGGCATGACCACTGAAACAGAAAGATGTGGGGCGTTAATCCGCAGGTCATTTATCAATGCTTCACTGAAACCCTTGACAGCAAATTTAGCCGCAGAGTAACTTGTATGCGCTACCCCCGGACCCAGTGACGCCCAGAAACCATTAACACTGCTTGTATTGACAATATGTCCCTCTTCGCTATTCAAAAGCATCGGCATAAAGACTCGGCAGCCAAAATAAACACCGTACCAGCAAACCGCAAAGGTTTTCTCCCAGTCCTGACGATCTCCGGAAACAAAGCCTCCGCCGCCGCCAATACCTGCATTATTAAACAACAGGTGCACAGTAGCGCCATGTAATTGCTCTACTTCCTGCTGAAAAGTTTGCATCTGACTTTCTTCAGATACATCACAGACATGAATACTTACCTTTACACCACTGGCAGCGCCCTTTAAGCAGATAGCCTGGGATTCACGCATATTGTCTTCAGATACATCGCACATGGCGACATGACAGCCCAGTCCCGCTAGCTGTTGACACAATTCCCTGCCCATTCCCGTTCCACCACCGGTTACCACGGCTACTTTCCCTGAAAACTGATCCATAATGCCCTTCTCTAAAAATAATTAACTCAATCTCCAGCAGTCTGCGAACTGAGTTCGCTAGTGACTAAACTGCTGCTTATTTTTTAACAAAAAAACGGCCAATAACACAAACGGCAGCGCCGCCACAGCGCCGAACAAAACACCCCCACCACGAGGATCAACTAAAGCCCAAACGAACATGCTAATGGCTACCTGCAATACATAAACAGCTGCCCAGGGCCACATCCATGATTTCATCTTGAGGAAGCCAAAGCTTCCTAATGCATAGATAAGCCAATGCAGGGGTTCGGTTAGTTTCGCCGCCCAACCCGTTAACAGGAACCCAAACCAGACTTCCTGATCTCCAGCAACGGTTTTATAAAACAGGTCAAAGGGCATATAGATAAAGGTCATATAAAAACAGAACAGCATTAAACCGTTCATCCAAAAAGGTCTTCCCTGAAACAGTGTTTTGGCTGAGGTCATATTGTGTCCCTGTGAAGAAGTCCAAGCAGGAGGGTATGTTGACTCGTAAGCAAAATACGGCACGACAAAACAACCCACTATCGGCAGAGTATCACCCTAAATCTGGGGAAACAAATAGGTCTAATCGGTTAAGACTCTGTAGCAAGGTATCTACAGGTCAACAATCGGCAACAACGTCACGCTAGGGCAACCGTTTCCTGCCTATGCTGCGACGTCACAGATGGCTCTCGGAGTTACCCTTCTATAAAACTCTTTAACTGCTCTGAGCGAGCCGGGTGTCTGAGTTTCCGTAAGGCCTTTGCTTCGATCTGGCGTATTCGCTCACGGGTGACCGAAAACTGCCGGCCGACCTCTTCAAGCGTATGGTCCGTATTCATATCGATACCAAAGCGCATACGCAGGACCTTTGCTTCACGCTCTGTCAATGCAGTTAGAACCTCACTGGTTGTTTCTCGCAAGCCCTCATCAGAAGCATGTTCCATCGGCGATTCAATAGAAGTATCGCTGACTAGATTCCAAATTGTCGAATCATCATCGTCACCGACGGGCGTTTCCAGAGAAATGGGTTGCTTGGCTACATCAAGCGCTTTTATCACCTTATCCTGAGGTAGATCCATCCTTAAGCTCAATTCTTCTATGGTTGGTGCACGACCAAGTTCTTGGATCAATTGCCTGTTAAGCCGGTTTATCTTGTTGACCGTCTCCATCATATGCACAGGAACCCGTATGGTCCGAGCAAGATCGGATATAGACCGAGTGATAGCCTGGCGAATCCACCAGGTGGCATAGGTTGAAAATTTGAAACCTCGACGATATTCAAACTTATCAACCGCTTTCATAAGCCCAATATTTCCTTCCTGGATCAAGTCGAGAAAGTGCAGGCCTCGATTCGTATATTTTTTTGCTATTGAAATGACTAAACGAAGATTAGCTTCAATCATGTCCTTCTTGGCGGCACGCGTATTCAGGGCGGCTCTATGCAACTGACTATGTATTTCCTTAATATCGGTAATTTCCAGATTGGTTTCTTCAGTTACCCGCCGCATTGTTTTTATAGCATGGCGCAGGGATATCCTGTTCGCCGTAATTTTGGCCGCCCAGGGCTGGTCAGCTTTTTCCAGTCTATCGACAAAACCAAGATCAGTCTGGTGACCTAAAAACGCCTCCAGAAATGTATCCTTGGGCATCTTTGCTCTTTCCACACAGATTTGTCTGATGTGTCGTTCCTGTGCACGAATAACCTTCATATCATTCTGGAGAATATTGACAATAGGGTCCATGACTGCAGGGATCAGTTTTAGCAGCGAGAAAATCTCCTGAAGCGTCACTAGGGCTTTGTTATATTTGGCTGAATCGCGCGTGTTTTTAGTAGCCACTTTACAAAAAGTGTTATAAGCAGACTGGATCGCCTTGAACCTGGCAGCAACCAGTTCAGGGTCCGGACCACTGGCGACCTCTACTTCGGGTTCCTCGAACTTGCCGCTTGATTTTGCTTCAGCAATTCGCGAGGTATCAGGAATTTCCGTTTCAGGGTCCAAAAAGCCAGCCAGGATCGGGCCTATTTCCAGACGGCCTTCTCCCTCATGGTTTTCCTGTAAAGTTCTGTAATGCGATAGAACCTTCTCAACAGGACCTGGATAGCTGGCAAGTGCCCGCATTGAATCACGAATACCATCTTCGATTCGTTTGGCGATGACAATTTCACCCTCGCGGGTTAACAGCGGTACTGTACCCATTTCGCGCATGTACATGCGAACCGGGTCCATCGTCTTTCCACCGGTCTCCAGAGTAGTGACCAGCGCTTCCTCAGAAATCGTGTCTTCTGATGGAACCTCTATTTTGGAATTGTCATCCTTTGGCGCTACTTCCAAAACCACAATATTGATGTCGTTCAGCGCCTGTACAATAGTATCGAATTCTTCTGAACCGATAATGCTGTCAGGCAGCGCCTCAGACAGACTGTCCAGAGTCAAATAACCTTGTTGCTTGCCCTTTTCAATCAAGGTATTCAGGGTGGCTTCCAAGCCTTCCAGATCTTCATCATCGTCAGTTGCCAGCACAATACGACTGGTTAATATTTCCAGTGCATCAACATCATCGGATGAGCTTTCTATTGCATCACTCTCAATTATTGAATCAAAATCACCTTCTGTAGTGTGATTTGTCATTTATCAACGCTCCATAATTAATAACGGGAATTATTTTGAAAGCAGCTATCTCTTGTTTCCCTAAACACCTTCTGACACAACGACCATCATCTAAATAGAAAAACCAAGCAAAAGATTACTGTGGTTTGCCGTTGATCATTAGATTTCGGCGTGAGTTTAACACTGAACGAGCCGAACAACACCCGTCAAATGCGACGAAATAAGGCTTTTTCAATGTGTTGTCGTGATTCGGTTGCCTTTATTACCCGGTTTCCCCATCAGCAAGCCGGACAAAGTCACTACACCAGGCAACAATTAGCAATGAAAATAAGCGCCCTGTAACACCTTGAGCCGACAATATTCGAAAACTCAGCACACTATTCAGCACACTATTCAGCACCATTTTCCTTCCTGAACCGGGCTTACCAGGCCCTGCAACAAAGGTTTACTGGTCATTTAAGGGCTTCCTAAGGCGCCTTCTAAGGCCAATTCACCGAGGTTTTTCTATTTCTATTCATAGACTTAAAACGTCAAGCTCAATGTCAAGGGTCTTCTGGATGAGAAACTTCCATTTTTCTTAGGTATTTATCCCCATAATTAACGAGTATATTCCCATTCCTCACTAGCCCAAGCTGTATGAACAAACAGTATTCTCCTCGGCAGGACGGATGCACATACAGCTTGGCTAGCTGAGACCAAGCAATCCTTTCCCTTCCCCTGCCGCTTTCCAAGACTACAAAAGCAAATGCTTTTGCCAGTCATAGGTACTATCTGCAATTACCAAAAAATAAGGGTTTAGCAGGCTATCCTTCTGGTTGTAGAGCAGTGGTTGAAAGTTTAAATCAAGCACCTGACCACCAGCTGCTTCAACGATCGCCTGAGCTGCTGCTGTATCCCATTCACTAGTAGGTGCAAGCCTGGGATAAAGGTCTGCTTCCCCAGCAGCAATCAAACAAAGCTTCAGTGAACTCCCCATATTAGTCAGCTTAACTTCAAAATGACTGCGTAACCCGTCTAGCAGACGCTCAAGGGCTTCGGCTCCGTGTCGCCTGCTAGCCACCACAACCACCGCATCGTCTTCAGGCTTTGGATGCATCGGCCTTGCATGGATCTGCTTTCTCTGGCCATCTTCAATCATCCAGGCCGTTGGCCTATCCAACTGGGTTCCGAAGAAGGTAGTACCCTGCACCGGTACGTGCACTACACCCACCATGGGTTTACCCTCATCGATAAGCGCAATATTAACGGTAAATTCCCCGTTACGCTGAATGAACTCTTTGGTGCCATCTAACGGATCAACCAGGAAGTACTTGGTCCAGGCACGTCGCTGTTGTAACGATATGGAATCTGATTCCTCTGAAAGAACAGGGATTTCGGGAAATAATTCACCTAACCGGGCAACAATTATACGATGAGCTGCCAGGTCAGCCTGGGTAAGGGGAGAACTGTCTGATTTTGTTTCAACATCAATTTCACTGCCCTCGTACACCTCGAGTATGGCTCTACCAGCTTCTTCTGCGATCTGTATAATCGGCTCAAACACGACATCTCTCCTGAAAACCTGCTAGATTACTACGGTCTATAGACCATGGGAAAGTAAATTGGATTGTGCATGCTGGAAAAGATAACCACGTTGTTCCTCGATATGGATGGAACTCTTCTTGACCTGCATTTCGATACGTTTTTCTGGACTAACCATTTACCTAAACGATTCTCTGAGATTCACGACCTGCCTGCCGAAATAGCCTCTGGGATAGTAGCCAAACACATGAATATCGCCAAGGGAACCATCAACTGGAGTTCTACTGAGCATTGGTCAAATACTCTTGACCTCAATATTATCGCTCTAAAGCACGAGCTCAAACATCTCATTGGCTATCGTCAGGGAACTCTTGAATTTTTACGTACGGCTAAAGACAGTTCTATCCAACTCGTTTTGCTTACCGATGCTGACCCCCATGTTATCGCCTTAAAAGAAGCTACATTGTGCGAATCCGGCCCTTCACTACTGCAGTTCATGGACAAGATCATATCCAGCGAGGAACTCGGACATCTCAAGGAAAACTCCTCCTTCTGGCCTTCCCTTAACAAGCTTTTATCCTTTACCGCCGCAACCAGCAGCCTAATTGATGACAATTTGGCGGTATTACAGAATGCCAGAAATTACGGTATCGAACAGCTCATTGCTGTCAGTCAACCCGACTCAACAAAACCCCAACACAATACCGAACCATTCAAGTCCGTGAATCACCTTAACGATTTAATTCCAGTTTCCTAAAATGACCGTTAGACTTGATAAATGGCTCTGGGCGGCTCGGTTTTTCAAGACCAGGGCAAAGGCAAAAAACGCCATAGAAAGCGGTAAGGTCGACGTTAATCGAACGCGACCCAAACCGTCGAGAGATGTCGTTATCGGTGATTTTCTATCTATCAGGCAGGGTTACGATGATCTAGTCATTGAAGTCATTGATGTATCGGACAAACGAGGTGGGGCTGCCCAGGCTCAAAGACTCTACCGAGAGACCGAAAACAGCAGACTCGCTCGGGAAGAGGAAAGTCTGAAACGAAGAATGGCTGGAAACTTCGTCATTTCCAAAACCAGGCCGAGCAAGAAGGGCCGCCGGATGATTCATCAATTCAAAGACAAGAAAAATTCAGAGTAGCCATCACTTCAAGGCCGAGCTGCTATAGATTTATTTTATGGCCAGACTGGGGTCCTATTTTTGTGCATCAAAGTGATGTTATGCTCGACGGGATTTTTTTTAAATGAGGAAGCCTGCGGGTCCTAGGCAGGCTAATTGCGATAAATAACAACCAAAACCAGGCAAACCCTAAAAACCCGGTTGCTGACCCGTCAGCCAAGCAACTCGACTACTCGGCTTTAATATTTTATGGGAACAGGATTTATGCGGAATGACCGTCTTTTCAGGCTTGCCGACTCTAACGATGCAGAGGCAATATTCACTTTTAACCGAGGTATCGAAAGGGAAGCCCTAAGAATTCAGCCCAGCGGTCTGCTGGCAGATACTGCACATCCAGCTGAATTCGGTTCCAAGCTTGCACACTCCCTGGTGACGACTGATTTTTCAGAATCTCAACTCGAAATCATCACACCAGTACATACCAGCAGTGAACAAGTACTGACTAAGCTCGAAAAGATACACCAGCATGTCTACCAGGGCCTTGAATCAGAACTACTTTGGCCAGGCAGTATGCCGTGTATCCTGCCGGCCGATGAGACGATCCCGCTGGCATATTATGGCGACTCTAATCTTGGCAGGTTGAAAACCACCTATCGAAATGGTTTGGGATTAAGATACGGTCGGAGCATGCAGACGATCTGCGCAATTCATTACAACTTCTCGCCAAGTTCGGCTTTCTGGTCCGAAGTAAAAAAATCTTCACCCGACGAAACCGATCAAACCTTTCGCTCGAGAAGATACTTTGACCTTATGCGCAATTTCCGTAGACTATCCTGGCTGCCTTTATACCTTTTCGGTTCATCACCAGCACTACACAAGTCCTTTATACAGCAACCCGAACATGACCTGGATCTACTCGATGCAGAAACCCTGTATATGCCTTTCGCGACATCGCTCCGCAGCGGCCGTTTTGGCTATCAGAGTACTACCCAGGCGGATCTGCTCAACACCTGCTTTAACAGTCTTGATAATTACATCGATACGCTTCGCAAGGGCATCACAACACCCCATCAAAACTACCGGGAACTGGGTTTTGAATCCAACACTGGCCTTAACCAGTTGAACCGCAATATTCTCCAATCAGAAGCAGAATTCTATACCAGTGTAAGAGCCAAGGGCGCTCCGCAACCCGGGGAAAACTTCCTCAGTCACCTCAAGGACAATGGCGTTTCCTACATTGAAGTACGTCTACTAGATGTAAACCCCTTCGAACCCAGTGGGATCAGACTATCCCAGATCGACTTCCTGGATCTGTTGTTAATGTATTGCCTGCTCAGCGATAGTCCGCAACATGATGCATCGACCTGCGAAGCAGTTACCACGAATTTTATGAGAACAGTCTATGAAGGCAGAAAACCGGACTTGAAATTAGACAAAGATGGCGCGGACATCAAGCTGGTTGAATGGGCCAAACAGATCTTTGATGAATTGAGAAGCTTTGCTGAAGTATTTGACAGGGTAACTAACAGTCACCGATACACGCAGAGCCTGGACTTTCATTACGAGCTGATAACCGACAGCCAGTTGACGCCAAGCGGGCGGGTACTGGCTCATCTCCAAAACACGACAGAGTCCTATAAAGACTTCTCCTTGAGGCAGGCTGAGAATCACAAAAATTA
>JABIZD010000082.1 GCA_018666555.1 Gammaproteobacteria bacterium
GTGGCTACATGCACGGAGGCGATACTCTTGCACTCATCAACGAAGTAAAGTCTTTGCGCGGTTCTTGCGCCTGTAAAAATTTCTGCTCTCTGGGCATCCCTGGCTACCTGGTAAACTGCAGCCAGGCCTGTGCCGCCAGCAACAGCCATGACATGGTTGTTTTCTTCAACCGCTACGGGTTGACCGTACGGACCGCGGATGTAGATTTCACTACCGGGCTCGAGGTCCATTAAATGGTGTGTGAAAGTACCGACATCAATCGCAATCAGTCTGAAAGGGTCATCAGTGAGGGCTGAAAAAGGCTTCTCTCCGATTCCCGGAATCCAGACAAAGTAGAACTCACCGGCTTTAACATTGATGTTTTCCGCAAAGGTCAGCAGCGTAATGTCATCGCAGACCGGTTCATTTGCGATCAGCGTGACGGGCCAGAAATCCATATCTAACTGGTACTGGATGTGGCTTTCTGCGAGATTTTTCTGGTCGCTGCTTTCCAGGCTGAGAGCATCGAAATAAGTTTTTATCTGTTGTGTGGTCATACCTGTTAGGGCAGATCCTATACCGACTATATTAGCGCCGGATTCGAGCATTGCTGTTACATCCCGAGCTGAGCTGGCACCCCCACAGCCGATGATGGGTAACTCAGTGACCTGGCGAATTTCGCGGATACATTTTAAAGCGATGGGTAAGATCCCCTTGCCCGATAATCCACCTGAGCCATTACTGAGTACTGCATGGCCAAAAGAACTACTCTGCCCAGGCCCGAGGGTATTGATGGCACAAAGGCCATCTGCTCCAGCGCGCTCAGCAGCTAAAGCTATACCGGCTATATTGTCAGTGTTGGGGGTTAATTTGGGTATCACGGGAATGCTGACGGCCGCCTTGACAGCGGATACGATCTCATAGACCAGGTCGGGATCCTGGCCCATCGCCATACCGTAACCGGCCGCATGAGGGCAGGACAGGTTGAGTTCCAGGCCGTCAGAATAGGGTGCCAGCATTTGCGCCACGGTGACAAATTCTTCTACGCTTCCGCCGAAAATGGAGGTCATCAGGAAACGATCCTCGGGAATGGTCAATCTGGACAGCAGGTCTGCGGACACCTCAGCGCCGGGATTGGTTAAACCCACCGCATTAACAAAACAGCCCGGTGCATACTGGCTATAGACGGGTTCGCGGTTGCCGAGCCGGGCATCCAGGCCAATACTTTTAGTGGTTATAACTCCAACCTGTGGAACTTCATTCAGGAAATATTGAATAATTGAAGGTGCTGTAGTCACAATACCCGAGGGAATGGTGAAGGGGCCGGAAAGTGTTTTGCCAAGAAAAGGGTAAGTCAACGATGCGTCTCGATAGTTGTTCGCGGTGAGGTTGTGTCGTTGGTCAAATTATACGGGTCTTCACGGGGTTTATACAAATAAGTTGCAACACTTTGTTGTTGCAGGCAGGCTGTTAGTGAATGTGGCAGGTGTATTAGCCTGGCTTTAAGCCGAATAAATTGGACAGCGGGCCGGCATGGAAAAGTCCTGGCAATATAGATAGAACTCAGGAATCCATTAGCAAAAGAGTTTGCTGAAGTAGGAGGGCTCAGGCTGCGATCAAAAGCGATGCACCTGGATTAATAAGATTTTAGTCAGGAGTCGGTAATGATGAAGGGCTTATATCAGGGTATCTTGTGCTTGTTTTTGATAGGGGGTTCGGGCGTTGCAATGTCATTGGAAACGGTAGAAGAGGCCCGAATCACGTTAGCACAAGCTGCACTCCCTGAAGTACTGGGCCAGCTTGCCCCGCAGTTGGATTCGTTAAAGAATCGGCTTGCTGGCATCGTTACAAAAGCAGAGTTGTATGAGGTTGTTCGTGACGCCGGTCAGGGTCTTTGGTCAAGTGCACGGCAGCAAGTAGCTGCTGGAAGGACCTATGACGATCGCAGTCTCTATTGGAATCGATTAAAGGCGACTCATCTGCTGCGTAATTATGCCCTTGATTTTGATCTGACAGAAACTCAAAGAATGCAGGTCATCGAGGAATTTGAATTGGCCAGTCGAGGCTATTCCGATTTAATCTACAGTGGCTCCAGTGATCTGCAGATTTTCCTTACCGGGTTCGATCCCTTTCATCTGGATAGGCGTATCGCTCAGAGTAACCCATCGGGTGTCGCCGTATTAAAGTTGAGTGGGCGCACGATAGAGCATGGTGGGTTGAGTGCTGAGATTCGCGGTGTAACGGTACCGGTTCGCTATACTGATTTTGATGATGGAGAGATTGAGGCACTGCTCAGTCCGGTTTATGCAGAAGACGTCGTCGATATGCTGGTTACTATTTCCATGGGTCGAAACCAGTTCGATTTAGAGCGATTTCCAGGACGTCGAAGAAGTTCGTCAGCTCTGGGCAATTTGAATGAACATACCGGTGCAAGTGGAATGCAACCACAGATTCCATTGCTGGAGGGGCGGCCCCTGGCTGGTCCCGAATTCGTTGAATTCAGTTTGCCTGCAGCAGCAATGATCCGGGCTGCTGGAGCCTATACGGTTCGCGACAACAGAAAGGTGGCAACGCTAGAAGGCGCTTTGTCAGCAGCTTCACTGGCAGAACTGGCTGACCATATTGCTGTGAGAGGTAGCGGTGGCGGTTATTTATCCAACGAGATTTCCTATCGCAGTATCAGGCTGAGGAATGAGCTTGGCTCGGGTATTCCCACTGGCCATATTCATACGCCCAGTATCTCGGAATTCTCAGCAGAAGGCCTAAAGCCGATCGTAGACCAGATTGAAGCTATGCTAGCGCAGGCTCTGCCAGAGTTGTAAAGCAGTATGGCTCGGCTGAGCAGATTGTTGTGAGCCCAGGGTCTGGATTGGATGAACGGAAGTTTTCAGATGCAAAGCAGCTATGGGTCAGGCGAGTAGTCCAGGCAAGGGTGTACAGACGGCGCCAGTCGGACTCCGCTGAGCCAGACAGCGCTCTGCTGCAGTAACTCGGTCCGTTTAGAATCTTATAGTACCGTCCGGCTCCGCTATCACGGTGTTTTCGATATGACCGAGACCCTCTATTTCTATTCTGATGGTATCGCCTACCACTAGCATCGCTCGTGGCTTCTGGGCAAAGCCAACGCCGCTGGGGGTGCCAGTGGCTATGATGTCTCCCGCTTCGAGAGTGAAAGCGGTCGATAGAAACTCAATTAGGTGATAACAATCGAAGATCAGGTCATTGGTATTGGTGTCCTGTCTCAGCTCGCCATTAACATAGGTTTTCAATTGAAGATTGTGAGGATCAACCTCATCGGCTGTTACCAGTGCGGGGCCGATAGGGCAATGCGTGTCCCAGGATTTGCCCATAGTGAAGGAGGGTGGCGTACCGCGCATTTGCCAGTCACGGACGCTGACATCGTTTAAGACGCAGAATCCGGCGATGACACTACTGGCTTTGTCCTTGGGTACCCGGCGGCAGTTCTTGCCGATAACTAAGGCTAGTTCACCCTCATAGTCCAGTGCTTTAGAGTCTTCTGACCAATGTATCGGGTCATAGGGACCATGACTGGAGGTTGACTGTTTGGTGAAGACCAGAGGCACCTCGGGAATGGCCATGTTGCTTTCCAGGGCATGGGCACGATAGTTCAGGCCGATCGCTATGATTTTGGGAGGGCGTTTTATAAGAGCTTCAATCTTTACGTCATTAACGGAGAAGTGTGGCGGAGTACCCTGACTGGTTCTGACTATCGCCATGGCTGTCTCACCTTGCTGGAGAAATGACAACATATCCGTTGGAAGATCTGGGTTGGTCTGGGCTAAGTCAATGATTGAATCTCCGTCTAGCAGACCTATTCTGGAACGGCCTGCTTCAGTGAAACTGATAATTTTCATAGCATCTTCCTGTTTTCCAATCTTGTAAAGAATGTAACCATTAATTGTCCTAGCAGGTCAAATGATGATGGCGGCGCGATACTTCTTAACCGTTATTTTCTTAGCTTGCGTGGAACTGCTCTGCCGGTGAAGCATGATGCAAGCGGTTCGGTTTTGTTGGCTTGGCTTAAACTCAGTTGAAAGGACTATTTAGACACCAGCACCTTCGGCATAGGAAAGCGAAGGTTTGGGGGAGTCCGAATTGAGAGGTTGCTTGCTGGTGCTGGGTTGACAGTGGTAGCAGCCATTGATCATCCGATTTTTGACCTGGCTGGCTAACAGGGTATCAATCGACCGGCGCTACTCGTGAGGAGGGTCTTTGTGGAGTTGTAAATCCAGATGATCGTGAAAATGCTGGATGCGGACCTCGTCATCGCTGAGAAAGACCTTGTCAAAGCCTTTCGATGCCATGCCTTTTTGTACGCCTCCGAGTAGAGCAACGTCTTGATTGATCGTGTCCGTCATATCCTTTTCGCCGTTGATGACCTGGTCATATGTAAAGACATCTGTTTCAGGTCGTTTGCGTTCGCTATTTGTCTTGTCTGAAGGATTGAGAAGTGCAGAAGTTTTGCCTGGTCCTAGAATATCTTTGTTTGGATCAGTGCTGTTGGCGAATTTCACCAGGCTGATTTTGTCGAATTCACATCTCTGTGGGTCCGTAGGATGAGGCCGAGGCCTTAGAATCCAGCAATGTTCGGGTGTAAAGGACAGGATCGCATTGGGGAACAGGTTGTATTGCCAGACATCGGATAACTGATCGTCACTGAATCTGTGATAGTTCATGCCCAAGTCTGTGTCAATCAACTTTTTTTGTTTTTGGACTGCCTGGCGGATATCGAGGACACGTCCTTTGAAATCGTCGGGGTTCAGGCCAAGACTGTTCAACTGGCTGGATTGAATGTCAGTGGGATGCTCGGGAACAGGGTATCGGGGATTCACCGTCGCACCGGGTACTTCGACGCCGGTATGGCCATTTTTAAATAATCGAACGATATCATTGCGGCAGTCCACCATGCGCTTGTGTTGCGGGTGGAGAAAGTCGACATGATAGAGCTCGCCAAAATTGTCCACCACGGCCTTCCAGTTACAATCCAGGTGCACGGTCTGGTCCTGGACCAAGGTCATCTCTTCAAAGTGATAGGCTTCGAGTAGGTCAGCGACCGGGCCAAGATAGCTTTCAAGGGTTTCTGTCTGTTCGGCCAGATTGATAAAGACCAGACCATTCCAGTAGGCGCAGTGTACTTTTCTCAAGGCCAGGTTTTCACAGTGGGGATCAAGTTTAAACCTGTCTTTCGAAGGTACAGATTTGAGATTTCCATCGTGATCATAGGTCCAGGCATGGTAAGCACAGCGGAAGCTTTTTGCATTGCCTCGACGGCTAGTTACCAACTGATTGCCCCGATGCTGGCAGACATTGTAAAAGGCTTCAATCGTGCCTTTGCTGGTTTTGCTGACGAGAATTTGTTCTGTACCGATACTGAAAACAAAGTAGTCGCCGGGTGTTTCAAGGTCGCTCGTCAAACCTGCCAGTAGCCATGTACCCTGCCAGATACTGTTCCATTCCTGGTCCATAATATCGGAACTGATATATCTTGTTTTGGAGTAATTGGTGATCGTTGTCTGCGACTGCGTATAGTCAACTACTTTGGCGGTCATGCCTTCTCCCGGGCAAACGTTTCTAGCGGTGCAGCTTGTCGTCTGTCATCGACTTGGTAAGAATGCCATCAGATTACCTGCTAGCTGCGGTCAATTGGCTGAATATTAGCTGCATCAAGCTTGTCTTATAAAGGTTGTCTTATAGCAGTTGCTTTCCATTATTGAAATAATGGTCCGAGATAAACCCGCTAACCTGGTTTAACTTTATCCCACTAGATTATGACATGAATGCAAGTCCCTGGAGTGTTGGATACCGGTTGCTGGCTTAGCCACTGTTGTCAGCCAGGAAATCGAGTATTGCCTGATAAAGCTCTAATTGGTTTTCCTCTTTATAGAAACCATGCTCTTCCCCTTTTTTGGTCAGCCAGCGATAGGGATGGCCTTTTTTATCCAGCGCTTTTTTCAGTTTTAAGGCATGCCCGTAGTGGGCTTGTTCATCTTCCTCTCCATGAATAATAAACACGGGGATGGTGAGTTTATCCACATTTCTCGCAGGAGATTGAGCAATTAATTCATCTGGATCAGTCCCTAAAGTTTGGTGCAGGTAGGCTATGCCGCCTCTGTAGTGTTTTACATTACCTTTTTCGGTCATAAAAGGTAGATCGTACACGCCGACATAACCAATGGCAGATCTGAATAGTTCGGGAGCAAGGATCGGGCTCTGCAACGCGGAATAACCACCAAAGCTGGCGCCATAGATATGTATATTTTCTGGATCGGCTAGGCCGGCTTTGATGGTCCAGCGAGTGGCATCGATAATATCAAATTGGGTTGTTCCGCCCCATTGGCCGTATCCTGCAGCCTGGAAGGCTTTACCAAAACCGCTTGAACCGCGGAAGTTGACGCTGAGTACACCGAAGCCATGGGCAGAAAAAATCTGGTGTTCCCGGTTAAAAGACCAGCTATCACGAGCATGGGGTCCTCCATGGGGAATAACAATCAAGGGATAGGGTCTTGCTACATCTGCAGCAGGTTCGGTCAGGTAGCCGGTAATGGCCTGGCCATCCCTGGCCAGGAATTCAACTGCGTCCATGGATTGAAAATTCTGCTCTGCTAGCCAAGGTGAGGAATCAAATAACTTGCTGAGTTTGTTTTTTGATTTGTCAAAAATGTAAAATTGTGCGGGTATTCTGTCTGACTGGACGACGAGAACAGTTTCACTGTAGTCATCTGTGCTGCTCAGTCCGCCAACCCAGGAACCTTCGAACACATTTGATACTGCGGCTCTAATCTGGCTCTTGGTGTTTGTGCTGTCGAGCGTGGTGTATTCGGGATAAAATTCTTCGGTCCAGGCTCCTATCAGATGACCTTGGTCATAAACAGGGCTGGGGTCTACCCTGGCAGGTTCAAATATTTTGGTGATTTCCCCTGAAGCCATGGATAACTGCCAAATCGCTGCGATTCCTTCTGTATTTTCCTTTTTGTGTCCTAGAAGATAAACGCCATCATTGTCTTTGTTGAACCCCAGTGGCATCAGGTCTTTGTAAAATGGCGTCTTGAGTTGTTGCCA
This sequence comes from Gammaproteobacteria bacterium, assembly GCA_018666555.1. GTDB lineage: Bacteria > Pseudomonadota > Gammaproteobacteria > Pseudomonadales > Azotimanducaceae > UBA9926. The sequence continues at coordinate 7,060 of JABIZD010000082.1, forward strand.
TTCATCCTCATTGTCGAGGTAAGCAATGACGGTATCTTGCAGGTTATCACCCGAACCCACTTCGATGCGGGGTTTATTGTTGTGATCAACTAATATGCTTGAGCCTCTCAGGCTGCCCTTGCGAATTTTCTTGACCTTGCCGCTGATCGTATCGACCTGAACCAGGGTGTTGTAACTTTGTTTGCCGCGAACGTTGCCCCATGGTCTGGACAGGACAAGAATTTTCCGGTCATCTATCGCCCTGATAAAGCTCCCAAAAACTGGCTCTGGGTCTCTTTTTGCTGTGTATCCAAATATGTCAACAGCTTGTTTGCCATTAGCGTTAACAGCCCATAATTGACCTGTGCTGCGAGGTGCTTCAAAGCCCGGTACAAATCTGGCTTTTGCAATGAGTAGACGCTTGGGACTGACCCAGTGAAAGTTAGCAACCATCGTATCACCGCTAAAATGGATAAAATTGATGGCTTTATTGCCTTTTTTTCGATCCAGTACGACGACTGCTTGTTTTTCTTCGTGAATTATCATGGCTGCGAAGTAATCGCCTTCAGGGGAAATTTTCACGGATTGGTATTGAGGTTTTTTAATCAGCTTTTCTATCAGCTCGGTTTGTACTATGAGCTCAGCTGAGGAAATGGAGGTCAGGCATAATAAAAATGTGCAAACCAAAGCATTAACAAGGTTACAATGAGTTTTTTTCTGGTGTGCTGAATGCGCTTTCATATTCGAAATCCGAAATGGTAAATCAGAAACAGAGTTTAGGTGGTTTTTTTTGTAAATTCGACTGTTTAACGCGTGGTAGAAGCAAGTTGGCAGTGAGTCCGTCATTTTTGAGGAAAAATTCTAGGATATTGAGCCCATGGCAATAGCTGATAATAAGGCAGTAGCGCCCATTCTACGTGAAGCGGTGTTGGCCATGAAAGGAGCACAGTTTACGCTGGCTGCTGACAAACTTGATTCTATTGCTTCAGAAATGCAAGCAGATGCTAAGTTCCTGGGATTGGCTGCCGAAGCAAATATTAAGGCCAAGCGGCCTGAATTCGCGGTACCATTTCTCGTCTCGTTATTAAAGCAACGTCCCAATAGCCACGATGTCCTGAATAGCATTGGGGATTGTCTGCGAAAAGTTGGTCGTTATCATGATGCCGTTAAGTACTTTGATCGCAGTATAGTTCTTGCTTCAACCAAACCTGAGTACTTATATAATTTCGGACTATGCCTGATAGAAATGCAAGAGTTCAGTCGAGCAGAGTCTGTTTTTAGGCGCTCTCTGGAACTCAGAAGTAACTACGTAAAAGGTGCGCTGGGTTTGGTGAAAGCACTTGAAGGCCAATTTAATTGGAATGCGGCTAAACGGGTTCTTGAGAGCATGCTGATTGATCAGACCTCGAATGCAGTCGTTTGGTTTCGAATGGCCAAGGTCAACCAAGAGTTAGGCGACAAGCAAGGGGCCGTCAGTTGTCTCTCGAAAGCCTTTTCGTTGCAGCCAACCGAAGCAGGTCTTTATAGCGAGGCCGCTGTAGTCGCTGTGGCGCTTCAGGAAAATGATCTGGCTATTGAATGGCTTGAAGTCGGAATGCAGCGGTATCCTGAAGATGCAGCCATCAACTGGGTTTATGCGATAGTCCGCTATGAACTTGATGACGAAGATTACTTGAGCCATTATCAGGATCGTTCAGTTGAAAATCAAAATCCTCGATTAGTAAGTGATTATGCTACTCTTTTGGTTAGTTTGGATCGTCCGGAAGAAGCCGCCCAGCTCTTGGCTAGCTCTGACTATGGTCAAGCCTATGAGAACGCGGACATTCTAAATGCACAGCTTAGACTATTATTGAAAAAAGCCAGCTACCAGCGGATTGTTGATCTTGCTTCCTTTATTGTTAGGCCTTTGTCTAAAAGAATGCTTGTTGAGGCTTATCTAGGTCTCGAGCTGATGGCCGAAGCTGATGCCCTGGTTGATCAGCTGTTGACAGATGATCCTGACAATCAGTATTTGATTGCGCTAAAAGGCAGTGTCCTAAAAGGGATTGAGATGAGCCCTGCGGAGGCCGTTTATTATGACCGGGAATACCGGCTTGAGCGATTTGTTGTTGAGATTGATCTGCATGATTATTGCGATCAAGCAGAGCTGTTTAAAATGAATACGCTTGTCAGTGGTTTTGTTTCGGACTTGCATGTATTCAAGCGTAATCCTCTCCATCAGAGTGTGATAGGAGGAACTCAGTCTGCAGGAAACCTGTTTTCACACCCCAGCTATGCCCTGAACAAGTTGAAGAACCACCTGCTTGCTGCTCTCGGTAAAGTGATGGATAAGAATTACTTTGATGAAATAGCTCCGGTTCAGGTCTCGAAGAGGCACTTGGGGAAATTCCAAGTTGAGAGTTCATGGTCAATCCTGCTAAAGGGCAGTGGGCACCATAAGCCCCATGTCCACAGCAAGGGTTGGTTGAGTTGTGTTTATTATCTTGAGGTGCCCGATGAGATAGAAACCTCTTCGAATACATCGGATAAATCAGGCTGGTTGGCCCTCGGAAGACCTGGGGTGGGCGTGCCCTATTCGGCTGTACCAGAGCTGTATATAGCGCCAGCTGTCGGCAAACTGATTATTTTTCCGAGTTATATCTGGCACGAAACTCTGCCATTTAAGTCAAACCAACCGAGAATCACAGTGGCATTCGACCTTATTCCATCTAAATAGCCAGCTTGCGATTGGCGTTGATATAATGGTTTTTCTCCGGTGGTGTTATGGGCCCTCTCGGGTACGGGTGTAAGAGAGAATATTGGTAGGGTAAACAATGGCAACTGATCTTTAACGGCCTGTCGGCAAGCCATCTTCGGAAAGCCATCTATAACGAAGGACATAACAGTTCAGATAAGTTTTGATTTATTGCTTTTGTTAATCTAAGATTAAGATTCTCGAGGCCGGGGGAGTAAGCCGTGAGCAAGCGATATCTCATTTAAAATGGTGAGGTACGCTTTAAACAGTCGAATAAAGGATTTTAAACTATGTCAAAAAACTATAAATTGAGGTCAGGGGTTAGGTTAGCTTTAGGCCTGTCATCTGGACTTGCAATGCTGGCAGGTTCGGCAGCGTTTGCTGCTGATGATGATGAGTCAGCTGAAAGCATGGAAGAAGTCGTCGTTACTGGTTCGCGAATTAAGCGAACGCTGAATACGGCTTCGCAGGAAACATTGGTTATTACTGCCGAAGATTTGGAAATTTCCGGTGATGTCAGCGTTGCTGATGCACTTAGGAGCTCTAATCTGAACTCTTTAGGCTCCTTCCGGGAATCTTCAGGAAGTAGTGCGCAGTCCAATGCAACCATTAATCTGCGTGGTGTAGGCTCGTCTCGCTCATTGATTTTGATCAATGGCCGACGAATGACTGGTTCGCCTTCATTAGGCGGTGGTGGTTCCGTTAACCTTAATATGATTCCGTTTAGTGCCTTGGATAGAATCGAGGTTGTTGCAGATGGTGGCTCGGCGGTTTACGGCTCTGACGCCGTTGCCGGTGTTGTTAACATCATACTCAAAAAGAACTATGACGGTTTCAGATTGAAAGCGCGTTACGGTGATAGAGAGCGGGATAGCGGAAACGAGGAAAGCTTCTCCATTCTGACTGGTGCTAGTTCAGACCGCGGTAGTATCACTTTTGCTTTGGAATATGATTCTCGGGACGAGATATATGATGCAGACCGTGAATTTACCAAGGCACGTAAAAGCGACCTGAATGGTAACGGTCAAATTGATGGTTACCAAGAGACAGAAGGTATATCCGTCTATGGCTACACACTGATTAACCCTGGTTATACCGGTGGTGCCGTTGACCCGAATGATTCCAGCACATGGTTCTTCCACCCAGGCGATAATTGTACTGAGGAAGATGGCTTTCAGGGAGTTATGAGCTATTACAGTTATGGTTATTACTGTGGTTACGCCTATGCTCTGGTATCTGCTAACAGAGCCAGCCTCAAGCGGGTAAACTCCTGGATCAGTGCAGAATATGAACTCACCGATGATGTTGATGCTTTTGTAGATGTCGTTATTTCAGATAACCAGTCTTTTGGCCGTTACGCGCCGCCTGCGGCTCCAGGGCCGGTTATTCCCGGTGATCCCAGGAATACAATTGGAGCGACCTATGGTTACTTCCGGTGGACAGATATTGGTACCCGAGATAACGTCGTCAATGATACTTTGATCGACATTAATCTAGGATTGAAGGGCGACCTTTCTGACGATTTTAGTTTTGAAGTAACTGCTTCGAACTCGGAATATACAACAGCTTCAATCGGTGCTTATTATTTAAGTTATGCCGGGCTGGCCTATAATGTTGCCTATGGTGTTAGTGACTTTGATACCTTTGTAGCCAACTTGAAGACCACTACTCTGCAGGACGAGAGTCAGTCGGTTACTCGATTCTTTGCTGGTTTGCAATGGGATATGTTTGATATGGCTGGTGGTACAGCCTCTACATACTTCGCCGCCGAATATTACGAAGTTGATTACGCAGCGTTAGTTGATGCTCAGTCTGAAGCAGGGTTAGTCGGCGGGTCAGCTGGTAACTCAGCCGAAGGCTATCGTGATGTTAAGGCCTTTACTGTAGAAGCAATACTGCCGGTAACGGATTGGCTTGAAATAGATGCAGCCGTTCGAGTTGACGAGTATTCAGACTTTGGTAATGCGACTTCGCCAAGAATCGGTGCTGTGATGAACGTGCCTGGATTTGAGCAGGTGACCTTAAAAGCATCCTGGGGCCAAGGGTTCCGTGCTCCTGATCTGTCAGATATGTATGGTTTGACTACGTTCTCTGCCGAAGGTGCAACTGACTACTGGGGCTGTCAACAAAATGGCGTAGATCCTTGTCCGACGGAACAGTTCAGTACTTATATCGGTTCCAATCCGGACCTCGGGGCAGAAGAGTCAGAAACCTTTTCTTTTGGTGTCGACTATGAGTTTATAGATAACTGGGTTGTTGGTATTAACTACTTTAATTTGAAAATCGATAATGCGATTGAGTACACCTCTGCTCAGGACCAGTTGAATGTTGATTATCAGACATCAGGTGGTAACTCTGCAGTAACTAGAAACTCCGCAGGTAAAGTAGAGGAAATCTCCGCTGGATACCAAAATGGTTTTACCGAGTTTGAATATAACGGTGTAGATTATGCTTTGCGCGGTACTATGGACACTAGTTTTGGTGTTTTCCAGTTCTCTTTTGACGCATCGCAGTATCTAGAATATTCCTATGAACTTACCTATGGAACTGGCGAGCTAGGTGATGGCGTTGGTGATTTGGGCTTTCCAGAATGGCGTTCCAATGCCTACGTAGCCTGGTCCATGGATAAGTGGTCGGCTAGTGTAGCGATGGACTTCATTGGCGAATCCAAGGAAAGAAATGGTGACGAGAAGTATGACAGCTGGGAACAGTTGAATGCATCAGTGAGTTACGATTTGGATGGCTATGGACGGATCAAAGTCGGTGCAACTAACATAACGGATGAAGATCCGTTGTTAAATGCTGCTGGCAGTATGGCTGATGAATACCAGTACCCACTTACGGGTCGGGTTGTCTATGCTGAATATACGTTAGAGTTCTAAGCAGGACTTGGAGGTAAACAAGGCTCACCTCCCGCAAGGAGGTGGGCCTTTTTTTAACTATGAAAAATCATTGGACAGATTTTTGGAACAGTGGACATACGACAACCTTCGGTGCTTATTTCGAAAAAGGTTATGAAGGCCCCATAGGTGCATGGTGGCAGCAAATCCTGTCTGGGATGGAAGAAGGCCAGACGATACTGGACGTTGGTTGTGGCAATACAGCGCTATTGACTAATTTGCTCCAGGACGGCAAGGCCCTTAAATATATTGGCTTGGACGTGGCGGATATACAGATAAATTCCATTGCCCAAGAGATGTTATGGCAAGCCGTTTATCCCCCGGAGATTCTCTCCGGTACAGGAGCGGAGGAAGTCCCCCTTGCTTCTGCTCAGGTTGACCAAGTCGTTTCAATCTTTGGTCTCGAATATTCGGATCTAAGTCGGTCTGTTCCTGAATTATTTCGTGTTCTCAAAACCGGTGGTGAGGTTAATTTTCTGCTCCACCATGCTTCTTCCATTGTCACCAAAATGTCCAAAAAAGCAGTAGATGAATATATTGAGGTTGACATACGCCAAGCAATTGGGGGTCTACAGACAATTGAAGATGTTCTGAGAAGTAAGGGTAAAGCAGCGCTAAAACAAAGTCCCGAGGCTGAAGGCGCTAGAGGCCAAATCAACCAGTTAGCTACCAGATATCTTTCCGATACGAATCCGGCAACAGCTAATGCGACTATGTTCGAATTCATGACCCAAATATTGAAATTTTTTCGAGTTCTCAACCAAGGTCAGGAACAACGTCAGGCTTTTATTGACGATTTAGGACGAGAATTTGTCTCCTATCGGTTACGCTTTGAGGAAATGGTTTCGGTTGCTAAGGATAAGGCTGGAATCAGTGAATTTCAGGAGCTCTGTAAGGGAGCAGGTATAGAGATGTTAGAATGTAAGGAAATCTATGATGAAAAAGGATTATTGGCATGGAGTCTAGCTGGAAAGAAATAACCTTTGGGCTATTGTTATGTCTGGTGATTCCTCAGGTTTTTTCAGCCAGCCTGCTTGAATGTGCTGCTATAGAGGATGTGGATACGCGCCTTGAATGCTATGACAAGATGGCCGATAGGGTGCAGATTAAAATAATCGAAGTTGAAGAAGTGCGCGCAACCACTGAAGTTAAAAAAGCGCTTCGACAAGAAGTTCTCGAAACCGTAATTGCAATGGAGCCTGAAGTCGATGAGATTAAGATTGTCGATATATACCGTAATAAAATTATGCGGGTTACTTATATTGCTGAAGATGGTCGCCGTTTTTCGAAGGGGTCAACTACACCTAGCCAATTCAGGAAAGGCGATCTAGTTCGACTCGAAAAGGGCTTCATGGGTGCGAAAATTCTGGTCAGGGCAGACGGTCTACGCATCAAGGTCAAGGAAATATCCGCAAATTAGCAGTCAACTGGCTATGCGCTGTGCAGACCAAAAAGATTTTCAATCGCTGCTCAATTGAGATAGTGAATCCATGAATAATTCATCGAAATTGCTTCTGGTAACGGGCGTAGGTCCTGGTACAGGTAGCGCTATCGTCCGGTATTTTGCTTCCCACGGCTATCGCGTTGCCATGATGGCCAGGAACGAAAAACGTTTGCAGGAACTGGTCAAGATGATTCCTGGCACTTCTGCTTTTCCGTGTGATGTTACAGATATAGATCGGTTAACCACTCAGCTATCACTGATCGAGCAAGATCATGGCTCCCCCGATGTGCTTATTCATAATGCTGTCGGAGGTGCATTCGGCAGTTTTATGGATATCGAACCAGCAGTACTTGAGCGGAACTTTCAGGTAAATACCATGGCCTTGCTACACCTTGCGCGCTGGCTTGGCCCTGCCATGATTGAGCGGGGTAGCGGTAGCATTCTGGCAACGGGAAACACTTCCGCCTATAGAGGCAAGGCTGGGTTTGCCGGGTTTGCGCCCACTAAAGCAGCACAGCGGATTTTACTTGAAAGCATGGCCAGGTCCCTGGGACCTGAGGGCATTCATGTTGCCTATTGCGCGATCGATGCAGTGATTGACCTGCCCTGGACTCGCAAGCGGTATGCAGACAAACCTCTTGAATTCTTCTGCCAGCCCAGGGATATAGCAGCCGAGTGTTACAGGTTGGTCAGTCAGCCAAGATCTGCCTGGAGTTTTGAAAGTGTCATCAGGCCCTACGGGGAGACATGGTGATCTGCAGGCTAGCGCTGACTTGCACTAGCTGAATTTGATGCCTTGAATCACTCGATTTGGAATCTATCCATGGTATATTAACGCCTGAATGGCAGAACCTTTTGTAGTTCTGGCAGCGCTTGATTCGATTTAAAAGGAGTTACAGATGGCCCGGACTCATGACCATGAAATTGTATCGGTTTACCCGTTCACAGAAGAACAGGTTGACCAGCTGATGTGTCACTCCATGGAGTGTGTCCTGATGTGGGCAACCCGAGACTCCTGGCCGGTGGGTGTGACCCATGCGTTCGTTTGGGAGGGAGGTAAAATTTGGATCACCTTTGCCGAGCATCGGCATCGCACCTCAGCCATAAAACGCAACCCTAAAGTCTCCGTTAATGTTAGCAGCATGGGTTATGGTCCTGGTGGCGCGCCGGATCTACCTGGTGGCGCGATCACATTTAAGGGAACCGGAGAGTTTCATAATGATGAACAGACTAAACACTGGTTCTATCAGTTACTGGCAAAAAAGCTAAACCCCGGCAATCCCGATGGAGAAGCCTACTGGGTAGACTTTCTTGACTCGCCGCTGCGTACGGTGTTATCAGTCACGCCGGTTAAAAAGATCATGTATAACAGTAAGCTGGCTGGACAGCATATGGCTGGTACAGTTGATGAGAAGGATCTTGGCGAAAGGCTCGGCGCTGATAA
>JABIZD010000020.1 GCA_018666555.1 Gammaproteobacteria bacterium
ATGCGCCGAGATATCGTCAAGCTAATATATTTTCTTATTTCCTGAGCTCGATAGAAGACCGAGATATCATTCTTGATTTTGCCTACCAGGATGTCAGGCGAGCCTTCGAGTATTATCTGCAGCATAAAAATGAGGGTAAGCCCTTCATTATTGCCGGTCATAGTCAGGGTAGCCACCATGCAAAACGCCTGCTCGAGGAGCTCATTGACCCTACTGATCTGCATCGTCGCCTGATCGCGGCTTATCTGTTAGGGCCAATTATTATTCCTGTAACGACTGCCTGGATTGACTCGCTTGAGCATGTCAGGGCTTGTATGAGCGAGGGCGATCTGGGCTGTATTGTTGCCTGGGATGCCATGCCTGAAGGGAAGCCGCCGTTACCGCGAGACGAACAGAGCCTGTGTACGAACCCGTTACTGTGGCAGGTTACCCAGCAGCGAGCACCTGCCAGTCTTAACGAAGGTTCCTTGGTCCCTGTTGGCACCTTTAATGGGAATATCGGAAGTCTTTCGGACGAGCCGGTTGGTCAGCATTATGGACCATTGGCTAAACCAATTAAGGCATTAACCGGGGCCCAGTGTCGACAGGGTACGTTGTACGCAAGTCCGTCTTTACCGGCAGGATTCGAGGAGGATGCCATGGGTACCTATCATCAACTCGATTATGCTTTGTTTTATATGAATATTTTTTCAAATGCTAAGCTTCGATCAACTCGATATCTCAGCACGATTGAAGGAGTTACACCGAGTCATTAGGTTTTTCAGAGGGGCAGTCACGCGCTTGGTTAAGGAATCTATGGTCGGTATTTCGCTCGGTATTGCTAACCCTGGTATTAGATAAAGGTCTATTCAGGAGGGAATTCGGAATGAGCGCAGGTAAGCGCAGGATTTAGTGGGTCAGTTTATTGCTTGTGATGGCAACCCCTTTGTTCCTCTCAGAAGCCTCTGGGTAGGCTATCACCTCAAGCAGTTAACTTGCTCGGCAAGAAGGCTGTATTCAGGTAATAGCAATTCGGGCAGTCAGGTCTGCTCCTTGCCGCTTTTGAAAATATCCTCTATGGTTTGGGCAAATATCCTGGAAATGCTAAACGCCAGGGAAAGGCTGGGATCATAACGGTCGTTCTCGATGGCGTTGATCGTCTGACGGGATACCTGTAACTCTTCGCCTAACTGCAATTGGGTCCAGCCGTTTTTCTTTCGCAATTCTCGTACACAATTGTTCATCGGTAGCGCCAACTCAGATAAAGGCTTGTTAGAACGAAGGTCAGTGCTATAGCCATCAACACTAGCCCTGATTCGAGTTCTGCATAACCGGCTATAGATGCGCGTGTGATAGACACTAATAAGACGATGCTTCCAACAATCGTGCTCATTGCTAAGGCCTTAATCGCCAACTGCCGTGCTAGCTCATCGTAATGACGTACATATCGGTAGATAACCAGAATCAGCGTGCTTAGAGCCAAGCCAGGCAATACTGCTAGATACGGTTGCCAGGCGCCACTAACTGGAAGTAGCGTTTCGGTCAGTGCAAATGTGCCAATAATGCCAAAAGCAAAAAGGACGAGATCGATCAACAGTTGGTACAGGGGTGCCTTCAGGTAAGAGGACTGTTTAGGTTGTATATCCATAAGTATTTGTAGGAAATAATGTAAAGAGTACTTTACATTATCTGCTGCAGGTAATAAAGGTGATCACTATTAGATGGAACAAATCCCGTCGTTCAAGGAGTGGCAGTTTTTGGGTTGATCAGCACTTAATCATTAAATTAGCCAGCCAGTTTGTGGGCTGATCGGTTGGCGTATTCTTGCCCAGGGCGGATTAAACCCGCAACTCTGGTTAACTTTGATGAGCCAACAGGTTTTTTAAAGGACGCAGTCCTATGTGCTTGGAACAAGACCTGGCATGAATTGGTTTAGTTTTGCTTGCAGTGAATTAGCAAACAATATAGATCAACCTTTTGATGCAGTGCACGATAAGGATCTACATAAATTTTGTTTTTACCAAGAACCACAAGATGCGCAGAGATAACGACTCGTATGCAGTGGAAAGGAGCGATTATTGAATGCCAGTGACTATTTTATTAAGGCTAAGACTTTACTTTGAGATTAACAAGTTATGTGCTCAGAACAAAGTTTTGCTACTGGCTTGAACTTTGTCTCGATAAGGCTACAGCTTGGCCATCAACCGGTATAAGGTAAGCTTGCAACCCAGATAGATTATCTAACGGCATGTTAAACAACTCCCTGCGAACTCTTTTGCTGATTGTTGGCATAGCGCTCTACGCAGAACCCGGTGCCATGACACCTGTTCGGATAAATCTGCAGGAAGTTCAGCAGCGTATTGACGGCTTTGGTGCCTCTGATGCCTGGTCCATCAATCCGACTATTAATTTGTGGCTGAGCGAAAATTCGCCGGACCAGGTTGAGCAGCTCGCCAGGTTGTTGTTTTCTACCCATGCAGGGATTGGCTTGTCGGCCTGGCGGTTTAATATAGGCGCAGGCAGCTATGAACAAGGTAGTGCCAGCCAGATTCAGGATGCCTTGCGCAGAACCGAGCTGATGATACCGGGGCCTTATACAGGGATCGCTGAGGGCAAGCAGCTTGGCCAGATTAAGCTGTTGCAGGCTGCCCAGGCGCTGGGGGTCAAACAATTTGTAGCCTTCGCTAATAGCCCGCCGATTTGGGCGACTAAGAATGGACTTGCTCACCCGGGCGACGGCACCGAAATTGGTTCTAGCAATCTATCTCCGGAGCAATTGAAGCATTTTGCTAGGTTTCTTGTGGATGTTCTCTTATACCTGCGTGGTGAGCGTATCGGTGTGGCGGTGAACCATATAAGCCCAGTCAACGAGCCAAGTTGGTCGTGGCAGCATCAGTCCCAGGAAGCTAATCGATATAACCTGCAGGAGCTGAAAAGCGTCTACAAGGCACTCTATGCCGAGCTGAAAGCCGCTGGCCTGGAATCCGACATTAAAATAGCTGCGGGTGAGGTTGCGGAGTACAGCAGTGCATTAAGCGATGCAGCCAAGAAAAATTTTGATGGCAGTGTTTACCAGGTCGGTATGAATGCCAGGGGGCTTGGTATTTACAGAAATTACATTGATCAATTACTCGGGGATAGTGAGCTAAACCCGATAATTGGTAATAAACTGTCCTTGCATGGTTACTGGTCTGATGCTGATGGGAGTCGCCTGGGAGATCTGCGGGATGCGGTACTCACTAACCTGCGTTTGGTCTCACCGGAGGCCAGCCTTTGGATGAGTGAATTCTCGATTCTGGGAGAGGCAAGTCTTCTCAGGCCTTTCACGGGGCACGGTTTTGATGTTGAAGATATGGATTACGCCATTCACGTTGCCCGGGTCATGCATCGTGATTTGACCCGTCTGAACGTTTCTGCCTGGTTCTGGTGGTTAGCACTTACCCCTTATAACTATAAAGACGGCTTGTTGAAAATAGCACCCTCCCTGGCTTTCAATACATTACAGACCTCTAAGGTGATGTGGACGCTGGGCAATTTCAGTCGCTTCATCCGGCCAGGTTATTTCCGAGTCGATCTAACCGGTGCAGACAACTTAAATGGGGTAATGGCGTCTGCATACAAAGACCCTGGCAGTACTCGTCTGGTCGTAGTCGCTATCAATGCAAGCGCGACTGAGCAGTCTTTGTCACTCAATATTGAGGGTGTCAGTTCATCTGAGAAGATTGCCGGGTATGATGTTTTTGTTACCAACGCAGACCATAATCTAGCCTTGATGACCTCAACTGACACACCAGGCGCTTACCTTCTGCCTGCTCGCTCGGTAGTCACCTTAGTTGGTCGTATTCAGTAGTAACACGTTCGGAGTACTGCAGGGTGCTAAGAGCTTGGTTTAGCTTACGCTGCGCACTGTCGGGCTTGCCCTGAAATAGCTGGATACAAGCCCTTGATTGCGCTGTTGGTTAATTACGCTTCGGTCTGTAGATGACTTCTTCGAACATGGCTGAATCGCCACGACAATCAGCATAAGTATTGTAATAATTATCCTGGATACGCCAGCCTTCCTGGTTATTGAACCATTCTCTCTCCGCCATGAAGGCGTTCATGTCAGGGTAAACGAAGACATGGGCGAAATCACCGGGGGCATCACCTGAACCGATTTGCGGAAAATACAGCAGCCAGGCGATGTTTGGCAGCTTCCCCTCAATCTCGGCGGCTATGCTCTGATGCTGCTGATTGATGTTGTCCCAGGAAATTTCTTGTTTCCTGGTGCACCAGTTCCAGGTGACGATGCGATTATCATCCTCGTTCATAGCTTCGGCGTCCATATACAAAGCGTAACCGCTGCTCATTTTTCCATAGCAGGTAGCAACCTCGGTCCATTCGGCCATAATTTTCTGGCCTTCTGGATCATTTAACAACAATTCCCAGTTGCTGCCTGATTCCTCGAACGAGGAAACCCAGCGTTCATTAAAATCATGAGTTGCGGGGTTAGAGGGGCTTGAATTTGTAAAGAGTGGAGTTTGCCGGACACCGACGATATCAAATTTGTGCTTATCGGCAAATCTGTAGTATTGATTCATAACAGCCTGGTACTGTTTCATCGTTTTGCCATTATTAAGACTACATAGTTGAGTTTCGATAGCGAATAATTTGTTGCCTGCAGTTTCATTGTGATTGTCAGCGAAAGACAGCAGCGATGTTGAGGCGAGTAACATAAGAATAAGGTGCTTCATGGGGTCTAACTCCTTTGTTTTGTTAACTAGTTTAGAGAAACTAATCTAATTAAATTATCAGCCTGGGAATGAATTTGGAAGGATAGTTCGACTTTGGTTGGCGCTAGTCTGCTGGTGATTCCGGTGCGAAAACATATGCCATGTAAAGAGTCGCCTGGGTGTCACGGTCAAACCCAATTGGTAATCCTGCCTTGCAAATTGGTAGTCCTCCTTTACCAGGGCTGTTGCATGGTTATAGCGGGTTCTCTCAAGTTGCTGGCATATTCTGGCTGGTGTTTTTCCAGCCTGAGCCTGAAGCCTGAAGTGAAGAGATTCTCGATCACAGGCTAACGTATCCTCATTTTACTGGGTTTACATTTAAACGGTTGTGCTGCACAGCGGCCGTGATGTTAGTTCAGCTGATTGCCATTTTTGCGATATTGCACGTTGCTGTGTTCGCAGTTCCCCTAAGGTGCTAAGCAGCAATAGAATTTATTCATTTGAAATGAACGACTTTGCTCCATTCGCCTAAAGCAGTTAATAGGACACTTGTGGCTCTCTCAGATATAGAGATGGGGGGTACCTACGTTGTCTGTCATCGAGCCATCCCGGCGTGGCGTGGTTTGCTCGCAAATATGGTGCAACGGCTATAGTTAAGTAGCAGTCCGGCGCACGGGTTCGACGCCCGCCACCGTTAACAGCGACTCAACACAGTCGCGTATAGATACGTCAAGCGGCCGGAACTCCATGTCGAGGGTTTCCCTGATGCGGTCATTGCGCAATTCACAGCCTCCCCATATCGCTCTGAACATGGCTTCTTTTGCCTGCACCTTCTCTGGGAGGGGGTCGACTAGTTCCGCGCCTGCAAATCCGACCTCTGGCAGGAGGCGATCAATACTGGCACAGATGTCTTCAACGTTACGGGTGTCTGTTGACCAGGCGATAAATCGCTCGCCATTGACAACATTGACGCTTTCGAGCATCCGAATGTGTGCTTCTGCGGTATCTCGCACATCGACAGTGAACCAGGCACGGTAGGCGCCAATGACATTCTGCGTGTATTCACCCAACAACATGGTCTCGATGTTGTGCTGCCAGGGGCCTCCGTTCTTTTGATGGGGCGACAGAATGGGTCCGAGATTATCTCCAGGACAGCAAGTGATGGCATCCCAGCGTCCGCTCGCCTCGGCAGCATCAGAGAAAGCTCTTTCTGCCAGTACTTTACCCATCGAGTAGCCCTGGCCACGTTCTGGGGTACGTTTAGGGTTCTGCTCATCCGGATAGCGATCTTCGTAGAGAACAGGCCGCCGAACCAGTTCCTGGATGTCCTGCTCGGAAATCACCGCGGCGATACTGGAGGTGACCACAACCCGATTTACGGTTTCCGACAGGTTAACGCTGTTGATGATGTGGTCACATACCTTTTTGACATAGTCCTGATCGTCATAAGTGGAGACGTGAGAGAGGTGAGCGACGCCTTGGCAGCCCTTGAATATCTCATCAAAACAGCCGGCGTCATCCAGGTTAGCGGAGTGGAGCGTCAGCCGGCCGGAAGCATATCCCGGCATGGCTTTGAGAAACCCTGTCTTACTGTCGTCACTGGTATCACGTACACAAGCCCGGACCCGATAGCCCTCATCCAGAAGCAGCCGTACAACCCAGCCGCCGATAAAACCTGCGCTGCCGGTAACCGCGACAGTTCCACCTTGGGGTATTGGTGCCATTTATCTTCTCCTTGTTATAGTTAGTTTTCTCGTTAACTGCGGTCGACTACCACCATGCTAGATTCCCATGTGCAAGCAGGTTGCCGCTGCTGTCAGTTACCCGTGTGTTGTAGCGTGATTAACCGGGTAAGTGCCGTTGCAGGCTAAACCAGACAGCGCCGAATCAACAATCATCGAGTCCTACTTCAACTCGATTGAAATTTGTTCAAGCTCACTATCGGCCACACTGGGTAATAAAGTAAACCGAATATAACGATATCATTTTAGATGGCCATTGTGACATGAGAAAGATTTTCGCAAAAGCGGCTGTAATCGGGCCAGGCACAGGTGCAGTCAGTTCTCATTCGATCGCTCGGATCCGGCCGTTGGAGGTTGCTTAATGGCCAGCGCGTAGGAGAGGTTTCTTTTCGCAGAGCGCGCTGTAAGGCTTATATGGCTTGCCAATAGGATGCGGGTCAAACTAACGATCCGTTGACTGCTTATCAATCAATCTTGTTTATAGTCCGCAGTTTGGATTAATTCACCGTTATAATTCCAGGCCTTCCAGGTGCCTGTTTTACGTCCCTCAAAATCCCAGTGTTTCTCGATAGCCAGAAGCCCATTGAGATGGTAACTCTTTTCATTCGACCCATTGGGGGTCATAACATGCTCTAGCTCCAGTGTGCCGTCAGGGTAATTCCTGGTATATTTTGCCGGCGATGCTTTCCAGCGAGTAGTTCCGTCCGGATAATGTTGGTATCCGACCTTTTCCAAAGCAAGTCTTGACTGGATCTCTTGATAGTTGCACCGGTCAGCACCTTCTCCTAGCTGGTAATTTTCTCGGTGGTCATAGACGCCCCGGCCAGTAATTGAACTGTAGCTCAGGGCTAGTTGACCTGATTCATACCACTCTCGATGTTGTCCCAACTGCTTGCCGTTAAAGAAACAACCTCGGAAGCGTAGATTGCCATTTTCGTACCACTCTTCAAAAAGTCCTAGTCTATGCCTGAATTTTCTCTGCCCTGACTCAAACCACTCTTCATATTTACCCTTCAAAGCACCTGAATTATCGAATTTTCCCTGCTTTTTTAGAGCGCCATTTGGATGCCACTCCTGGTATTTTCCAGAAAAATCACCTGTCCGAAACTTGCCTGTGGCGGCAATCTTACCCTCCGAGTGGAAGACTTTGAATGCCCCGTGTAGCAACCCCTTCTTTGCTTGGCCGGCAAATCTGATGGTGCCGTTTGCATGAAGAGAGACTAGCCGGCCAGAGTAAAGTTTAGGTTTTTTGTCTTGATCTAACCTGGGGTGGTAGAGCTTGTTTTCTACAAAACCAAGTTTTTTGTCAAAATCTGCTTGCTCTAGGAGCGTGTTGATCTGTGTCTTGATATCCACCTGATCATCTGTTTCCTCTACTCTGCGAAGCCTGCAGAGTGCCTTTGTGGTAACGCAATGTTCAGATTGCAGTATGTAAACGGGTAGAGTTTCGGCATCCGGGTGCGCTGTAGGTTCATCCGTTGATGTATCAGCAGTGGCTATGGTAATCATTGCGGCATAACAGTAAAGGATAACGACTAAGTGGTACTTCGTCATAATGGTTCGCCATCGGTGTGGTGATTTATTTTTACCTGACTGGTATTTTTTATCCACCAGAATTTTTGACAAAAGCTGGGTTCAACTCTCTAGCTGGCTCCTTGCTCAGGGTTATGTCCTAAATGCTGGGTGACACTGTCTGGAATAACTTCCCAGTTTGCTTTTGAGCCAACAAAGATGTGTCGGCCGATTTCTATCCCTGGATCTTGATTCAGGCAACCCAATGTAATCCCATGGATCTCATGCTCATAAATGCCACATAGTGTAGACCCACACTTGCTGCAAAATTGCAATCCAAAGCCATACTCACTGGAGTAAGTTGATAGAAGGTCAGTGCCAGTGAGCCACTGGAAATCATCCGGATCAACTAACGCATAGGCTGACGCCTGGGAGCTAAAGGCTTTGCGGCAGCGCGAACAATGGCAGGATCGGGCATCTTTGAGTGGACCCTGTATTTGGTATCTGATGTCACCGCAGAAACATTCGCCAGTAAGACTCACAATATACTCCTCTATTCGTAAGATTCAGAAAGGGCATGAAAGCCTTGTTCAGTGTGGATGGTGCGGATTAAACGTAACATGTAAGTAATATCTCACAAAAGATCTATATTTAATCTATAGGGCCAGATTTGTTTGGAGGGATCGTTGGAGTTTACTTGCATGAGTTTGCACTGCGTAGATGTGGCCAGACAAGTCTATACTGATTTCATCCGTTCGCATTGCTAAGACTGGTTAATTCTTGGATGGATATAAATTGTTGGTTGCAACGGCTTAGATTTAGGCTCTATGTTTTCGTGTCACGTCCAGCAATGCTCGCTTTCGTTCCAATCCCCAGCGGTATCCGCCTAGACTGCCATCCCCTCTTAACACTTGATGGCAGGGAATCAGTACGCCAATACGGTTTTTTGCACATGCTGACGCAACTGCCCGAACAGCTTTTGGCTTGTCTATGTGTGCAGCGAGTTCTGAGTAACTGAGTATATGGCCTTCCCCGATAGTCAGCAGAAATTGCCATACTTTCATTTGAAATACTGTTCCTCGCATATCAAGTGGTAAGTCAGGTCTGGGAGCCCCTTTGCTTATGTGCTGATCCAGAGCTTCCACCCAGGCATCAAGTTCAGGTGCTTCCAGTGCAGGTGAAACCTTTAATATGGCTTTAGGAAATTCTTCCTTCAGTTTGGTGATCAATGACACTTCGTCATCACCAAACTGTACAAAACACACACCTTTATTGGTAGCTGCCATCGCCATAAGACCAAGGGCGGTGTTACGGCAAGCGTAAGCGATGATTTCGCCTGCGCCACCGGCTCGGTATACTTTCGGGCTCATACCAATGTTGCGGGTTGCCTGGCCGTAGACGCGGCTAATAGAGCCAAACCCAGATGAGAAAATTGCTTCAGTTACGCCATCACCTGCTTTCAGCGATTGCTTGAAATGTCGCATTCTCAGGGCGTCTTGATAGACTTTGGGAGAAACACCAAATGCTTCTTTGAAGATCCGTTGTAGGCGGGAAGGGGAAAGTTCGGCAAATTTAGCCAGACTCACCAATGTGAGCCGTTCACCAGCGTGGACTTCAATATGGCGCGCAACTTCGACCAATCGGTTAACTTGTGGTATCCCAGTGGTCTGGCAACGCTTACAGGGCCGGAACCCTGCCATCACGGCAGTTGCAATACTTGGAAAGAATCTGAGGTTCTCTGGTTTAGCAGGGCGAGAGGAACATGATGGCTGACAAAAGACACCTGTTGTGATGACGCCATAATAAAACTCTCCATCGAAGGACTTATCTCTTATAGCGATAGCTTCTCGCATATTCTGCTCAGACGGCATTGGCATAATATGCCCTTCTTTTAGAAATTAGTAAGGTCTATGAAAGCGTACTTGCATGGGAGTTTCCATCCGTTTGTTGCTAGGTAATATCTATCCTAAACATTGAGTAGCGGTTTAACACTGCTCGAGATGGCAGAAGTAGTATTTAATCAAAAGGTCGCAAGAGTGGGGTTAAGGCTGACTTTGAAATAAATTTAACGAAGAGCGAAAGATAGCTACTAACCCCGAGCTGGTCATTTCTGGATCAGTCAGTTGGATCAAGCCGCAGTATATCCCGAGGCGGCGGGAATCCCATCAAGAACCTTGCAGGCAGTGGTAATTTGTAGGCAGCGGAGATCTCGTCGAATTCTTGACCCAGCACAGGTATAGCTACCCGCCGAGATTTCATGCCGTCAATTTCAACTTGTACAGCAGGATTGGTTATTGCTCGCCGGTACCAACCCCGTGTCCAGTGGTGGGCGGATACATAGAGTTTTCCATTTGTCTCAAACCGAGCCAGCATGCTGGAATCTGCGTCACCATGCTCATCATTAGTGGTAAGAACTAACATTGGAATGCCACGTTCTTCGAAAGAAGGTTGCATGATGCCTAAATAACCTACTTCGAATATCACTACAAATAAAACGTAGATAACAATCAAACTGCCCAGCCACTTGAACAATTTCATTCTAATAACCTCTCATTGATCTCTCATTGATCTCTCATTGATCTCTCATTGATCTCTCATTGATCTCTCATTGATCTCTCATTGATCTCTC